>JAYTIE010000203.1:0-25026 GCA_043732015.1 Elusimicrobiota bacterium | reverse complement strand
GCGTGGCAGTCGGTGGGAAAAGACTTCCAGCATTTCGTCCCGACGCGCACGCCGTTCTTCCTGTATTCCGATCACAACCGGTTCGAGCAGACGAACATTGTTCCGATCGGCGAAGGCACGGGCGGCGTGACGGAAGCCTTCAAGAACCGCCTTCTCATTTTCAACGATGGTTCCGAAGAATGGCTTCGTCATGTGATCTACCACGAGTTCACGCACGTGGTGGAGTTCAGCATGCTCTATGCGGGCCCATTCCGGTCGGTCCAGCTCGTGGTAAAGTCGCCGTTCTATCCGCTCTGGATGATGGAAGGAATGTCCGAATACGGCGCGGGTGACATCGATGAGCCGACGACCGCCGTGGTGATCCGCGACGCGGTCGCGCACAACGTGCTCCCGGACCTGGCTGAGCTTCACGGGTTCAGCCACCTCAAACCAAATCAGGTGACGCTGGGATACAAAACCGGTGAGATCGCGATCGACTTCCTCGTGGATGAGTACGGGAAGGACAAGCTCCACAGCCTTCTGGCCGCGATGCGCGAGCGCTTCGACATCTCGTCCGCACTGGGCGATGTGATCGCGGGCAATCAGGACAACTTCGATCTCGAGCGCTTCAATTTCCGGTTTCACGAGTGGATCAACGACAAGCTGGCCGACGCCATCGCGCGCGCGAGCGGCCCGGAATCCTATGGGCGCCGTCTCACGCCGCGCGACAGCATCCCTCAGTTCAATGAAGCGCCCGCCATTTCTCCTGACGGAAAAACGCTTTATTACATATCCGACCGCGACGGCGTTACGCGTGTGTTCGAACACGACATCGCCTCCGGCGCGGATCACCCGCTCATCGGCATCGACTGGAGCCAGTTCGAAAACATCCACGTGGACAGCCATGGTATCAGCGTTTCGCCGGACGGCCGCTGGGTCGCTTTCTGCGGTGAGAAAGTGCAGCGCGATTTCCTTTTTCTCTATGACCTGAAGCGTCACAAGTTGAAACGCATCAAGGTTCCGTTCGACCAGATCCGGAGCGCGGAATTTTCTCCCGTGGACAGCGACGTCCTCGTCTGCACCGCGTTGATCGACGGCTATACCGATCTCTTCCTGATCGATCGCAAGGGGCACCAAGTCAAGCGGCTTACGAACACGCCGCAATACGAGGCGTCGCCCTCCTTCTATCCCGACGGAAAGAAAGTCCTGTTCTCCGGAGAAGTCCTCACGGCCGATGGGAAAGAACCCGCGGGCCGGGACATCTTCACGATCGATATCGACTCGCTCGCCGTCGAGCAGACGGTTTCGCTCGTCGGAAAAGAAACCGAGCCGGCGTTGCTGCCGGACGGGACGCTTCTCTTCGTTCGTGACCGCGACGAGGACGGATGGATGGGCGCCGATCTTTTCGCGCTTCATCCCGGAGAGTCGAAGCCGGAACGGATGACCCGCATGGTGGGCGGCGCGAACTCGCCGCGCTACAGCGCGGCGGCGAACAAACTTTTCTTTGTCGCTTTCGACAAGGGCGAGCGCCAGGTGTACGAAGGGACCTGGGATCTGAAGGCATCCTCCTCCGTGGCGAAGGCGGAAGAACCGAAGTCGGAGGAAGAATCCGAGGACGATCTTCTGGGGCCGCGTCGAAACAAGGTCGTCGCCGCATGGCCCGAACGGTCCGATTCGACGCTCTTCAAAGGGCCCGCGACGAAATACCGGTTCAAGGGTTCTACCGACCTGTTCATCCCATTCTTCCTGTACTCGACGGAAGGCGGTCTCGCGGCGGTTTACTACTGGCAGTATTCGGACATGCTTGGTGACCATGTGTTCCAGCAGCAGGCACAGTTCGCGTCGGGCTCCGATTTCTACAACGTGTCCGCGTTCTACACCTTCGCGAAATACCGGCCGCAATTCACCATCGGCGGTCAGGCTTCGCGCTACTACAAGGACTACAACCAGGACGAGCAGCGGCACGAGATCGATGGCGTGGCGGCCATGACCTATCCGCTGGACCGGGTTAATTCCGTGACCACCGGGGTTGGGACGACCCATCGCAAGGACGTGTTCGTCGATAACAGTTTCGATCCGCAGTACATTCAGGACCGCTACGTGTTCGCAGGTGCTGCGAACGACACCGTGACGGGCCGCTACCTGGTTCCGGTGCGCGGGCGTCGCCTCAGCCTCGTGTATCAGCAGGGCGTCATCGCGCTTGGTGGAAACCAGCGGTACCGGTCGGGATTCCTGGAGGGAACACAGTACGTCCCATTGCCGCGCGAGAGTACGTTCGCGGGCCACTTCATGTACGGGCGGTCCATGGGCCCCAATCCTCAGGTGTTTCGCATCGGTGGATCCGACCGCGTGCGCGGGTTATCGAATTCCGATGAGAACAAGAAGACCAACGTGCTCATGGGAAGCGGCGAGCTGCGGCTTCGGGTGAAGTATCTGAACACGCGAACGAAATGGCTCTTCCCGGATTTCTTCTTCAAGGCGGCCTACATCTCGATGTTTGACGACGCCGCCTACGGCTGGGACAGTCAGGCCGAGCGGCGCGCGTACCGGGTGGGCCGGATGAAGAATTCCGCCGGCGCCGGCGTCTTCTGGCCGACCTTCATTCTTCAGACCTACAAACTGGATTTCGGTATCACCTGGGCCAAGCGCACGACCGACGGCTCCGAGGTCTGGTACATCACTCTGGGCCCGAACTTTTAGGCTCCCGGCGCTGGTACAATAGCCCCATGATCAAGAAACTTTTTCTGTCCCTGACGCTACTCGGCGCCGCCACCCTGGCCGGCGCGGATCCGTATCTCCGGATCGTTCAGCCGTACGAAAATGCGACCATCGGCGCGGTCAAACAATCTTTTGTTTTCGGAAGCGTGCTCCCGGCGACCGCGACGCTGACCATCAACGGCATCACCGTCAAACCGCACACGAACGGCGGATTCCTCGCGATGATTCCCTTCGAAGAAGGACATTTCAAGATTGAAGCCGTCGCGGACGACGGCGTCTCGTCGACGACCGTGATCCGCTACGTGAACGTGGATCATCCGGCGACGTCGCTGGCACCGGACTGCAAGGATATCCTGCCGCTGTCGCCGCGCGTTCGGCGCGTGGTTCGGGCGGGCGATGCGCTGGATGTTTCATTCCAGGGCGCGCCGGGCGGCGAAGGATCCTTCAAGTTCGCGAACCAGGATCATCCGATTCCGATGGAAGAGCAGCAGGGGCGGTCGGTCGGCGGCATTTACCGCGGCCAGTACACGATCAAGCCGGGCGATAAATTCGATCACGAACCCATCGTTTTCTATCTCAAGCGCGCGGATGGAAAAAAGCTCACCAAGAAAATCGACACCGAGGTTATCGTGCAGCGGCGGGAAACGCCGCGCCTCATTGAACTGAAGGAAGATTCCATTCTCCTGACCGGTCCGGATTCCGATCTTGGCTACAACCTGTTCGCGCTCTCCGGCGTTCGTTTCGAAGTGACGGGCGAGTCCGGCGATTTCCTGCGCGTGTCCGTGAATGGCGCGGACCAGGGCTGGGTGAAGCGCTCGACGGTAACTGAACTTCCCGCCGGAACGCTTCCCTCGAAGAGCACGTCGCGGAACATCCGCGTGACGGCCAGCACGGTTTCGACCATCATTGAAATTCCGCTCCAGTACCGACACCTGCACCGCATCGAGCAGTCGGTGGATCCACACGTGCTGCGGTTGACGCTTTATGGTGTCGTGGCCGACACCGATCGCATCCGCTACATCAGCGCTGAATCCGTCGTTCGCGAAATCAACTGGTTCCAGAGCGATCCTTCGACGGTCGTGTTCGATATCCGGACGCACCAGAAGAACGGCTGGGGCTACGACGTTCGTTACGAAGGGAACACGCTGATTCTTGAAATTCGGCACAAGCCCGTGCTATTCGGGCGTCCGCCGTCGCTGCGCGGTCTTCGCGTTGCCGTGGACGCGGGCCATTCCCCGTTGAGCTTCGGCACCATCGGGCCCTGGGGGAACACGGAGGCGTCCGTGAATCTCGCGGCGGCGACGGTCCTGAAGCAAACGCTCGAGAAGCGCGGCGCGCAGGTCGTGATGATTCAGGATGGAACGCGAGAGCTGAAGCTCGACGAGCGCGTGCAGAGCGCGTGGCGCCAGCGCGCGGACCTGTATGTGAGCCTGCATTGCGACGCCGTTCCGGAAGGAACGGACCCGAAAGACGCTGACGGATTCAGCGTTCACTATTTCCATCCGCAGAGCCAGCGGTTCGCGGAAATTGTCCATCGCAATTACGGCGCGCGCGCCGGCATGCGGGACGGCGGCCTCTGGCGTTCCAACCTCGCGGTTTGCCGCACCACCACAATGCCGTCTCTTCTGATGGAGATGGGATTCCTGATCATTCCCGAACACGAGGAGCGTCTCACGAGCCCGAAGCATCAGGCCCTCGTCGCGGAGTCCATCGTCGATTCCATTTATCAGCTCCTCACGCAGGAAGGCCGGTGAAGCGCGCGCTCGCGCTGATCGGCTTCGCTTTCCTCGCGGGTTGCGCGGCCGCTCCGAAGCACGGGCCCGCCGGCCGGGTGATGATCGTGGCGGTGGACGTCGCCGACGTTCGCTCCAAACCGGGCAAGCACGCGGGTCAATACGTTCAGGATCCGGATCAGGAAACGCAGGTGATTCGCGGCGAGCCCGTCGTCGTTCTCGAGCAGCAGCGCGGCTGGGCGCGCGTCGAGTGCCCGCAGCAGCCGGAGTACACGCACCACGGCGTGTGGGAAGGTTATCCGGGCTGGATTGAAATGTCGTCTCTCACCACCGATCTCTCCAAAGAATCCGAGCTGGTTCGTTCGACGGAAACCGGAGTGGCGCTTCGTCAGCAGGTTCTGGCCGCCGCCCGGCGTCACCTGGGCATGCCGTATCTCTGGGGCGGCCGTTCCCTGCATGATGGGAATCAGGTTCGCACCGTCACGGGCGTCGACTGTTCGGGTCTCGTCAACTGGTCGTTCCGCCAGGCGGGAATTGTCGTGCCGCGCGACGCGCGCGAGCAGTTCATGAAAGCGCGGCCCATTTCCGCCACGCAGATCCGCGAAGGCGATCTGATTTTTCTGGCCCCGGCGGAACATCCGGACAAGATCTCGCACGTCGGCTTTTATTCCGGCAAGGGCCTTATCCTCGAAGCGCCGCAGAGCGGGGACGTGGTTCGTGAAATTCCGATCGAGCAGCGCTTCGGCGTTCCGATGACGGAGCTGAAATCTGGCGCAAAGGTGGGGAACAGCGTGATCTACTTTGGTACGCTTTTCGAAGACCAATGAAAGAACTGAAACGCGAACTCGGCCTTTTCACCTGCGTCCTTCTCGTGATCGGCAACATCATCGGCGTCGGCATCTTCACGACGCCCGGTGAAATCGCGAAGGGACTTCCCTCCGCGGGTTGGGTGCTCACCGCGTGGCTGATCGGCGGCCTGATGACGATGGCGGGCGCACTCACCTACGCCGAACTCGGCGCGATGTTCCCGAAGGCCGGCGGCAACTATGTTTTCCTGAAAGAAGCCTACGGCGATCTGCTGGCGTTTCTTTACGGCTGGGCGTATTCGCTGGTCACCACCGCCGGAACGATCGCCCTCCTGGCGCTTGGGTTCGCGGAGTATCTCGGCATCGCCGGTGGAAGCTGGACCGCAAAAATCTTCTCCATCGCCGTCATTCTCGTGCTGACTTTCCTGAACGCCCGTGACCTGAAGCTGGGCGCCGGAATCATGGACGCGGTCACGTCTCTGAAAGTCGTCGCGATGGCCGGGCTCGTGTTCCTGGGATTCGCGATCGGAAAGGGGGACGCGTCCACGTTCCACCCGTTCTTTTCCGGCGACACGACGGGGGCCCTGGCCGCCATCCTGGCCGCGCTCGTTCCGATGGCGTTCACTTATTCCGGTTGGAATTCGACGGTCATCGTGGCCGAAGAAGTGAAAAACCCCGGACGGCTCATCCCGCTCTCCATGATCATCGGCACGCTGATCACGACGGCGATCTACATGTTGATGAACGCGGTCTACCTTTACGCAGTCCCGCTCAAGGATCTTCTTGGATCGGACACGGTCGCGCACATCGCCGCCGCCAACATGTTCGGCCCCGGCGCGGCACGCGTCGTCCAGATGCTCGTCGCCACCTCCGTGCTCGGTTGCCTCAGCGCGACGTTGCTGACCAACCCGCGCACGCCGTTCGCGATGGGACGTGATGGACTATTTTTCAAATTCACCGGCGTGGTTCATGAGAAGCACGGAACGCCCAGCGGCGCGATCTGGTTCGAAGGACTTTGGGCCTGTTTCCTGATTCTCGTGATCGGGGATTTCGATCACATGCTGGCGTTCGTCTCCGTACCGCTCGTCATCATTGGCGCGATGACGGTTCTGTCGCTGTTCGTTTTCCGCTGGAAGCGCCCCGATCAACCCAGGCCGTACAAGTGCTGGGGATATCCGTTCGTCCCGGCCCTCTATGTGCTGGTCGCGTTCGGAATGCTGTACGCGAAAATTCTTCAGCGCGGAATCTACGGCCCCATCGGGATCGGCGTTTTCGTTCTGGGGATTCCGGTGTACTACCTTTGGAAGAAGTTTTACCCGCGGGGTTGATCCGCTGATGCGCAACCTGTGGGCCGCCGCGATCGTGGGCGGTGTGGTTCTTGGCGTCCGCTTCGCCTTCACGAAACCTTTCACCCGATCCATTGGCCGGCTCGTTCCGGAACCATTCTGGATCTATCTCTTCTCCATTCTCTGCGGAATCTCCGGCATCGTTCCGCAGGACGCCGCGACCTTCAAGTTCATCTCTTCCTACGTTCTGCCCGCCGCCATTTTCCTCATGCTTGTCGGTTCGCCCGTCACGGAACTCGTCCGTCTGGGACGCAACGCCTCCATCGCGATGGCGCTGGCCGCCGGAACCATGTGGGTTTCGATGATCGGCTGTCATGCGCTGTTCAGCCACTGGCTCCCGGCGGATTCCTGGAAAGGCGCGGGCGCGCTTCTCGGAACCTGGATTGGCGGCAGCGCGAACATGGTGGCCGTGAAAGAAATCTTAGGGATGCCTGACGGCGATCTGGCGCCGCTGATTATTGTCGACACACTGCTTTCCTATGGATGGCTGGCGCTGCTTCTCCTGGGGCCCGCCATTCAGAAAAAATTCGACCGAAACGTTTCCGAAGAGGCGGCGCCGGCCCGCATAGAGAACGAATCGACGTACAGGAGCGTCTGGCCCCGATGGATGCCGCTGGTGGTGGCGGCCTTGGTGGCACTCGTCTGCGCGACCTTCGGCAAGGCGGTGGCGCAGGCCGTTCCCGCGGTGCCCGCGACCGGATGGACGCTTCTTCTCGCCACCGTAATCGCGATTCTGGGCGCGTTAACACCGTTGAGAAGCCTCGAGCGCGCCGGGGCCTCCAACCAGGGTGGAATCGCGTTGTACGTCGTTCTGGCGGCCATTGGCGCGCGTACAGAACTGCATGCGGCGGCCACAGCGCCGGTCTACATCCTTTTTGGAATCGCCGTGCTCCTGGCGCACGGGGTTCTGCTTCTCTTCTTCTGTCGACTGTTCCGCGTGCCCCTCTATCTTGCCGCCACGGCGAGCCAGGCGAACGTGGGCGGCGCCGTCAGCGCGCCCATCGTGGCGGAAGCCTACCGGCCTGGATCGGCGTCGGTCGGCGTCCTGATGGCGGTGGCGGGAACGCTGCTGGGAACGTGGGCGGGCGTCGCGGGGGGATTCACGTGCCGGTGGATCGAATCCCTGTGGGGCCGATGAACGGGCGCGTGCGCTGGATCAGTGTTGCCGAGATCGCCGCGTTCTATGTTCTCGCGATGGCGACGATCTGGTGCGGAGACAAGCTGCGGCCTGGCATCCTTTTCGTGGCGCTACTTCTCGTCGGGATCTGTGTCGCGTCGAACTTTTTCCACGGCGATACGCGTCACCGCGTCGGTTTCTCGCCGGCGGAGTTCTGGCCCTGCCTGAGAGCGGTTCTCGTCGTCTGCGTTCCGCTGCTGATTCCGCTTTCCTTTTTCGCCTGGAAGAACCGTTTCTTCGCTCCGTGGAACGCCCTCTTCGAGGTTGCTGGTTACCCACTCTGGAGCTTTGCGCAGGAGTACGCGATGCTGGGCTTCGTGACCAACCGTCTGGAGGACGCGCTCGACGAGAAAACGAATCTTATCCCCTGGATAAATGCCCTCCTTTTCGCAATGGCGCACCTGCCGAATCCGGTTCTCATGACAGTCACGTTCGTTTCGGCGGTCGTCTTCACAAAAATCTTCCGCGCCCACCGCCACCTGATCCCGATCTCTCTCGCGCACGCGGTGTTCGGTACCGCCATCGGCCTCGCGCTCTCGCAGATCAACGGAGTCATGTCCGTCGGGCCGGGTTACTATTTGCGCATCGGGACTCCGCTCAGCTGGTAACCAGCTGTGGTCGTTTAAAACTATAATCACCCCATGAGCCGCGAGACAGGAACCCCGGACGAACTCGAATATTTCCCGACATGGGTGGCGGGCCGCCCTGGCTACGCCGATCGCATCCGTCAGCTGTTCCAGGAATACCATCAGAAGAAAGGCATGCGCATGACCCAGCAGCGCAACCTGATCCTGGAGTACTTGCTCGTGTCCAACCATCACGTGGGCATGGACGAGATCTACAAGTCGCTGAAAGGGAAGGGCATCGGCAAGGTCACCGTTTTCCGTGCGTTGAAGATGCTGGAAGAGTGCGCGCTCGTGGACCGCGTGACCTCTTCTGATGGCAAGCCGCGCTACGAAGTGAAGTATGAGCGCCCGCATCACGATCATTTGATCTGCACGGAGTGCGGAACGATCCGCGAAGTCCAATGGCCGCAGATCGAAAAGATCCAGGAAAAGAAGTGCAAGGAACTGGGATTCGTCCCCGTGTTCCACCGCCATGAAATTTTCGGTCGCTGCCCCAAGTGCGTTAAGACGGCCCTCCGCTGATGGCGGGGGGGAAAGAAAAAAAACGGGGGAATCAGAAGGCTGCGGTCCCCGCCTCCCCCCACTCCCCACTCATCTCACGTCGCGGCCGAAAAATGGTCGCTGCTGGTGTGCTGGCCTCCGCGACCGGCTTCTGGATCCTGTCTCATTCTGATCCCGCCGGCATCAATTGGGCCAGTTTCCTCAGTCCGATCGTGATCCTCTCGGGTTATCTGGGGGTCGGCATCGGAATTTTGCTTCGCGACCCCGCCTGACCCTTTTTCAGCCAGCCTCCAGCCCCGCCTTTCGTAGGCACTCCCTTCCTTCCTGTTCCCGCGTTCCCTGATCGGCCAACGTCCGGCTTTTGAAAGAGCGTTTTGAGGGTATCCAGATACCGTGGAAACGCTCTTTTGATTTTCGGCCTTTCGAGGCCGGTCCGGCCCGTTTTTGAAATCGCGTTTGGGGTATACCTGGATACCCTCAAAATGCTCCTTTGAAAATCGACCTTTCGAGACCCCGGGCCAGGACCTAACCCACCTCTTCATCTGTTTTCACAGGAGCCCTCTCCAGTCCCCATCTGGAGTGGGGAGAAATTCGATTTGCCGACTTTGGGCATCCCCTGTGATATAGCCCAATCGTTCTCCGTCGTACACGCCAACACTGCCAACTTTAAAATAGTGAAACAAATTCTGTTTCTACTGTGAAAAGCACTGATATTTATTGGTAAGTGGACGAAGTATGAGATCGGATGGGGTGTTCTTAAGAAGGGTTCTTTTAGGTATTATAGATACATAATATTTGTTATCGGAAGTGGTATAAACCTGGGGATAACTCCTGGAAACACGGTCGATCTGGTTCTCTGAAATGGCTGAATGAGGTAGGTTAAACGGAATGGAATTCGAACTGCAGGTCACTCACTTTCTGAAGACGCTTCGGGAGCGGCATTCGTCGCCGTCCACAATCCGGGCTTACGCCGCCGACCTGGCCGCTTTTGGACTGTTTCTGAAGTCCCGGAACGTGGCCCTGGACTCGGTTGACCGGGTCGTTTTGAGAACTTTCCTGGCGTCCATCCGGGCCCGGAATTTGGCCAATGCTTCGGTCATCCGAAAGACGGCTTCGCTCCGGTCTTTCTTCAAGCACATGATGGTGACGGGAACGTTGAAAGAGAACCCGGCCGGTAATCTGGCCACGCCGCGGCGCGAACGACGTCTGCCCAATTTCCTGTCCCCTGAAGAGGTCCAGAAAATCATCGTGGCGATCTGCGAAGTTCCCCACCCCCTGGCCCAGTCCCGCAACCGCGCCTGGATGGAACTGATCTATTCTTCGGGTCTTCGGGTCGCGGAATCGGAAGGTCTGAACATCGGCGATATCGACTTCTGGAATGGAACGGTTCGCGTGGTGGGCAAGGGCAACAAGGAGCGCATCATTCCGGTGGGCGGCGCCGCGTTGACCGCGATCAAGGAGTATCTGAAGCTTCGTGGTGATTCCATCAGCGCGCCGGCGGCCCAGGCATTTCCCCTTTTCCAGAATCTGAAATTGAAGAAGCGGCTCACGTCCCGGGCCATGCACATGATCATTCTGGCGGCCGCGAAGAAGGCCGGTTTGTCACGGCCGGTCAGTCCGCACGTGATCCGGCATACGTTCGCTACGCACCTTCTAAACGCGGGTTGCGATCTGCGGAGCGTTCAGGAGATGCTGGGACATAAGAATCTGTCCACGACACAAATCTACGCTCACGTGACGACGGAACGGCTGCGGAAGGTTTACGAGAAGGCCCACCCGAGGGCTTAGAGCGGAAGGCGGTTTAGAAGCGGAGATCGACTTCGAGGGATCCGAGATGGGCCTTCTGTTCGTTTGTCCGGCCCCCTTTCGGATTGAAGAGCGCGTAATTCCCCCTCAGTGTCACGAGGCCGGAATAGCGGTAGACGGCGGCATAGTCAAATTCGGTTCCCAGGTCTTTCTTTGCCGATAGCGTCCGGTCGGCTTTGTAGGTGAAGTAGTCGAACAGGAACGTCCACTGCGACCATGGGGTGGATTCGATTCCAAAATGGATGGTCTGGATTCCGGACGTTCCCGGATCGAGGCCGGTGTTGGTGGAGTTCACCGAAGAGAACGGCGACGTCGATGAACGGATGTCCGAGAACGTGGCCGCCGCGTATTTGCCCATGCCGGTGCGTTCCAGGCCGTTCCAGCGCGTCGCGAACGGCGCCCGGAAGGCTTCGTCATCACCCGTGGTCTTCGGATCGTCTCCGGAACCCACGACGTAGTCGAGCTGAGCGCCGAAGCGTCCCCAGAACTTCGAGGTGTTCTGCTTCCCGCCGAGGCCGAAGGCATAGGCTGAACCTTTCAGATTGATGTCCTTTCCGCCCGCGCGGCGAACCGATCCGCCCTGCTGGTAATATTCGCCCTTCAGGTAAGCGTCGCGCAGGTTCACGCGGAAGCGCGCACCGTAAATGATCCGGTCCAGTTTGGAGGCGGTCACCGTCTGTGTTTCTGAGCCTGCCTGAAAGTCGCCGGGGGTTCCGTTCTTCTCCCATAGGCCGACCAGGTCCCAGCGCCAGAAGTTGCGATCAAATCCGAGGCTTGCCCCGTGTAGATCCGTGTCCTTCGATCCCTGCAGCGACTCGCTGATCTTCGCGGTGAATCCATCCAGGTCGATCGGCAGCCATCGCCACGGGCTCTTCACTTGGAGCCGAAGGGCGTTAAAACCCAAATCGTCGTCGGAAAGAATCAGGCCGTCTCCCCACTTGATCGGTTGGCGTCCCACGGTCGCGACCACGCGGTCTCCCCATATGTTCGGAAGGCGAAGGAACGCGTTCTGGACCCAGAGCTTGCCCGTGTCGTCCGGGTAGCGTGAGCCGAGGGTGGTGCTGGATGATTCGTAGCCCCACGGTGAAATGGATTGCACGCGGACCGTGGCTTCCACGTCCTTGCTCAAATCGGTGATGAGATAGGCGCTGAGACGCTGATCGTAGTAGGCCAGCGTCTTCGTGTCCTTGTCATGCTCCTGCACAGTTACGCCGCGCAGGAGATAGTCGGCGCCAAGAGAGAGAGAGTTCGCGGCCCGCGAAACGGCGGGAGAAAGAAGAAGGGCCGCGGTGAGAAGAATGCGAGAGGATTGGAATCGAGCGCTCATTGAAGGTGGGATTGTAACAGACGCCCCCGAGAGCGACAAGAAAAAATCCCGGATGAAAAAAAGAAACCCCCCCGCCCTTTCGGGACGGAGGGGTTTCCTCTGAAACCTGTCTGGTTAGCCAGGTCTTATTAGGACGCTGAGCCGCCCCACTTAACTTTGACCTTGCCGAACAGCTTGGTCGTGTCTTTGTTCGACACGCCAGCGGCGACGAGGTCCTTGTTGGTATGGAACAGACCGTAGCCCGCTTCGAAGCCCACGTTGTCCGTGTGCTTGTAGCCAGCCGTGAAGTCATATTCCCGTCCGTAATCTTTGCCTTTGTCTGCACCAAGGTCAAAGAAGTCAATTTTCCACCAGGTCTTGGTCGCGAAGGCCGGCTTCAGAGTCGCATCCAGGTGGATGATCTGATACCCATTGCTCTGCGAGCCAGTGTCGAGGCCGTTTCCGAAGGCCGCTCCGCCGCCGCCGAACGCATTGCTCTTGCCCCAGATTTCGCCGAAGTAGCGATCGGAAGCGTTGAGACCAATTGCATTGAGGTCGCGGAAGGACTTGTCTTCGTTGTTGCCCTTTTTGTCGTCGCCGGAAGCCCAGTCGTAGTCGGCAGCGATGCCGATTGATCCGACTCTGTTTTCCGGAACGTTCAGGCCGAGTCCGAGGTCAAGGGCGCTGCCCTTGTACTTGACTTTCGTGGCGCCCGATTTGTTCTGGCCCATGTCCTGAAGGAACTCAGCACGGTAGGTCAGAAGGTTTTCGAGAATGCCACCGTTGGCGCCAACGCGGCCGATGTTCAGCCGGTTCGCACCCTGAGCGGCACCGTTGTTGTCCACACCGTTGATAAGTCCGAGCCAGATCTTGCCACCGGGCAGGATGGTCGGAAGCCAAGCATGGATGGCGCTGACGTTGATGTCGCCGGCTCCGGTAACGTCGTTCGTGTCGGTATCACCAACGGAAGATTCATCCTCCGAGGCCTTACCGGTGAACACGTTGAAGCCTATGAAGTCCCAATTCCGGGTGATCGAGAGACCATCAATCGCATTGACCGACATTGCATCGTCTTCCAGCGGACCAACGCGCCAGACGAGATCGCCCGGAGCTCCGACGTACTGGCGTCCGAGGCGGGCGTTGAGGCCCCACCACAGCTTGTCGATGTCAATGTATGCGTTTTGCACTTTGATGAGGCCCTGTTCGCTGGTGAGTGTCGTCGCGCCGGTGCCGTACTGACGGCCGGTGCGCGTGAACTCGATGCGACCCTTCACATCTTCGGTAACATCCGCGTTAACGCCCACCCGAACCCGGGTGTTCGCTCCGCCACGATGATCCGGTGTGTCTGCGAAACCGGACGAGCCGTACGAGTTGCTATCCGACTCGTTGTTAGCAGAGAAACCGCTAACTTCAAGTGATCCATCCCACGATAATCCCTCCAGGCCGACAAGCGCGTGCGCGCCAGTTGAGGCCAAGAGAGCAATGGCAGCAAGTGCCATGACCTTTTTCATCTATTTCTTTCCCCCTTAGGAGTTGATTTAGCTCTTCAACCTTGCGGCCGAAATCCTAAAAACAACTTCTTAAAACTGGTCGGAGTGTATCAACGAATTTTATTTTTGTCTATCAAACGGCGCGCATTTTCAGCCCATTCTGAAGTCGGGTAGAGATCGAGAAGACGGTCGAGCGTCTTCTTCCCGTCCTCCTGATTTCCGAACAGGAACTGGGTGCGGCCCAGCGCGAGCATGATGCGCGGCGCGAGGAAACTATCGGGGTAGTCCGTCATGAACGTCGTGTAGGTGCGCACGGCGGCGTTGAAGTCCTTCTTCTGCTCGTACGCGGCGCCGAGATCGGAGAGCGCCAGAGGCCGGATCGGATGACCGGTGCTCCGGCTGAGGGTTTCATTGAAGAGCGGTATGGCTTCGTCTGCGTTGCCGAGGCCGAATGCAGCGACGCCGCGAAGATAGGAAGAAAGACGCGCGGTGTCCTGATCCATTGGAAGCTTGCGAGCCTGGTCGAGCGCTTTCGCGGCTTCGGCGTATTTGCCCTGGCTCAGAAGCGCCTGCGAGTAGGCGATCTGCGTTCGTGACTGCTCGTGCGTCTGCGACTGGCGAAGCGCGAACACGCTGCCGATCAGAACGGCGGCGACGGCGACGCCAACGGACGTGAGGACCTGAACCTTTCGTTCGATCCCCCACACGAGGAAGCGTTCCAGCTGGCTGGCGAGAATGTTTTCTTTAAGGTCGGCGTTGCGGCTCATGAGTGAATACCCCCGGGCGGAATCGAACCACCAACCATCTCCTTAGGACGGAGCCGCTCTTCCAATTGAGCTACGGGGGCGAAGAAGCCACAAACGTTCATGGGAAGGTAATCAGGGAAAACACGTCGACGCCGCTGAGGCGGTCGCGTCCCTTGAGGTCGGATAGTTCTACTAGAAAAGCTGCACCGGAAACCTTCGCGCCACTTTTGCGAACGAGCGCGCAGGTAGCGCTTGCGGTTCCGCCGGTGGCCAGCAGGTCGTCGACCACGAGGACGCGTTCGTCTTTCACGACAGCATCCTCGTGAATCTCAAGCGAGTCGGTTCCGTACTCAAGCTGGTAGCTGATCAGATTCGTCTTATAAGGAAGTTTTCCTTTCTTGCGAACCGGGACAAATCCGACGCCCAGAAGGTAGGCGAGCGGCGCGGCGGTGACGAAGCCGCGGGATTCAATGCCGACAACCTTGGTGATGGCTTTGTCCATGAAGTGCGCCGCGAGGAGATCAATGGAGGTCTGGAAAGCTTCCGCGTTGCTGAGAAGCGTCGTGATATCGCGGTAAACAATGCCGGGTTTCGGGAAGTCGGGAACGGAACGGATCAGGCTCTTGAGCCCGTCGACTGCGATCGGCGCCATGTCCTGGGTCAGATCAGGCCCATGCGCTGGGCGGCGCGGCGGAGGCGCTGGAGGCCCCGCTCTTCAAGCTGGCGAACACGTTCGCGTGATAGCTTAAGTTTCTTCCCGACCATTTCGAGCGTCATGCGCTCGAAGCCGTTCAGGCCGAAACGCATCTCGAGGATCTGGCGTTCACGCTCTCCCACTTTCGCGAGAGCCTTTTCGACTTCGTCCTTCATGCGGACTTCGCCGAGAACAAAGTCGGGTGCCATTTCTTTCGATTCAGCGACGACGTCCTTGATGAACAAATCTTCGTCGTCATCGAGCGGCGTGTCGAGGCTTTCAAGGCCGCGCGCGGCCTCGGCAGCATCGAGAACGCCGCGGATCTGACGGGCGGAAAGATGGAGCTTCTTGGCCATTTCGGCGAGTGTCGGGTCGCGGCCGAAGGTGCCGTGGAGCTGGTCCCATTGCTTGAGCCATTTGCGGAGCGCTTCCCAGGCGTGGGGCGGAATGCGGATTGTTTTCGACTGTTCGTCGATGGCGCGGCGGACGGCCTGTTCGATCCAGTACGCGGCGTAGGTGGAGAAGCGGAAGCCGCGGGTGTAGTCGAACTTCTCGACCGCGTGCATGAGGCCGAGGTTTCCCTCTTCGATCAGGTCAAGGAAGTCGACGCCGGGGCGGTAATATTTTTTCGCGATCGGGATGACGAGCCGGAGGTTGCCTTCGATGAGACGCTTCTTGGCGACCTTGTCGCCTTTGCCGGCGGCTTTCCAGAGCGGTTCGAAATCTTCCTTCGAAATCGGAGGAAGATTTTTGATTCCCTGAAAATAAAGTGTGACTGGATCGAGGCTGTCTTTCATGTTTGTGCGGTTAGCATAACAACAAGGAAGGAATGGGGCAAATACTCCGAAGGATGCGGCGGGAAAAAAGAATCGGGGTGACAGGACTTGAACCTGCGGCCTCTTGGTCCCGAACCAAGCGCTCTACCAACTGAGCTACACCCCGAAAAAAAACGGCGGAGACTGATTGTACACGACCTGTCAATGAATCGGCGGTTGATCGGCTAAACAGCTTTCGACGGATCGGGAACGATTTCGAAGGGCTGGAAGCGGTACCACTGGGTCGGATGCCGTGCGAGCACCTTACCAAATTTGTCCGCGACTTCCTGAACAAGACGATCCACCTCGGCCAGCGTCGCGTCCCGGGGAATGAGGGCGTCTTCAACCAGCGCCTTGTAGCGGCGGCGTCCGACACGGACAATCGCGGCGATCACAATGGGCGTCCCGCCCCGCACGGCGAGAATGACGGGGCCGCGCGGCCAGAGCACACGGTGACCCAGCAGGTTCACGGGTTCCCCCTCTTCACCAAACGGATGGTCTCCCAGCATGGCCACCACGTCGCCTGCCTTGAGCGCTTCCCGGACGCCGCGCGCGGCCTTGCCGCCGACGGGTAGAAAATTAACGCCGGGCGCGCGGCTGTTCTCGATCAGCCGCTTGAAGCGCGCGTTCCGGTACGGCTGGTAAACGGCGGTCACCGGCCAGCCCCATTGCTGCATCGTGCGGGCACCCAGCTCCCAGTGGCCGAGATGGAACGTGAGGAACAGAACGCCGCCGTGCGTTTTGCGGAGAGCTTCCAGCTTGTCGCGATCCGGCACTTCGAGAACGATTCCGTTCGGGTTGAAGAAGTCGTGAAGCGTCAGCGCGAAGTTGCGGAACACGCGGTCTGCCGTTTTCTCGGCGAGCGGCTGATCGTAATCAAGAATATCCCGAAGATTGCCGATCAGGGCGAGACGCATCTTCTTGGCCGCGCGGCCGAACAGGAACCCCAGAAGCGAGATCAACGGAAGGCGGATCGGGATCGGCAGGAGACGTGTTACGCCCAGCGCGAGTTCCATCATCAGGGCGCCAACCGTGGCCGCGAAATTCCGCACGGCGTTCGTTAGAATCCGAACCGTTTGGACGAAGAGCCCGGGCGCCGGTTCATCGTTTCAAAAATCAGGCGGGCGGATTCCCAGGCCGAAAACGGACGTGCGACGAGCCGCGAGCGCTGGCGCATCAGCTGCGCCTTTTTCGGATGGCGGAGGAGATCGGTAACCGCGTGCGTGAGTTCTTCCGTCGAACGCGCAACGCGCGCGACCTGATGCCGCGTCAGGAAGCGGACGTTCCGTTCCTCCTGGCCCGGAATCGGGTTGGTGAGAATCATCGGCACGCCGATCGCCAGGGCCTCGGAACAGGTGAGTCCGCCGGGTTTGGTGACGAGAACGTCCGCCGCGCTCATGAGCAGCGCGGAGTCGCGGAAATATCCATAGAGGTGGAAATCGGGAATATTCTTTGTGGCCTGCGAAAGCTTCTTGAACAGCGCGCGGTTGCGGCCGCAGACGACGATGGACTGGTAATCCACAGGAACGGCGCGCAGCGTGTCCACGAGGCCATCTATCTGTCCGAGACCGTGACTTCCCCCCATGATCAGAAGCGTGGGTTTGCCCGGATGAAGGCGAAGCCGGCGCCGCGCCTCGATGGGATCCATGGATTCACCGAACCGCGGGCGGACCGGAATCCCGGTGACGCGGATGCGGTTTTCCTGAACGCCGCGGGCGATGAGATCTTTCTTCACATCCTCATGGCCCACGAGATAAAGATCGATTTCCGGATGGATCCAGTAGCTGTGAACGCCGAAGTCCGTCACCACGCCGATGATGGGCAGCTTGTGAAGGCCGCGGCGTTTCGCGGCGGCCATCGCGGTGGCGGGGACGGCCTGCGTGCACACGATCGCGGAAGGCGCGTATTGCTTCAGAAGTTTCTTGATGCGGAACGAGCTCACCAGATTCAGAAGGCCGCGCGCGTCACGCGTGACTTCCTCGATTTCCGGATTGTCGTAGAGGTATTCCCAGATGAACGGCGCGCGCTTCAGCATCTGAAGATAAACGCGGTTTACGACTGTGCCGATGATCGGATAGGTATGGTTGGAAATTTCGATCCCGGTGCAGTCGACGCGTGGATCCATCTGCGACGCCGCTTCCATGATGGCTTCCGCGGCTTTCTGGTGCCCGGTCTGCGGGACCATGTAGAGGAAGAGGATGCGGGTCTTGCTCATCGGGGCCTGAACGCTGCTTAGCCTTCGATGACGTCGATCGACTCGAAGCGCCCGGAGTTCGCCACCGGTCCCTCGTTGTAGGCGGGTTTGTGTTTCTGGACGAGCCACCAGTAAATGTCCTGCGCGTCTTCGCGGGAGCGGGCGTCCATTTCATCCAGGAAATCAAAATAGAGATTGGCGTGATTGGCCATCAGGTCCGAGGCGGCGGGAGGCAGCGTTCCGGTCGCATGGCCCTCGAGGCAGGCGCGGATGGTTTTGTCGAACGCGGCGCCGACATACAGAACAGCCGGAGTACCGGCCGCGTCAAACGTCACGAGCTCGTAGATGCCGGGACGGCCCGGGGCGTGATTAACGAACGCGTCGGGTTTGAACCGGTAGCACTTTTCTGAATTGCGGACGTGATAGGTTTTCTTGGGTTCCATCGTGGTCTTTTACCAATTAAGGAGCAGCGGCCGGAAACCCGGCACCGCGGTGGAAGAGGCGCGTGCTGCGGCTGATCAGCGATGTTCGCAGGAGCGGATCGAGGAGCGTCGCCGCCAACCAGGGGCGGTTCAGGATGATCCTGGATTGCCATCCCAGCCGGAAGCGGCGGCCGTACGTGGCCGCCCAGAGCGTCGCGTAAATTGTGTTCAGGTTCGCGGGGTTGCGCCGGAAGGCTTCCGCGATAAGGGGTCCGGTTCCCATCGCGCGGCCAATTCCCTCGCCCATGAAGGGATCTCCCACGCCCGCCGCGTCGCCGGCCAGGATGACGCCTTCCTCGTGGCGGGGTTTCAGCGTGTAGGGCAACGGACCGACGCCGCGCCACTCGGTCATTTGATGGCCGGGTGTCATGAGCTGGTCGAACGCGGTGTTGCCCTGGCGAAAAGAATCGAAGACCGATTCCCACGACAACCCCATGCCGCGCCGGCGCCGCACCAGCCCGCAGACGTTGGAGGATCCGTCCGGAAACGTGATCACGCCGACATATCCGCGCGTCGTGAAATAAA
Source organism: Elusimicrobiota bacterium (assembly GCA_043732015.1). Taxonomy (GTDB): domain Bacteria; phylum Elusimicrobiota; class Elusimicrobia; order F11; family F11; genus JBBRXR01. Next base: position 6,082 of record JAYTIE010000203.1, on the reverse strand, counting down.
GTCCCAGTGTTCCGGGTGACTGTCCCAGGTTTTCGAACGTCGCGTTCCAGCCGTACCAGCCGCCGTCGGGTTTCTTTTCGTGCGCGGCGAGCGAGAAGCGTCCGTCCGCCATCACGAGCGTGTCCGAGTTCATCGTGATGCCCTGCGAAGTGGCGTCCCGGGCCGTCACGGTGCAGCCATCTTTTCCCCGTCCGTATCCGGTCACCCGGATGCCGGTCAAAATTTTCCCGCCGCCGTCCATGACGCGAACCCGGAGGATTGATTCCAGATCGGTTCGAGACAGCGCCAGCGCGGAGACGCCATCCTGCGCGGTTAATACGGTCGAGGTCGCGCCGCGCGGCCCGAAAAGCTGCGCCGCCGCTGTCGGCGCCGAGCGTTCCCGGGCGCGCTCCAATCCCCCGCACCAGGCGAGGTTCCGGACCGCGTCGGGATTCAGGAATGCGCCGCACACGCGGCCCTTCCAGTCGCTTTGCGCCTCGAGAACCGTCACATCAAATCCGCAGGAGAGAAGACCCAGCGCGGCGCTGAGACCCGCGGGTCCCGCCCCCACGACGAGGGCGGTGACGCTCAAAGTTTTTCTCCGGCGAGGCTGAGGCGGAAGAACGGCTCGTTCCTCGATTTCAGGTAGCGGAGTCCCGCGCTGGCGGCCAGAACGTCGAGCTCGTGTTTGCGGAACGCGCGCCGGACCGACAAGGGGCCGTCGTGTCTCACGACTTCGTTGCCGGCGAGCCACGAGATCGCGGTGACGGCCATGAGCGACGGAAGCGACCGCTCCAGATCGCTGATAAGGACGCCGCGGCGGGAGAGCGCGTCGAAGAGCCGGAGGATGCGGTCCGTTTCGGTGGAATGCACATGATGAAGAAGGAGTGAGGCGATGACGTAATCGAATCGCTCGCCCCGGCCCGGCAGCGTAAACGCGTCTTCCACGCGAACATCGATTTCCGGAAACGGTGCGCAGGCTTCCCGAGCCACGTTCGCGATTTCCGGAACGAGATCGATGGCGCGGATCTTCACCCGGTACCCATGGGAACCCGCCCAGTACGCAATGGCCAGCGGAATTTCCCCGCCGCCGCATCCGACGTCCAGGATGGAAATCTCGCGACCCTTCGGCCAGCGCTTCGCCCACTGTGCGAGATGACGGATGATGACGGACGCGCCGCCGAAACGTCGCGCGGTGAATCCCAGGAATGAAAGGGTCTTGCGGGTCACCGCGTCGTCGAACTTTTCCGTGTCCATCAATTCGGGGCGGTCGATGCGGTGGCTGAGTCCCAGCACGGTCAGTACTCCAGCAGAACGCCGTGCGCGGTGAAGCCCGCGCCAAAAGCGGCCATGACGGCCAGTTCGCCGGGTGCGGCAAGACGGCTCTCTTCGTTCAGCACGAACAGAACGGTGGGAGACGACATGTTCCCGCACTGGCGCAGAACGTCGCGGGCGGAGGCCAGCGCGACGGGCGGGAGGGCCATCCGCTGCTCGATGGCGTCCAGCACCTTGGCGCCACCCGCGTGAAATATCCAGCGAGATACGTTGCCGCGCGAGCGGCCTGCCAGAAGCGCGTCCGAAACTTCAGAGACCGCGAGAGCGGCTTGCTTTGGAACGTCGGGGCCGAGAATATTTTTCAGGCGGCCGCCGTCCGTTTTGAACCGGAGCGTTTCCCGCCACTCGGGTCGCGTCTGCGACGCGAAGCCACGCACGCGCGGATGCCTGATTTCATGCGAAATGGGCGCATCGGACCGGACGATGAGCGCGGCCGCGCCATCTGAAAAAAGGGAATTGGAAACGACGATGCCCGGTTCGTCATTCGAGAACAGCGCCGCCGAACAGATCTCAACCGAGATCGCCGCCGCGGTGGATCCCGGATGGGCCGCGATGAAATTGCATGCGGCTTCCAGCGCGGGGATCGCGGCGCCGCATCCCATGCCGACCAGATCGGCGACGCGGGTGTCGCTTCTCAGGCCCGCGCTCTCCAGCACGTGCGCGGAAATTCCCGGACACACATAACCGGTGCAGGTGGAGACCACGAGGAAATCAATGGTCGCGGGATCGATGCCCGCGTTCACCATCGCGCGCCGGAGCGCGGCGCCGGCCAGGTCCGTGGCGGTGCGCTCAAAGCGGGCGGCCACGTGGTCGGGATTCGTGTCGAGACATTCTTCCAGCGAGGAGAGCGCGAAGTTCCGCGTCTCGATTCCGGGATGCCCCAGCGTGCGCCGGTAGAGAACCGCCGCGGCGTCGCCCACGTCAAAATGCTTCAGGACGAAATCGAGGATCTCCTTCTGCGTGACCCGGAGTGTGGGCAGGGCGGTCCCGATCCCGGCGATGACCGGAGAGGCGATGGGCCGCGGGGAAGGCCTGGTTAAAGTGTCGGTCGCTGGTTTCATACGGGAGGTGAGAACGTCTATGAAAGAGTAACATTTGCCGGCACCAAAGCCGTCATTGCGAGGCCGCCTTTTGGCCGTGGCAACCTCATCGATTAGATTGCTTCGCTCGCAATGACAACCAAAGGACATCACAGATGAACACCTGGCTGATGAAGACGGAGCCGGAAATGTTTTCAATCGACGATCTGGCGAAGAAGAAGATTTCGCCTTGGGATGGCGTGCGGAATTATCAGGCGCGCAACAACATGAAGGCGATGGCGAAAGGCGATCTTGTGCTGTTTTATCACTCCAGCGTTATCCCGCCGGGAGCGGCCGGTGTGGCGCGCGTGTGCCGCGTTGCCTATCCCGATCACACGTCCTGGGACAGAAAGGGCGAGCACTTTGACCCACGTTCAACCGAGGAGAAGCCGCTCTGGTTCATGGTGGACGTGGAGTTCGTGGAGAAATTTCCGAAGATGGTTTCTCTGGAACAGATGAAGGCCGATCCCAGACTGGCCGGAATGGCCGTCACCCAGCGCGGTTCGCGCCTTTCGGTCCAACCAGCCGCCGTCGCCCATTTTTCCCGGGTCGTGGAACTTGGCGGCGGGTCAACACGAATCTCACGTCCCTGAAGATATCAGAGAGATAGCGGCGCGTCTGCCGACCGATGCCCGGCGCGCCGCTCTCGCGCGGGCCGGCGACGTTCAGGACCGCCGGAACATTCTGCATGAGCCAGAGCCGCACCATCTCCGCGGGCGATTCCCCGATCTTCGCTACGAAAAAAGGTTTTCCCATCCTCAGCGCCGCGCGCTCGGTGAGCGCAGTTCCCCCGGTCGGTTTCCCTCTCACGATGATCAGCGTCGCGTCCGAGTCCTTCACGTTGCGCTTCGTGCGGTCCGAATAACTTCCTGATTTTGTTTCACGCAATTTGAAACGCGCGGGAATTTTACCGTCTTCGGCGCGGCGGCCCTTCGGGCACCAGCCGCCGTGCGCGAACCGGTGGCTGATCGCCCACGCGAGCGCTGCCCGGTCCACGCCGGTCTGTCCGCCGGAGACAATCACCGGTTTCAGCAGGATTACTGTTGGGCGCTTTTCCATTCGTTGTAGCTCAGCACGGATCCGTTCAAGGCGGGGTCGTCCATCCTCGTTGATATCGAGACGAGGAAACGGGCTATTTCTTCGGGCGTCGTCAGGGTGGCCGGATCCTCGTGGGGAAATGCCGCCGCGCGCATGCGTGTGGCCGTTCCGCCTGGGTTGACCGAGACGATGGAAACGCCGTTCCCGGCGACCTCAGCGGCCGCCAGGGCCGTCAGGGATTCGACGCCGGCCTTGGAGACCGCGTACGGCCCCCAGCCAGGCGCTGCCCGCCGCCCCACACCCGAGGAAATGTTCAGAATCAGGCCGGACCGGCGCGCCAAAAGCAACGGGATGACGTGCTTCATCATGAGAAAAACGCCGCGCAAATTCACACTCATGGAATGGTCCCAATCTTCGGTTTTTACGTCGGAGATGTGACTTTTATACGTGAGCACCGAGGCGTTGTTGACAAGAACAACAGGCCCGGATACGTTCGAAGCAGTCTCCGAGACGAAGCGTTTCACCGAGGCCTCATCGGAGACGTCTCCGACGGAAAAATGGGTTTTTTCAGGAAACAGTTTTCGTAGCGATTCCACGTCGTTTTTCGAATGGATCAGGAGCGCAACACGATGGCCTTCTTTCGAGAACGCGAGGGCAGTGGCCCGGCCGATGCCTTTTCCGGCGCCTGTGATGAGCACGGTTTTTTCAGAAATTTTCAAACGAGGACCTCATGAAGAATCAGACGATGCAGGAAATGAGCAAGGATTACATCAAAAAGCTCAACCGGAAGATGAAGATGTTTCGGGACTATCCCGAAGCCTTCGAAGACCTGGAGTTCGCGCATCGCTACCTGGCCGAGGGAGACCGCTTCGCGACGCTCGCGGATCTTTACGACCGTCTCGTCGCCTCCGCCCGCCGTCTGGGCCGCCGCGCCGCTTAACCCATTTCACAAGAAAAAAGGCCGGGAGAACTTTCGTTCTCCCGGCCTTTTTGTTTTGTGGCTTCGGTTAATTATTTGGGAGTGGCATCGGCTGCGTTGTTGCCGATGAGGTCGCCGCTCACGACAATCTCCACGCGGCGGTTCTGCTGGCGTCCTTCCTTGGTTTCATTGCCCGCAACGGGGTTGGCCTTTCCGAGTCCCTTCGACTGCACCGAGGCCGCCGGAATGCCCTGCTCGACAAGATAGGAACGGACCGCGCCGGCCCGGTTCTCCGAGAGCTGCTGGTTGGGCGCGTCGCCACCGACATTGTCGGTGAATCCTTCCACCGAAAGATTCAGGCCGGGATGGCTCAGCACGATGCCGGCCACCTTCGCCAGCTTCTCGCGGGCGCCGGGCTTCAGGTCATATTTCCCGGTGTCGAACAGCACGCCGGACATGTTGACGATGAGGCCGCGCGCGGAATCACGCGTCTGCAGAACGGCGTCCAGCTGTTTGCGCAGCTGTTCGCGGAGTTGGCCCTTCTCAACTTCGGCTTGCGCGACCGCAGCCTTGGCTTGATCTGCCTCGCCGCGGGACGCTGCGGCGTCGGCGCGGGAGCTCAACGCGTCGGCCTTGGAGGCCAACGATTCCTTGGCGGCCGCCTCGGCCGCCATTTGGGCGCGGATCGCGTCGGTTTTCGCCTGGTCGGCGGTCGTCGTCGCGCTGCTGCGGGCGGATTCCGCGTTCTTCACGGCGAGGTCTGCCGCCGAGAGCTTGGAGGTGACCGCGTCGTCCGCGGTGCGTTTCAGCGCGATGATACGCGAGTCTTCCGCCGTCTGCGTGGCTTCGCGGGCGATCTGTGGCACCATCTTCACGTTCTTCTTGCTGATGAGGTTGTCCTCAGCCTGCTGAAGAAGCGTTTCGGCTTTCTTGAAGGAGTCAGGCGCCTGGGCCTCGGCTCCGGCTGCCCGGGCGATCTTAACGGCGTTGCGCGCCTGATAGACGTAGGGCGGAACTTTCTCATTCACCTTGACCGACTTCAGGTCGGCTGGGTTCCCGGCGACGGAATACTGACCGCGCTGCAAGAGGTCGTACTTGACCGTGATTTCTTCCGTCTGCGCCTTCGTATCTTTGCGCGTCGCATTTTCCAGAAGCACAACATTGCTGACCTGAGTCACCGCGAAATACGGTTCCGCCGTCACGATGAGTCCGAACGATTGGAGCTGGGTGGTGACCTTCAGGCTGCTCTTGTCTTTCTTGAGAACGAGCTCGCCCAGGTTCGTCGCCCGGCCTTCCGGAGAGATGGACCAGAGAACGTAGGTCAGGTATTCCGCGCCGAACTTGTTCGCGGGTTCGAGGCCTTCGAATGCGGCATCGATCTGAATGGATCCTTTGACGCTTTTAACGGTCGCGGTGCCCTTGGCGGAAGGCGCCAGCGGCGTGCCGCGGAAGTCGATTTTCGTCGACCCGCTGAGGTGGCGGTAACTGATCGCCTTCGTTGAGCCTGACTGGATCTGCAGCGTGTACATCGGCGCGGATCCGGGGGGCGTGTCGGCGGCCTGAACGGTGGTGATCGCCAGACAGGCGACTGCAGCGAGAAGAGGATAGAAACGTGGGAAATGTATACGCATGTGAAACCCCTTAGGCCAAAATTCGGAAGAGACTCCGTTCCTTCAATACGGCCATCAGGGGGTTAAGTTGGACGGTTTAAAAAGAAAGGGCCGCGTTCAGG
>JAYTIE010000202.1:0-3618 GCA_043732015.1 Elusimicrobiota bacterium | reverse complement strand
GAAACTTCGCTCCTTCCTATTTCGCCTGGGCCAATGCGGCTTACGACAGCTCCGAGGAAAACCGCGACAACAACGCGTATTACGTTTCCAACAAACATGCGATCGGGAACTTTCTCGGAGAGAAATTCGCCTCCCGCAAGTCGCTCGTCGATGATCAGAACCTGAACTTCTTTGGCGGCGCGACCCTTCTGTCCGACGATGACTACCACGCCTATCTGCGGGACCTCGCCGGCCGCTACGCCGGGAAGGAACGTCCGGGAAAAATAGCCCTGATGCTGGTGGACCATTCCCGGGGCGTTCCTCTGCTGGAAATAATGATGATATATTCGAAGGTGACCGTGATCGGCATGAGCGAGGGCGCACTGAAAGTGGCGTTCAGCCTTGTTCGCGATCAGTGCCTCGCGGCCGGATTCACTGTTGAGGAAATGAACAACCTGTTCGGCCGTGTGACCGTGGTGAACTCTGACTGGACCAACCAGATGGCCTGGTTCAGCAATGAAGTGCAGGCACTGGCCGACGAAGCCAGGCCGAAAATTTCAGCAGCGAAAGGGGGACAGGTCAAACTCCAGCTGGACGCCGCCGAGCGGAAACTGAACAAACTTCTCGATGAATTGTCGGCCCGTTCTGTCCTTCCCATTCCGCTGGCGGAGAAACAGGACATCATCATCGCTGGGGTTGCCTCGAACACGGTCATCGGATTCCAGCAGATGGTCACCGCCGCCTATGACGGCGCTTTCACTGGCCCCCGGGGAGAAGCAATCTCCACACGCATCCTCGGGAAGGGATCGAACAATGTAGTCCGCGCCTTGACCGGATTCATGGCCCGGTCCATGACACCCACGGGGCAGACATTATTGATTGAACACAACGGAAACGCGGATTTCACCACGAACGCCGCGGGTGTTCGCAGTCCGAAGACCATCAAGCCGGACGTCGATCTCGGGACTTTGTTCAAGTCCAAATTTCTCAAGTCCAGAAAAGCTTTCTCCTGGACGACTCTTTTCAAGTTGAGAGACAATCCGCGGCCCGCGGCTTACCTCGCGGAAGGCTGGATCTTTAACGACGTCAAATACAAATCGGCCCCCGCCGCAGCGGCGCCGGCTCGAACCCAGGCCACCGTTCAGGAAGATCTTCTCTATTCCGACATCGGCGACCAAAAAGCGGGACTCTCGTCGGCCCTGTCTGAGCGCGGCGTGGTCCTTACCGACGCCGTCCTCGAACAACTTCTCCGCCTCCCGGCAACGGAAATCCGTCCGCTACCGGTGTCCAGGGTTCTCGCAGCGGCCGGAGTTGAACTTGATACGGAACTTCAGCGCTTTGTTTTTGATTCTCTCGCCACCGCCGACGAGTGGCGATGGGCCGCCCGGCAGAGTGGAATTCACGTTCCCTACACGAAAGGACGCTACACCGACGCCTACTACCAGGCGGACAGAGGATTTTCCCGGACCATTCCGGACGAAAAGCGCCGCGTCTTCATCAAAGGCTACTTTGGAAACCGGGACGCGATGAGAAAGTTTCTCGGAATCGACATCGTGGATCAGCCGGTCGTTCTCCCTGAAAAATATGGTGACCTTAGAGTCCCGGGATGGCCAAAATTCTCTCTCAAGGCGGACGAAACCGAGGCCGTCCTGGCAAAGCGAAAGGCGCAGCTCCTCGCGCTGCATGCCGAACCTGCGCAGGGCTCCATTCTCTTCCTGGGCCTGAGCACCGGCTACGAATTTTCGGTGATCGAAGCTTTGATGAAATTCAAGCAGGTCACCGTGGTGGGAATGGACGACATTTCAATCAGAGACTCTCTGGTCACGAGACTGCTCGAGGAACTCAACGGCCTTGGACTTGGAGAGGACGTCAGGAAGGATATTATCGGGCGATTGAAATTCGTCAACGCCGACCTGTCCGGTCTGGTCGAGACCTTCTCGCTGCACATCAAGGAAAAGGTCGACGCGGCGAGGGCCCGTATCGCCGCCGGCGAACCGGGGGCAACGGTCCTTTCGGAGCTTCGACCCGCGATCATCACGGAAATGCTTTCCAACGAATTCATCATCCCCGTCGTCACGTTGCATCAGAAATATGACCGCATCATTCTTTATGGCTACCAGCGCGATATTCTCTCCACGATCCAGGGGATCGTAAAGCAGGAGTTGATCTCGACCTCGGAGACCGCGCCGTTGTGGGCTGAAATGGAAGTGGACACAGCCGAAACCCTTCGACGTATGAATCTTCCGGTCATGAATGCCAATTCAAATCTGTTCCACAGAGGGCTTGCGGAAGGGGGCAAGGGGCTCATCATTGACATCGGTGACAGGAACGACGCTGTGAGGCGCGGACCGTCGAAATTGATCGAGTACACGTTCACGGGCGGCCTGACCTCCGTGTTGCAAACATTCTATGGGGAACGCTTTCAGGCCACGGCAACGACGTGGCCGATCTTCGCGGCCTTGCCCAGCGCAACCCATTACGGAGTGGCCTTCCAGGCGATCGGATTTGAAGTAAGTCTTCTGCCGAAGGTCGTTGAGCCGATTGTTGAAGCAGCAAAGACGGAAGTCATTACCGCCGTTGCGGATGAGATCATTGCGCCAACGGCGGCGGAGCGTGTTCGGGAAGAAGAAGTGGTCGCTGAGCGACCCGAGTTGCCGGCCGTTTCACAACCAGTGGCCGCGCCAAAACCCTTTACTCCGTTCGTTCCAGTCTTTACGAAGCGAGTGCCGAATTTGGTCGGTCCAAAAAGAAGAATGGTGACGCTGGTGTCCGAACCGGAGCCTCTCATCGTGAAGGAACCGGAACCCATTCCGGTCACGCCTCCCGTCCAACTCGAAGTCGCTGTCGAAGAGCAGCCCGCGCAGTCTGTCGAGGTGATGGCAGCGCCTGTTAAGGACACGGTTAAGATTCCCGCTGAAACGGCCGCTGTAGTGCTCGTTGAAACGGTCGTCAGTGCAGAGGACCGAATCTCACTCGCGCTCGACATCGTGGAGACGCTGTTCTCGAAACTGGAACAGAACCCGTCGGTGAACGCGAGCGCCATAACAACGCTTTTCCTAAAACTTGCGAGAAAGCATTCGATCGAAAAGAAGGACCTCGACCTTCTTCATTCGATCTTTGATTTCATTTTGGGCGCGGAAGTGGCGGGCCAGGATTCGGGCCTTCTGCCCATGGTTGGCGCGAGACGCATGGCGCTCGCCATCGATCTGCATCTGGCGCTTTTCCCGGATTCCACCGCTGCGGAGCTGGAAGCCGCCCTGACGGAGCCCGTGATTAACGAATTTCAGAACCCCATCGATCCCGGCGTCGCGTCCACTATTTCAGAAACGACCCGGGCGTACCTCCTTGTAGAGGGACGCGAAGCGTTGAGCGAAGAGATGCAGAATCTCGCCCGGCTGCTGCTCTCGCGGTTGGATCTCTCGAAAGTGACACCCGCGGAGAACGAGTCCGTGACGGAAATTCTGGATGGAATCGTGAATCGTTCAACGGACGAAGAGATGCCAGGCGTCGTCGACGCCATTTCCCGAAGACTTCAGGCGGCAGAGAACTCCGCGGCAATGTTTCCGGAAGCCATTGAGCTGGCCACTTCTCTGCTGCCGGTCCCGCAAATTGTGACGCCGTCGCCCACCGACCCGGAGC
>JAYTIE010000201.1:0-1272 GCA_043732015.1 Elusimicrobiota bacterium | reverse complement strand
GCTGACGCTGAACCCGGCTTTCAAGCTTCCGCCGGAGTTGTCCAATCAGAAAACCGGGATTCTCGCGCAAGGTGAAGCGTCCCTTGAAGCCGACCAATGGATTGAACGGATTACGCGGATGGAGCGGTTGAAGCCGGATAAAATTGCGTCGCTGGAAAAAGCGGCGATCAGCAGCATGAAGACCGACGCCGACAAGGAACGTCTTCGCGATCTTCTGGAAGCGAAGAGAAGCGGCCACGAGGCGCGGAAGATCGCGGAGGCGATTTTCAAAGAAGCCAAGGAAGATTACAAGGCGCTCAGGTTCGCGGTCGCAATCAAAAAAGTGGAAGGGGTCAGCGTGCGGTTCGGAAGTCCGGAAACGGAAGAATTCCTGGCCAACGCGCGGCGCGTGGAAGCGATCTGGAATCTTTACCAGCAGGGGAAATACGAGGACGCGCGCGAGCAGCTCTCGGTCATGGACGGGAGCGACCCTGTCCCGACGGTTCTCAGAAACCGGATCGGGAAAATGCTGGAAGCGCGGGAAGAACTCGCGCAGCACCGCCCGCAGGCCGCCGAAGTCACGCTGAACGGGATCAATGGATCCATGGATGACAAGGAGAAAGACCGCGCGCAGAAAGAGGTGCGGCGGGTTCTCGATGCGGCCGACGTGAAGTTCAAGGCCATGGAAACGGCTTCCAACGCCCTGCCGAAGAAGAGAGCCGCCCTGGATGAAATGCGCAAGGAACTGAAGAGCGCGCTGGCCCTGGACGCGGAATTCGAGAGCGTGATGGATTTCATCGTGACGAAGGCGCTGACCATGGCGACGCTGGGCGAGATCACGCTGGCGGAAGACCTTCTTCACATGATCGCGGATGAATCAAAACTTTTTGACCGGGATTTCCCGGGCTACAGTCGGTTCGACAAGATTCGGGCGAACTTTGACCGCGCCCGCGCGCTGGCGCGCGCGGTGTACATGCGCGATTGGATTAAAATCCAGCTCCGGGTTCTCCGCGCGGAAGAAGAGGCCGAAGAATATAGGCTCAGCCTGGCGCAACCGCTGGATCCCCGCGACGGCAAGCTGGAAGACCAGATGTTCCATTTCGACAAATGGGAAATCACCGACGACGGATTGTTCGTGGTGGAGTCGCTGTCGCGCGAGGTGGCGGCGAACAAAGCGAAACCCACCAAGGAACGCGTGCTGGAGCCGTACGGGCAGGCCAGGTTCTCTTCCGCGCTGCCCTTCCAGGTCTCCTTCCAGATGACGCCGGACACCGTGGAAAAGGCGATGGTCAC
>JAYTIE010000200.1:0-9435 GCA_043732015.1 Elusimicrobiota bacterium | reverse complement strand
TTGCGGATGATGAAATTGGTTCCGGGCAGGGTCGCGATCTTGAGCAGTTTCCACCGTCCCGCCTGAACGATCCACTGGAAGCTGAGCCCCTCGATGTTGATGAAACGCGTGAGGAGATTTTTCTTGCGGTTCAGGCAGCGGAATTTTCCGAGCGCGGCGCCCAAGTCCGGATTCATGACGAACTGTGCCGCCAGATATTTCAGCGCGCGGTGCTCGGGCTGGTTGTCCGCGTCGTAGATGGCGATCAACGGAAACTTCGCCAGCCCAAGCGCACTGTTCAGCGCGTGGGACTTTCCCTTGCCGCCCTCGCCTTTCGGAATGTGCAGCGCGCGAAGACCGGGGTATTTTCCGCTCAAGCTATCCAGAATCTCCTTCGTCCGGTCCGCGGACGCGTCATTGACGACGAGAACATCCAGTTTCCCGGCGGGATAGTCGAGGGAGAACAGGCTGTCGATCGTGTGCTCGATCACCATTTCTTCATTGTGAGCAGGGATCAGGATCGAGATGCCGGGAAGATCCATCGTCTGCGTGTCGAGCCAGTTCCGCTCCTGGGCGGACTCGCGGCTGTACAGATAACCGGCCACGCACAGCACGAACTGATAGACGAGCATGCCCCAGATCAGCAGCACGCTGACCAGGAACATTATTTGGACGATCAAACTGGCGTTCATGAAACGGGGTCCTTTGGATGGTCGGCGTGCGAATGGCGTCGCAGTCGCGTCTGGATCAGGCGCCAGCGGCGGCGGATCCGGATCGCAATAAACAGGATTCCGAGAAGACCGCTCGATAGAATTCCGAAGAGGACGATCAGGGAGCCTGACACCGCGCTGAAGAACTGGACGAAGAAATAGAGCGAGTGCCCGGAGTTGACGCGGATCCGGTGTTCGCCGGGCGGCGCCACCACGGTGAATTCTTCGCCGAGCTGGACGGTGCTCAGCTTGGCCGGCACGCCGTCCAGCATGAGTTTGTAGGGGCGCTTGTTGAAGGTGAGGAGGCAGCGCTCGTCGGAATTGTACTCGACGTCGATCGCGGTGCTGACCGAGTCGGCGCCCAGGAGCTCGCCGGAAATGTCGACCAGACGCGTGGCGAGTTCGGATGTGTCGATCAGGTCATCCTGGCGGCGCGCCGGTTCAAGCCGGTGCTGACCCGGTGGAATCCAGACCAGGGTTTTGTTGTGGCAGGGCCACAGCCGCCCGTCCAGCATCCAGCGGTGCGCGTTGGGACCCACTTCAAACTGGACGGTTTTGGACGAGGTGATGGTCCATCCATTGTCCTCGTGCTTGATGGTCGCGTCGTGCGCCATGGCATAGGGCAGAAGGTCCCAGTCATTTTCGCTCAGCGTCCACTCGGAATAGAGAACCACGCGCGATCCGCGCGACGCGGCCGCGCGCCAGAGCTCGATGATTTCGGCGCCGGTCGGCTGGGCCGTCGGGAATCCGGCCTGGCTGTCCGGATGCACGGGAAGAACGTTGATGTCGACCATGATCGGTCGTTTGAAGGGAAACTTCGAATAGCGATCGGCCAGCTCGTTGTAGCGGGTCGGCGGCTTGGACCAGTCGACGCCCGGGTCTTCGATCTGGAAGGTCACGTCGCTTTTGTTGACGGCGGCCACGGTGGCGTCCAGATCAATGGCGAGCAGGTCGCGGTATTCGGGGTGCACCAGCGTGTCGATGACGGTCAGCACGGTTTCCCGCGCCGGCGAGGCGGATTTGTTGATGCGCTTCAGCTCGATCAGGAGCGCGTCCAGAAGTTTCGAGTTGGTGGTTCGGCGGTAATCCCAGAAATCCCGGAGGCTGGCGGGATCGGTCTTCCAGAAATGGGGAGAACGTTCGTCGACCAACTCGATGGGGTCGAATCCGTGGAGTTTCTTGAAGGCGGCGCGGTTCACCGGGTCGAAGGGCGTGAAACGGGCTTTGATGTCGGGCGTGACGCATTCGAAATGGAACTCGGCCAGGTTCACCCCGTCCCAGTCGTATTTTCCGAGGACGTCTTCCGCGTCCTTGATCACGGTCTTGAAACACGCTGGGTCGCTGAAATTCATGAGGTAACGCCAGTCCACCTTGGCGTCGGCGCCAAACGCGTTCTTCTGGCGCCACTCGGGGTGCTTGTTCCAGAACTGCTGGCTCACGTGCGGCCACTCGTACCACGCGTACACCATGATGCCGTTCTGATGCGCGACGCGGATGAGGCGCGCGTAGTCGTAGGAATACTTGTCGTAGAAGTGCCACGCGGCCGCGTGAACCACGCGGATGCCGGAACGCTTCCAGAGCTGCGCCAGACGCTCGACGCTGACGTTCTGCCGGAAACCCGGATCGAAATACGCTTCGCTTGCCGGCCGCCGCAGCCAGGGGCGAATCTGTAATTCGTTCAGGAGAAGGAAGGGGATGCTGGGGAAACGTCCGTAGCCGACGCCTGAGACGGGATCGAAGAGCGGCGCGAAATAAAGGTACCGGCCCTGCCCGCGTTCTTCGCCGATCACGAGCGCGTTCCGCTGGTCGGCGTCGGAATAATAAAGCTGCGCGCCGTCCGGCACCGCTTCGATCACGGGCACGCGCGGACTTTCGGTCCAGCGCACGATCTGGGAGGGGAACGTGTGGTCGTAGAGGCCCACGATGGGAACGTCCTGACGGAGCGTTAGCCCAAGGCCTTTCGAGAGAGCGCTTTCTCCGTCGGTGATGAGAACAAGACCATTGTTGATGAGCGGAATCAGGCTCGCCGCCATCTCGTCAGAGAGGACTTTCGCCGACGCGGCGGGAACCACGAGCACGCTTTCCGCGTGCAGGTCTGGAAGCGTGAAATCTTCAACGTTCTGTTTCTGGACGTCCACGCCGAGATGCGTGAGCAGCGCGAGGAAGGAGTCCTGGTCCACGCTTTCCGCGCCCTTGGCTTTCGGGTTCCACAGCATGAACGCCGGGTGCATTTCTTCCGCGGACGGAGGAGACATGAAGGATTCAATCCGCCGCTGCACGCTGGCCACGTCGCCCTTCGCCATGCGCCAGATCCGTTCCCACACGGTGGGGTCCCGCTGGTGGTTGCGGAACGCAACGAATGTTTCGCCGGGCTTCACGCGCGCGTCGATTTTAACCCGGCCTTCGGACGCGACGGTCTTCGTGACCTGGCGTCCCCACGATCCGTCCACAGCCTGGATGCGCGTGTGCAGGAACGAGCCTTCACCCGCGATTTCCGAGGATCCCGACAAATTGGACACCACCACGGCGCCCGCTTCTACGTGATTCGGGAAGTCGCGAAGGTCCTGGAATTCGAACCCCATCCCTTTCACGCTCGTCACGAAATCCTCAATGATCGACATGGCCAGGAAGGGATGCAGGAATCCACTCGCGTAACCGTCACGCACCACGAGCGCGGCTTTTGCGTTCGCGATGAGCTGTTTGGCGGAAGGGTTGCTGAGAGGAATGTAGCCGAGGTTTTCCGGAATGACGCGCTGGCCGTACATGTCGATGACGGGATAGGGAAAAAATTCGTCGGAGCCGAGGTGGTTCGCGGTCTGGCGGCGCTCGTAGGTGGTGTTGAAAATTTTACTGAACGCGCGGTAATCGGCCGCCGACCCTGCGTAGTGCGGCGTTTCCCAGGTGATGGGGAAGACGCCGATGGTGGCGAGCTCTCGCATGGCCTGGTCGACACGGCGCGCGGCGTAACTTTCAGAATCTCCCCGGACCGGGCGGTCGGTGAGGTCGTCCCAGAATTCGTAGTCGTCCGTCGTGACGCCGCGATACTGGTGGGTGTATCCGTGAAGCACGAACGTCGCGCCGCTTTCGGCCGCGCTGGTCAGGGCGGACACCATGCGGGTTCTTTCGGACATGCGGATGTAGGTGCGGTCCCGCCCGTTCACGTAGACCGGCACGACGCCGATGGAATAAGGCACGCGCTCTTTTTTCATGAGCGACGCGACGTCGCGGATCTGTTCAGGGTCCGACATCGGGTTCACGTCTTCGATGCGGATAAGCGCCCGGTGTTTTTCGGCGTGCTGCACGTTCAGGATGTCGTGCAGGACATCGGCGAACACGAGCAGCCGGTCGTGTTCATCGGAATAGGAGAAGGGCGAATCCGCCACGGCCCAGAAGGCGCCGGAGCGAACAATGTAGGGCGCGGTCAGCGTGGTGGTGCCGACGGCCACGGCGATCGTCTGGGCCAGCGATGAATCCAGCACCGTCATCAGGTTCGTGTCCGGGTCGCCCTTGCCGACGGTCTGACCCTTGTAGGTGACGCCGGTGAGCGGCGCGTCCTGGAAGAAGCGATCGAAACGGAGGCCGCGGCTTTTCAGCCCGCCGAAGCGGTCCAGTTGTCCGACCTGGTTGCCCAGCCAGCAGAGCGGATGGGGGGAAGCGGCGGCGTCTTTCAGCAGAAGATCGGGGACACGGTAGGCCTTCTGGTAGATAACGATGAAGGTGGCGTCGTACTTGTCCATCTCTCCGGGCGCGTAAGTGTCGATTGGCACGACGGTCCGGTGCGTGGTGAAATGGCCCAGCAGGTTGCCGAGGTAGAACGCGTCGAGACGGCCCGGATTGGATTCCTGGTTGGCGCCGTCATACAGCACGAGCACAGCGGGCTCTTTGGGTTCTTCAGCGGATTTGGCGGAGAGGACCTTGGAGGATGCTGTCGCGAGAATGAGAAAAATAAAGCCAAGGCGTTGTCCAACGCGCTTGGCCTGTGAATAAGCCTTCATCGAGGTCCTGATTGTATCCATTTTTTGGCTACAATGGCCCCCATGCTGACCCGCCCCATCCCGAAAACCGGAGAGAAGCTCCCAGTCATCGGCCTCGGCACCTGGCAGACGTTCGACGTCGGGACCTCGGCGCTGGACCGTGCCCCTCAGGAAAAGGCGCTTCGCGCCTTCATCGAGCTGGGCGGAAAGGTCATCGACACCTCTCCCATGTACGGCCGCTCCGAGGATGTTCTGGGCGCCCTGGTCGACAAGCTGAAAGCCCGCGAGAATCTGTTCATCGCCACCAAGGTCTGGACCACCGGCGAGGAATCGGGCGTCGAGCAGATGGAAGAATCCCTACGGAAACTGCGCGTCGACCCCATCGATTTGATCGAAGTCCACAACTTGGTGGATGAAGACACCCAGCTGGACACGCTGGAAGCCTGGAAGCGCGAAGGCCGCGTCCGGTACATCGGCGTTACGCATTACGCGAAAGGCGCGCACAAGGCGCTGGCGGAGGTCATTCAGGCCCGGTCCGTCGATTTTATACAGGTGAATTACTCCGCTTTTGAGCGCGAAGCCGAGGAGAAACTCCTTCCGCTTTGCCAGGAACTGGGCGTCGCCGTCATCGTGAACCGGCCTTTTGTGACCGGCGACGGGCTGAACCGCCTCAAGAGCCGCTCCATCCCCGCCTGGGCCGCCGAGATCGGCTGCAAGAGCTGGTCCCAGATCCTGCTCAAATACATCGTCTCCCACCCCGCCGTCACCTCGGTCATCCCCGCCACCGCCAACGTCGAGCATCTCCGCGACAACATGGCCGCCGGCGAGGGAAACATGCCCGACGAAGCCCTCCGCGCGAAGATCGCGGCCGAAGTCTCCTAGAAATTCCGGACGAGAACCACGTTCCCGAGGAACGTGCGAACGGTGGAGAATCCGTTCCGGGCGTAGAAGGCGAGCGCGGGCTCATTGTTGAACCGCGTGTCGACATGGTAGGCGGTTCGTCCCATCTCCTGGAACGACCGTGAAACTTCCTCGATCAGGCGCCGTCCGACGGACCGTCTTTGCGCGAACGGAGACACGCCCAGCGTCAGGATGGTGGCATACGGCGCCTTGCCGCCCACGCAGGACTTGAAGAAAAGATCGCCCGAGAGGAATTCCTTCAGGTCCTTCCAACTGGTGAGCACGTGTACGCCCGACATGATGCGGTCCCGCCAAAGCAGGTTCCGTCCGATAAAGTCCCGCGTCTTTTGAAGGTCCTTGCTGGCCGACACGAATCCGAGGATCCGGTTCTCCTGGACCGCCACCCAGCAACGGGCGTCGGGGTCGGACAGGAGCGCGCCGTACAGGTCCTCAAGGTGCGGAATCCCGAGCCGGGAGTTCAGCGTCTCGTAGAGAACCTGGTGGTGAAGCCCGGCCACGAGCGGAACGTCCTCGCCCCGCATCGCCCGGATTTCCAGCGCGCCGGCGTTGATCGCGGACGACAATCCCAGCGAATGAACAGGCCGAAGTGATTTCGCCTTCTTCACGAGCGGAAGAAGCCGGAGGCGGAGTGCGATCTTCACGTATCGCATCCCCAGTTTCGTGAACTGGAAAATGTTCTGCCCCGTCTTGGAAACGCCCTTCAAGCGCGGCAGGCAGATGTAGGGGACTTCGGTGATGCGGAACCCGTAGTAGATCGCCTTGTAGATGAAGTCGATGAAATATTCGCCGTAATTGCCCTGCAGCCCGATTTCCTTGAACACACTTTTGCGGACGGCGATGAACCCGCTCGTATAATCCTTGAACGAGTGGTCGAGCACGACCTGGATCACGTAGTTCATCATCCGGCTGAGCAGGACGGCGAGCGCGGAGTCCGACGAGTCGGCGATGTTGCGCTTGAAGCTGCCGCCGCGCACGAAACGGGATCCCACCGCGATGTCGTATCCGTTCTCGATGCACTGGAGGAGAGCGGGGATCAGCGACGGCGGCATAGAGAAATCGCAATCCATCCACACGATAACGTTGCCCGTGCAGCGCTTGATGCCGTGCGACAGGCTGCGGGTCAGCCCGTGGTCTTCCTTCCGCTGTTCGACGCGGACGTTCCGGTGGGGAACGGTGGCGGCGTATCGCCGCACGGCGTCCGCGGTTCCGTCGGGGGAGTCGTCGTCCACGACGACGCACTCGTGAAGGTCCGGCACGGCCTCGTAGATCTGTTCGATCAGCGGGACGATGTTCTCCACTTCGTTCAGCGTGGGCAGGACGACGGAAACCCGCAGGCCAACGGCGTCGTCGACCGCCGGAGCGGTCAGCGGAGGCTGTTCTTCAAGGATCTGCATATGAGCGCGATCGTCTCGGGCGTGAGGTGGGTGCTGCTCGGAAGGTAAAAGCCGTTCTGCGACAAATGGTCGGCCACGGGGAAAAGGCCGGAACAATCTGCGCCGTATTTCTTCAGCGCTGGCTGGCGGTGCATCGGCATAAAAAAGGGCCGGGTCTCGATGCCGTCGTCGCCCAGTTCCTTCATCAATTGATCCCGCGAAATCGTGGCAGCGTCGGTCAGGACCACGCCGTACATCCAGTAGCAGTTCTTCGCCCACGGCTTCTCGACGGGCGTCGCGATCAGGTTGCACCCGGCCAGGCCGTCGTCATAGAGACCGGCGTTCCGTCGGCGCGCGTCGACATACGCGTCCGCTTTCTTCAATTGGGCGGCGCCGATCGCGGCGTGGAGGTTGCTCATGCGATAGTTGAAGCCGATGTCTTCGTGAAGGTAATTGCGGGGGCCGTCGGTCGGGAAACAGAGGTTTTTGAAGTAGCGGGCATTCCGCTCGAATTTGTCGGAGTCCGTCACCACCATCCCGCCCTCACCGGTGGTGATGTTCTTGTTTGCGTAGAAACTGAAGGCCGCGATGTCGCCCAGCGTGGAGCGTCGGCTCTCGTTCACTTCGGCGCCGATCGATTCGGCGCCGTCCACGATGAGAAGAAGGCCCCGACGGTCGCAGAGCGCCCGGAGCGCGGACATGTCGCACGGATGTCCGTAAATGTGGACCGCCATGATCGCCTTCGTCTTGGCGGTTACCTTTTCTTCGAGGCGGTCGACGTCGAGCGTCCAGGTGTCGGCCTCAGCGTCGACGAAAACGGGAATCGCGCCGATGTAGCACAGAGCGAACGCGGACGCGATCATGGTGAAGGTGGGGAGAATGACTTCGTCTCCGGCGGCGATGCCAGCCGAGACGAGAGCGAGGTGGAGCGCGGTCGTCCCGCTGGTGGTCCCGATGCCGTGCTTCGCGCCGACGTACCCGCTGAAGCCCTCTTCGAACTCGCGGATGAACCGTCCGTTGGACGAAATCCAGTTGGTGCGCACGGCCTCGATCACATAGTCGAGCTCAGGGCCGTCGAGAAAAGGTTCGCAGACGGGGATCCGGGTTTTCCGCGCGAGCGCGGAGCTCATGGGAGGGGGCTCTCGAATCGGATCTTGTCGACGTCGCCTCCGAAAGGCCCCTGCTTCACCTCGACGATCTCGGAATCCCGCCGAACCTTGAACGCATGGCCGCCGGTGTACTGGAAAGCGACGTCGCCCTCGACGAGCGTGGTCTGGCCGACCAGGTTCCGTTCCGCGTCGAAGACGTAAAAGGTCATCTCGCCCTTGCGGACAATGATGCATTCCTGGGACTGCGTCACGGTCTTTTCGCGCTCAACGTGAAGGTGGGGTTGAATCGTTTCGCCCGCCCCGTAGAAGCTCACGCCGACCTGAAGGCCGGACTCGGGCGGGGTCACGAAGTTGTATTTCTCGCGGGAGAACTGGGAACGGAGCACGAAAGCGAGCGTCTTTCCGTTCGCATCGCGGAAGAACTCCAGGAATTCCTGTGTCGGCGCGCTGGGCGCGTGTTTTTCGAGGGTGGAGCTCATGCAGGCATCCATTGTACCTGTTCACCCCATTTTCCGGTCCGGCTATTTCCCCCTTTTTCGAGGGGTGACCGACAGCCACTCCGGCGCCGGGGGCCATGCGGCCACCTGGAATTCCGACTCGTCAAATCGGGCGGATTCCCTGGGATGAATCAGCACGAGCTTGCCGGCGGACGCGGAGTCCTTCATGAAGTCGAAATCTCTCGAAAGGAGGACGTTTGGGCGGAAATACCGTACCGTCACGTCCGTGCTCTGGTCGTCGCTGACAACGACGCGGTCGGAATTCTCCAGCGCGTTCAGCCAGGGCTGCGACTTCGAGCGAGCGAGATTCTTAAGAGAATTCCCGCTGTAGAGGCCCGACGCCGCGAGCGCGACGAACGGAAGGAGGGCGGCAAGAACCGCGGCGGAACTCTTTCGGCGGTTCCCGGACGCCGCGGAGAGCCCGATCGCGAGAAGCGCTACGGAAAAGGGGAGAAGCCAATGGTGAACTTCCTCGTTCGGACGCCAGTGAATTCCAAACGCGTAGATCATGCACCAGTTGAGGACGATCAGTACGAGTCCGAACGGAACCTCCGCTTCGAAGAAATATCGGAACAGGTTCCGGGCCGCCTGGGCATAGGCCCAGAACAGGAAGAACGTGGCGGCGAGGTAGGTACACACGGTCCGGAAGGCGTCCCAGAACGGCCGCGCGTTCCAACTGGAATCGATTCCCAGGATCATCGTGTAGAAACCTTCCCGGGGGATGATGAATAGGTTCTTCTGGATCGAGAACTGGTAGTCGCCGGGCTGGGTGTCGGGATAGTTCGCGTAAAGCATGTGATGGTCGATGTATTCGCTAAGAGAAATAAACGTCGCCATGATCGACGCGTAAAGCTGGAACAGCGGCAACAGCG
>JAYTIE010000199.1:0-3635 GCA_043732015.1 Elusimicrobiota bacterium | reverse complement strand
AGAATCCCGAACTGCTGATCCGGGGTAAAGTCCGCGATGGGGAGAGCGGGCGCCTGGGCGGCGGGCGGCGGGCGCCCGAACATCGATTGATAGGTGTGGTTGTAGTGACCGATCACGATCTCCAGCTTCTCGGGATGCAGACTGTTCTGAAGCACAATCCGGGCTATATTCTCGCCGGCATGCCGCTGGTTGTCGACCGGGACGCCGGGGAGGGACGCGATGCCCAGAAACGTCAGGGCGGACAACCGCCCGAGCGGAGGGATCGCCTTTACCGCCGCGCCGTAGATGCCGAAGGTCCCGTTCACGGGGTCGAAGCGGATCTCGGCGTCCGAATCCAGGGGGCCGACCCGGGCCGGCTCGCCGGTTCGGGTCGCGACGAGGGTGCGCGCCAGCTCGATCTGTTGATAGAGCGTCAGCGGGCCCGGCCTTTCGAAGGCGGGCTGCTTCGCCTCGGTCGGAGAGTCTCGGAGAAAGGCCGCCCGGAACGTCTCCTCCTGGACCATGAAGGCGGCGAAATCGATTTTTCTGTTGCGCGGCACGTCGATCACGAGGCGCTCCGGGTGCGGATGCTCCCGGAAGAGACGGTACACGGCGGCGTCGTAAACGGTGGGCCGGGGCGGCGCGCCGATCTGGAGCGCGCTCTCGGGCTCGCCGTCGAGGTGAATCAACCGGATGTCCCGGCCGACCAGCGGCTCCAGGGAAACGGCGCTGCGGCCCACGGACCACCAGAGAACCGTGAGCGACACCGCGCCGGCGAGAACGCTCTGCGGATCCTGCTGATTTTCACTGAGCGACAACGTCTCGATGTGAGAGAGGCCGGCCAGCGAGGCGCGGTCTTCCACCCGCGACGTGGAAAGGCCGAGGGCCTTCAGGCCGGACAGGTTCGCGATCGGCGCCAGGCTGCGGACGCGGGCGTCGATGTAGAGGCGACGAAGCGACGTCACCGATTCAAGGCCCGACAGGTTCACGAGCTTTGTGGAGGACAGGTTGAGATAGATGGCTTGGCCCGTCCGGTCGATGGAAATATGATTGGTCGGCGGCTGCGTCCCGTCCGACTCGGTCAGTGCGATTCCGTTCCGGCGCGCGACCTCGCGGACAGCCTGGACCTGCGCCTCGAACGTCATCACGGTCTTCGCCGCGTCTTTTTTTACCCCGGACGCGAACGCCTGCGGATAACGGCGGCGGGCGGCGGCGTCGAACCGCGACTTCCCAGACAGATACGATTGTTCGTCGTATCGGCCGCCCTGTATGAAACTGATCCTCAGCTGGCTCGGATCCGGATGGAAAGCGTAGAGCAGGCCGACGGCGGCCTCCTCTTCCTTCCCCTTCATTTCCTCGGGGAGGGTGACCCACCTCAAGTCCTTGCCGACGAGCGACTCGACCGAGACCGGCTTTCCGCCAAGCGCCGTAACGGATTGAAGCGCGGTGGCCCCTGCCAGGAACGAAAGATCTCCGGCAAGTTCGCCGGTCATCTCCAGTTGGGTGACGTTCCGCAGATTCGCCAGCGAAGCGCGGTCTTCCACCGTGGCCTCGGCCAGCACCAGCCGGTTCATGCCGGAAAGCCCGGCGATGGGCGCCAGGCTGCGCACCCGTCCCGTCAGTCTCACCTCCGTCAGCGCAGGTATCCGTTCGAGACCGGTCAGATCGATCCTGTCCGAGACGAGGGATAACTTGATCCGCTGCTTCTCTTCGTCCACCTCGAGGTAACCCGTGTTGGGATCACTGGTCGGCCGCGTGCTGAGCCGGGCGCCGTTCGCCCGGATGACGACCTCCAGCAACGCGCGCTGCTCGTTCAGGGAGAACGACGCCTCGGCGGCCGGGACGAACTCGTTCGGGTACTTGAGGCGCGCCGCCGCGTCGTAGCGCTCCCGGTCCGCGAGATACATCGCGTGCGAGATAATCAGGTTCGACCGCACCTCGAAATTAAATCTTTCGGGGTGGGGATGGAGACCAAAGAGCAGGCCCACGTCGGCGGGATCCGCCTCGATCAAGCGGGTCAGGCCGAAAGCCACGTAGTCGAGATCCCGGCCCGCCAACGGCGCGAGGGATCGAGGGACGTCGCGACCGGTGATGGCGATTTTTTTCAACGCCGGCGCGCCCGACAGATAGCCGATGTCCTCGGCCAGGCGCCCGTCCACGAACAGGGCCTCGAGGTGGGGCAGGCGCGTCAGCGACGCCGGATCGTCGATCGTGGCCCCATACAGGTTCAGCGAAACCAGATTCGGAAGGTCCGCGATCGGCGCGAGGGACCGCACATTCCCTCTCAGCCGGAGTTCTCCCAGCGCCGTCACAGACTCCAGCCCGGCAAGGTCGATATTTTCTCCTCCCAGCGTGAGGGTAATCCGGCCGCTCCTTTCATCGAAGGAGAAACCGCCGGCCACCTCCGGGCCCCCCGTCTCCTGCTCTGTCGGCTCATTGCCGTTCGCGCGGGCGACGGCCTCGACGATGGCGCGTTGCGCCGCGACGGGGAGTTCCTCCGGCTTCTCCACCCGCCTGGCGCCCGCCGACGGAGCCACCGCCTCCGCCGCCACGCGGCGGAACGCCTCGGCCAGGTACACGGGCGCGACGTCATTGAGAAGGTCGGACGCGGACACGATGTCGCAGTCGAGGCGCTGGCGGAGAATGCCCGCCTCCTCGGGCGACAGCCCGCCGGTCCGCGTCCGGACGTCGAAGCCGTTCTCCTTGAGATAGGCGAGGAAGCCGATGAGCGCCGGGTTCATTCCCGCGGACTCGTCCCACCCGGAAACCACGATCACCTTTTTTTCGCTCGCGAACCGCGGCTGGAAACTTTCGAAGGGCTCGTCCGGCGTCGTGACGAGGCGGTGCGGATCCAGCACGCCGTCGGTGGCGTGATAGGCTTTCTCCGACGCGAGGTTGCCGCCGATGAACCGCTGGGCGAGGGGCGCCAGCCGGTCCTTCACCGCGGCCGCGACCGCGCCGAGGGCCGGAAGCGGGAAACGGAGCGCGGCGCGGGTGACCGGCGCCACCGTCGGCACGGGTTCCTCCCGCGAAACGATCATGGGTCCGCCGGTGCTCTTCGCCGATTCTTCCACGTGCGCGCCGCCGCGGTCGGACTGCATCGCGAAGCGCAGCAGGCGGCCGAACCCGAGCATGAGGAGGACCAGAAGCCCGATTCCCCAGATTCTCTGGAGGAGCGCGCCGCCCGGCGCGGCCGTCAACGCGGCGTCGAGCACCTGAAGAACGAGATTTTGCACCAGGAAGACGGCGAGGCCCGCCACGAGCAAGGCGCCCGCGACGCGGGCGAGCCGCGATTGAAAAAGTTTCGTCGCCCAGGCGTCGCCCTGGGAATAGCGCCGGATCATCCACGCCGCCCCGAGGAAAACGCCGACCACCGCGATGCGCATCGCCGTCCAGGCCCAGGGGATCGAAAGCGCCTCGGTCGGGCTCCCCGGACCGGCGGGGACCGCGGGACCGGCAACGCCCGTGACGACATTGAAGAGCAGCCGGAACCCGAGGATGACGAAGGGAAGCCCGACGAGAAGAAGCGTGAGACGCCCGCCCCATTTGATGGTGGGGAGCCAGCGTCTCCCCAGGTTCACGCCGCCTTCCGCGGCCGCTTCCTCGGCCAGCCGTTCCTGCCGCTGCCGGACCGCGTTCGCGCCGGCGACCATTCG
>JAYTIE010000198.1:0-9440 GCA_043732015.1 Elusimicrobiota bacterium | reverse complement strand
CGGAACGTCTCGCCGGACTTGAACGTCCGCTCGACGAAGTCGCCGGTGCGCATGTTCTTGAGCTTGCAGCGCATGACCGCGCCGCCCTTACCCGGCTTGTGGTGCTGGAAGAAAACGACCTGCCAGATGCGACCGTCCCATTCGAAAATCAGTCCGTTCTTGAAGTCCGCTGTCGAAACCATTTTGTTTGAAGCTCCTTGAGTTATTGGGGTGAGACGGAGAGGCGCTACTTCGTCAGAACTTCCGAACCTTTGGGGGTTACGAGGAGAGTGTCTTCGATGCGCACGCCAAATCTGCCGGGGAGGTAGATGCCGGGTTCAACCGTCACGACCATTCCGACCTGCAATTTTTCCTTGGCTCCGGGGCCGATCCGCGGATGCTCATGGATATCGATTCCGACACCATGGCCGGTGCTGTGGATGAACTTGTCACCATAGCCACCTTTCGCGATCACCCGGCGACACACGGCATCCACGGCACCCGCCGTGATTCCTGGTCGCAAGCTTAGGATTCCTTCTCGCTGAGACTTTTCCACGAGCTTGTAGACCGTGGAATAGCCGGGCGGCATCTTACCCAAGGGGAATGTACGGGTCAAGTCGGACCGGTAGCCCGCCACCGTCGCGCCGATGTCGCAAACCACGGGATCGCCGTTCTTTAATTTGTAGTCGGATGTCAGGTGATGCGGCGCCGCGCCGTTCGCGCCGCCGGCGATGATCAGCTCGAACGCGATCCCGTCGCCTTCGATGTTGAAAAAGTGATGCAAATCGGCGGCGATTCTCTTCTCCGAGACTCCGGGCTTGAGGCGCTTGCGGACGAACTCCCCGCCGCGGGCCGCCAGGTGGTTGGCTTCCCGGAGGCGCTGAAGCTCCAACGGATCTTTGATGGCGCGAAGCTCCATAACCAGATTCGGGACCGGAATAAATCCTTTCTTCACGAGCGCCGCGCCGAAGCTATAGGAGAGCTGGCCGGGGTCGAACCCGATCTTCTTCATTTTCTTGGAGGCGATTGTCTTTTCGAGCGTTGCGAAAAATGGGCCGCCCAGACACGTGAAACCGGTTGTGCTGTCCTTGCCCTGCTGGAAGAGAAGTCCGGGCAGAAAGAGAAAGGATTCATCGAGACCGACCAGGCTGTAATACCCTTCGGTCTTGTAGTCCGTGAAGTAGAAGAGGTCCGAGAGGTGGGTGAGCAGGTAACCGTCCAGCTTCCGCGCTTTGATCAAGTCACGAAACGCTTCGATGCGATGAGCGAGATGCAGTGTTTTCACGTCAGCGGCCATTGGTCATTCCCGTAGGGATTCGTCGTCCGCGGAGTATAGCCAATTGGTACGGCGGGAAGGGGTGTTAGAAGCCGCGGCGCCTGACCGCGCGACGCACTTCCGCGGTCGTAATTCCGCTTTGAACGACCACGCGGCCCATCCGGACTGGAAGAACGAACCGGAGGTGCCCGTCCACATTCTTTTTGTCCCGCTTCAACGCCGTCCAGAACCGGGCCTGTTGCAAGGGATTGAGAGCCGGGAAGCGAACCGGAAGCCCCGCCCTGGAAAGAAGATTTGTCACCCGTTCTTGTTCCGCGACCGACCATCCCCCGCGCGCCAGGGCAATTTCTCCCGCCACCGCCATACCCACGCTAATCGCCTCGCCGTGAGACATCAACCTGTACCCGGTCGCCGCTTCGAGCGCGTGGCCAGCTGTATGGCCGAAGTTCAAAATTTCGCGGCCGCCGCCAAGCGGCGTTTCGCGTTCGTCGGCCGATACGACGTGCGCTTTCGCTTCAATCGAACGCAGAAGCACCTCCCTGAGCGCATCGATGGACCAGCGGTACACCAGATTGTCCTCCGCCATTCCCTGTTCCAACCAGCTATAAAAGGCGGCATTCGAGATCACGCCATACTTGGCGATCTCGGCGAATCCCGTCCGCCACTGGCGCGGTGGCAACGATTTAAGAACGGAGGGATCGATCCAGACCAGCCGCGGCTGCCAGATCGTTCCGACAAGATTTTTTCCCTCAGGCGTGTCGACGCCCGTCTTGCCGCCGATCGACGCGTCGACCATGGCCAGGAGGGTCGTGGGAACTGAAACGTAGGAAAGTCCCCGCATGTACGTAGACGCAAAGAATCCGGCCAGGTCGGTGACAACACCGCCGCCGACGGCAACGACGAGGGATTTCCGGTCGAGGCCGAACTTGAATCCGGCGCGGTAGATTTTTTCGACGGAAGCGAGCGTCTTGTGACGCTCACCGTCGGGAAGTTCAATGAGGAAAGATGAAATGCGCGCGCGTTTGAGCGAGGCCGCCACCGCTTTCAGGGCGCCGGATTTTCGCACGGATCGGGTGGTAACGATGACGGCTTTGCGGCCGCCAAAGCCCAGGTTCACGAGCGCGCGGGAGAAATCGCGTCCGAGAGCGCCAAAGCGGATGTCGTAGGAACGCTGGCCCAGGGACACCCGAACGGCGGTCATTTCTTGAGGTCCTTCCAGTGGGCCAGGATGCGGTCGGCAACGTCGGTCACGGGCACCGTGTTGGTATCGATGCGGAGTTCAGCGGCGGCATAAAGCTCTTCGCGCTCGGCCATCCGTTTCTGGACCGAACCCAGCGGATCCGACGGATCGATGAGCGGACGCGTCGAGAAGTCCCCGGCGCGGCGAAGAACGGTGCGCGGCAAAACCTGCAGCCAGACCAGGCGGCCGTTTTTCTGGAGATCGGCCATGTTCGCGGGGTTCAACGGGACGCCGCCGCCGGTGGCGATGATGGCCTTTTCGAAGGCGGCCACATGCTGAACGGCGTCACGCTCGAGCTGACGGAAAACGTCCTCGCCCTGTCGGCGAATGATGTCGCCCACCCGCGAGCGGGCGGCCTTCTCGATCATTTCGTCGGTATCGTGGAATGTCCATCCGAGACGGGACGCGAGTTCCTTCCCGACCTTGGATTTCCCCGAGCACATGAAGCCGATCAGAACGACGTTCGCGCCGGACTTCTCCCGTTCGGGCGCCGGCGAACCGGTACCGGGGCTTTTTTCAGTAGGAGCGGACATAGGCGACATATTTTTCAAAATTCTCCTTCGCTTCGCGGAGAGAGTCTCCGCCAAATTTTTCAACGAAACTCTGCGCCACGGCGATGGCCACGACCGCTTCGCCGATCACGGCCGCGGCAGCCACCGGCGCGGTGTCGGATCTTACGATCTCCGCCTTCAGCGGCTCCTTCGTGTTCAGGTGCACGGAGTTGAGCGGCTTCCGGAGGCTGGCCAGGGGTTTGAGCGCCGCGCGAACCACGATGGGCTCGCCATTGCTCATGCCGCCTTCGATTCCGCCCGCGTTGTTCGTGTTGCGGAAGAAGCCACGCTCTTTGTCATAGAAGATTTCGTCGTGCGCGTCGGAACCTTTCTTTCGCGCGAGTTCGAAGCCGTCCCCGATTTCCACGCCCTTGTGCGCCTGAATGGACATGATTCCCTGCGCTATCCTGGCGTCCAGCTTCAGGTCCCACTGGATGTGCGTGCCAACGCCGACGGGCATCCCGGTCACGATGACCTCATAGATCCCGCCCAGCGTGTCACCGGCTTTCTTCGCCGCGGTGATCGCGTCCATCATCTTGAGCGCCGCTTCCTTGTCCGGGCACAGCATCGGCGATTCCTTGGCCCGGGCGGAGATGACGTCGATTGGTTCCTTCGGAAGCGCGGCCTTCACATCTCCCACTTCTGTCACCCAGCAATGAATCCTGATGCCGAACTGTTCGAGATATTTCCGGCAGACGGTGCCGACGGCGACGCGCACCGCGGTCTCGCGGGCGCTCGCTCGCTCCAGGATGTCGCGCGTGTCGTGGCGGTTGTACTTGATGGCGCCAACGAGATCCGCGTGACCGGGGCGCGGGCGCACGGTCGCGAATTTGTCTTCCTTGTCGGCGGCCTTCACCGACATGATCTTTTCCCAGTTTTCCCAGTCCTTGTTCGTGACGACGAGCGTGACAGGGTCTCCCAGCGTCTCGCCGAAGCGCACGCCGGAGATGAACTGCACCGCGTCTTTCTCGATGAACTGCTGGCGCTCACCGCGACCGAAGGTGTGCTGACGTCGTTCCAGTTCCGCGTTGATTTCTTCCTCGGTGATGGGCACTCCCGCGGGAATTCCCTCGAGGATCGCGGTCAACGCGCGGCCGTGCGATTCGCCGGCGGTCAGATATCGGATGGCCATATCGGTTTGATTCCTTTCTGTATCAGCGCGGCGTCGAGCGCCTTGCGCATGAGGTCGACCGGCGCATTTTCGCCGGTCCAGATTTCAAAGGCGGCCGCGCCCTGGTGAAGGAGCATCGGAAGGCCGCCGCTGACGAACGCGCCCGCTTTTTCGGCGGCCGCGAGAAACGCAGTGGACCGATGATACACGACATCGAAGGCCGCCTGCTCGCCGGAAAACACGAGACCCGGCGCCGGCAGCCCGTCCGTGTCGTGCAGACCGACCGACGTGGCATTCACCATCAGATCGCATTCGCGGCAGATATCGCCGATTTCATCCGCGGAAACGCCGCGAAGATTCAATCCTTTCGGCATCTTCTCGATCAGGTCGGTGACCTTGTCCCCGGTGCGGTTCCACCAGAAAATCTGTTCCACATCCATCGCGATCAATTGGTTCACGATGACCTGCGCCGTGGCGCCCGCGCCGAGAACAAGCGCGGCGTCAGGCGTGATGGCCATATCTTCCGTGACCGCGCGTTCGAACCCCAGTCCGTCCGTGTTGTAGCCGGTCAGGCGTCCATTCTCATTCAAGATCGTGTTCACCGCGCCCACGCGACTGGCGAACCGGTGCAGGTCGTCCAGGAACGGAACCACCGCGATCTTGTGAGGAACGGTGACGTTAATGCCCGCCAGCTTGCGCTCGCGCACCAGAGAAATGGCCTGCTGAACTTCCGCGGCCGACACAGGGAACAACCGGTACTCCGGAACAGCGGCGGGATCGCGGCCCTGCGTGCGCCACCAGTGAGTGATCGCGGCATTCTGCATGGCGGGTGAGAGCGAATGGGCGACGGGGTCGCCGATGATGCCGAAATCGCCGGGACGGGCGTCGTTGAAAGCGGGAAGCGTCACTTTACGTTCCCGCCACGGTGAGGCCGGTGACCAGGAGGCTGGGCGCGCCGATGGAACCGTACCAGGTGAGATCCGTGGCCACGCCCGCGATGCCGGACAACAGCCCGCCGATGGAACCGGCCAGCGTCACGCCGCGAACGGCATGGGAAAATTTTCCGCCTTCGAAAAGATACCCGGACGCGCCCAGGGAAAATTCCCCCGTGATCGGATCCGCCATGTGCAGGCCCATGACTTCCCGGATCAGGAAGACCTGCCTGTCGGAAGACAGCATCGACTCAAGGGTCGACGCGCCAGACTGAACGAACAGGTTCGTGGCCGCCGGCGACGGCGCCGCCGACAGTCCTCCCTTAGACGCGTGGCCGTTCGAAGGAACGTTGTCGCGCGTGGCGGAACGGAGGTCGTAAAAATATCCCGTGAGAGCGCCGTCCCGGATGGGCGTCAGCGAAACGTGCGGAACGCCTTCGTCGTCGAACGATTCGCTCGCGAGCCCTTCCGGCAGAAAGGGATCGTCCGCCAGCGTGAAGGAAGGCGCGGCGACTTTTTTGCCGATCATCCCCTTCAGGAAGGAGCGTTCTTTCTGAACCGCTTCCGCCGAGAGCGCCTGACCAACGAGGCCCAGGAGTTGCGCGCCCACGCGTGGCGAGAGAACAAGCGGATAATTTTTCGTCGGTATGGATTTCCCACCGAGCGACTTCAGCGCTTCGACGGCGATTTCCCGGGCGATGCGCTCCGGGTCCAGTCGGCTGGAAAAACGGCTGGCCTGATAATCCCACGCGGCTTCGGTCGATTCCCCGTCGACGGCGAGAAGCTCGATGGAGAAGGCGGCGGACGTCGAGCGGCCGGAGAGGCGGACACCCAGAGAATTGCCGATCGCGCGCGACTGCGTGTGCTCACTGAGGCTCATGCGCACGACTTTCTTAATTCTCGGATCGCGGCGAAGAATTTCTTTCTCAATGGACGCCAGGCGCGCCAGAATCTGGTCGGAAGGTTCTTGGAAGAGGTTCTCGTCGCAAGGAATGACCGGAAGGGATTCTTTCACCGGCGTCGCGAGGCGGCGGTTCGAATCGCGCGCGGTGGCGGCGGCCGCGGCCAACGCCTGTTCCGCCACACGCCGGATCGCGGCGGGCTCCGGAACGGTCGTTGTGGCCAGACCCTGTCCGCCGGAAACAAGCGCTCGGACGCACGCGCCGCGGCTGTCGGACGCGTTGTTCAGGTTCGGCTTCCCGTCGGCCCAGGCCACCGTGCGAGAGGCGGACTCAACCACTGTTATTTCGAGGTCCGCGCCGGCGGACCGCGGAATCTGGTCCAGGGCGTCATCGATGGAATTCAAAAGGCCGGCGTCAGCGGACACGTTCACGGGTCGGATTCTTCTCCTCGTAGTACTGGACGATAAGACTGCGGGAAATTGAGTGATTGGGATCCACGCGGAGAATCGCCTCCGCGGCGGCGGCCGCGCGGTCCTTCTGACCCATGGCCCACCAGGCGTTGGCCAGCAGTTCCCAGGCGTCCAGGTTCTTGGGATCCACACGCACCAGTTCACGACAGCGATTCACCACTTTCGTGTACCGTCCCAGCCGGAAATCTTCGTGAGCCTGACTCTGCATCTCCGCCGCGATGTGCGGCTTGATGGCCTGCACATCGATGACGCCTTCGATGCCTGAAAACATCGCAACCGCCCCCAGCGCAAACAGCAGCGCGGCCATCCGGCGCCCCTGAAACAGCACAACGGTGTCGCTGAATACCCGGCGCCGCATGAACTCGTTGAGCGTGAAAAGCCATTTCTTGCGAAACAGGAAAAGCCAGGCGAGGAGGAGGGCGACAAGGCCCAATACGATCTTCAGGATCTCCATTCGGGGCCATCATAGAAAATGAGGGACCTTCTTCCGGGTTTTCCGGGCGGGTTTGCCCGCTCTTTTCAGCGTGTTTCATCGATCCCGCCATCGCGATTTTTCCGTCGGGAAACCCATGGAAAGATACCCGTTCCCCAGATAAAAACCTCCTAATGGCTTTATCCCGATCCATCCGGCTGGCCTCAGCCCTCGTTGTCCTCGTCGCGCTCCGCGGCTATGCCGCCACGCCCGCGCTCGTCATCCTCCAGGAAGGCGTTGATATGTCGGCCAAGTCCAGCGCGTTGGAAGCCTCAGGCGCACGGATTCGCCAGCGCATTCCGCCGCGCGTCCTGATCGCCGATTTCGAGAAGGCAAAACCGTCCGTTCCCGGCGCCTCCGCCGTCTACACGGGACCTGTTCCCCTTTCTGTTCTCGAGCCGCTGGGCCCCGTCGCTGTCGCGGCGGGCATCAGCTGGAATCGCCAGCAGCTGGCCACCGCGGTTCAGGCCGGGGCCGCCGGCGCCATGCGCCAGTCCATAGCGTCCCGCTCTCTTACCTCCCCCATTTCCCTATCTGTCATCCCGACAGTCGACCGGCTCCTCTGTTCCTGGCCCGCTGTCGACGGCGCGATCTTCTATGAGGTTCAGGCGTCGGCCGATCCTTCGTTCACCTCCCTATATGCGTTCACGAGTGCCCGCGAACCTGCGGTGTCGCTGGCCCTTCCCGATACGGCAGGGACGGCCTACGTCCGTGTCCGCGCCGTGGATCTGGGCCATGAGGGCGAAGATGACGACATCCGCGGCGCCTGGACACAGGCCGTTACGGTCATGACGCCGTCCGTTCCTTCTTCATCGGGCGCGGCTCCGGCGCTGACAGCACCCGATGATGGCGCCGGAACCCACGGCACGACGCTTCTTCTCGAATGGACCGGCGCCACCGCGACCCGGATCCAGGTTTCCCGGTCCGCTGATTTTTCGACGAAGGTCTTCGATGAAATCACCGACGCCACGCCCTACGCCTGCGCGTCGCAGGCCATGACCGTGGGGGACCGGCTCTACTGGCGCGCCCGTTCCGAAGCGCCGTTCCGGAGCGCCTGGTCTGAAATTCGTGTCGTGACCATCGCGCCGACGGCGCCCGAGAAAGTGGACGCGCTCATCAATCCCGAGGCGCCGCAGTGAAGCGCTTCCTCGCCCTCGCCGCGGGATCGCTGATCGCGCTGCACGCGACCGCGAGCGCCGAATTGACGGCGATCGGCTTCGACAAGGCGCAGTACACGAGCGACTTCATGATCGGCTCCGTCGCCGTGTCCGTCATTTTTGTCGAGTCCAACGGCCAGATCGATCCGAAGAAGGAAACGTGGTCGGACTCGCGGAAGACCCAGGTCCTCAGCAAAATGATGACGGGACTCGATTGGTGGACGAAACAGAACCCGAAATCCCCCCTCAGCTTTACCATCGTCTCGCAGACCGTGAACACGAGCTACGAACCCATCACCCGGCCCTACTGGGACGAATCCCTCTGGATTCCCGAAATCATGGCGCAGCTCGGATACACGGGATCCCGATTCTCGTCGACGCGGGACTACGACAACGCCGTTCGCGCCGCGAACAAGACCGACTGGGCCTACACCGTTTTTGTTGTCGACAGCCTGAATGATGCCGACGGAAAGTTCACGGACGGTATGTTTGCCTACACCTACCTCGGCGGCCCTTACACCGTGCTGACCTACGACAACAACGGGTACGGAATTTCCAACATGGACGTCGTGTTTGCTCATGAATCCGGGCACATATTCCATGCGCTGGACGAATACGCGGGCGCCAGCTCGGCGACCGAATACAGCTACGGCTATCAGCGGACCATCAACGGCAACCACGTCTACGCCTCCATCGCGAACGATCCGAACTCGATCATGCGAGGCGGCATCCGGTGGGGCCTGGACAAGTGGGCGCGCCAGATGATCGGCTGGTTTGACAACGACGGGAACGGCCACGACGACATCATGGACCGGACGCCCGCCGCCACTTTCGGCAGCGTGGCCCAGGCCGCGGGACCTCCCAGCTTCACAGGACACGCGGCCGTGTCCGTTCTTCCCCGCCAGGGCAACGCGCAGGGAAGCGGTTTCACCGTCGACACGATTTCAAAGGTGGAATACCGCCTTCGCAACGGCAATTGGGCGATGGCCGCTGCCTCCGACGGGAGTTTCGACAGCGGATTGGAGAACTTCGCCTTCAATTTTGGTTCGGGCGATCTCTCCGTCCAGCAAGCGATCAGCGCCCAGGATGTCGACGTGCGCGTCACAACCCTCTATTCGGCGAATGGAAATGGCGACGGCGCCACGCTTCTGGCCGCGTCGGTTTCCGGCGCGCACGCGTTCCCGAATCCCTTCAAACCGAATTCAGGGCTCGGCCACACCAAGGTGACGTTCACCGGCATGCCCGCTGGATCCAATCTCCAGATCTTCACGCCGAACGGGGAAGCGGTTTTTGACAAGCAGCTGGATTCTGTCTCAACCACCTATGACTGGTCCGTCGTCAACGGCGACG
>JAYTIE010000197.1:0-3644 GCA_043732015.1 Elusimicrobiota bacterium | reverse complement strand
CTCGCGGATCAACGGTTCAGGGGCGTGCGGCATGGGCTTCCTCCTCCAGCTTCCTGAAGAGCGCCTCGGCTTCCGGCGACAGTTTGCCGGGAATGTCGATCTGAACGCGCGCGAACACGTCGCCGCGCGCACCCGGATTGCCGAGGCCTTTGCCCGCCAGCCGGAGGCGCGCGCCCGTGTGGGTGCCTTTCGGAATCTTCACGCGGACCGGGCCGTGCGCCGTGGGGACCATAACTTCCGCGCCCAGCGCGGCCTGCCAGGGCATGACCACCACGTCGGTCTCGAGATTGAGTCCATCCAGACGGAAACGCGCTTCGGGCAACAGATGAATGGTTAGGAACAGGTCGCCTCGGCCGCGGGGCCCTTCGTTGCCCTGGCCTTTCAGACGGATGCGGCTCTCCGGGCGAAGGCCGCCGGGAATGCGCGTCTTCACCTCGCGCTGCCGGCGAACTTCCCCGACGCCGCCGCACACCGCGCAAAAATCCTTCCCGGTCCTCCCGGTGCCTCTGCAGGTGGGGCAAAGCCCGTTCGTCATCAATGAGAAGGATTTCTCGACGCCATGCACGGCTTCTTCCAGCGTCAGCTCAATGGCCGCTTCGATGTCGAGCTCGGACTGAAACGCCGCGTCGCGCCGCGCCTCGCCGTGCGTTTCCCGCTGCCGGAACATTTCCTGGAAGAAATCACTGAAGCCTTCCTGGCCGCCAGTAAATGATTCGGCACCCGGGCGGCTTTGTCGCGGCGGAGGTGGCGGCGCGCCGTCCTTCCAATGCTCGCCGAACTGATCGTACTTCGCGCGATTGTCCTTGGAAGAGAGTACCGTGTAGGCCTCGTTCACTTCCTGCATTCGTGTGGTGTGGTGGGCCTTTTCCTTCTCCGGATGAAGGTCGGGGTGATGTTCGCGCGCAAGACGCCGGTAGGCAAGTTTGATGTCCTCGTCCGACGCAGTCCGGGGAACGCCGAGCAGTTCGTAGTAATCCCTAAATTTTGAGGCCATAGGGATATCCTAGTTCATCTGTCGGCGACCCCGTGAAGACGCGGTAGGGCGGTCGTCAGGCGTGGCGGCGAATCAACAGCCGGTATCCCAGCAGCAGGATCATGGCGCCGAGGACCGCGCCGAGGAAACCCACCGGTTCGCCGAACTGATACCAGCCGGCCGAACGTCCGAGATAACCCGCGAGCGAAGCGCCTGCGATGCCCAGCAGGATGGTGATGATGAAGCCGCCCGGATCGCGACCCGGCATCAGGAACTTGGCAACGATTCCGACAATGAGTCCAATGAAGATCATTCCAATCATGTTGTCTTCCTTCACAGCAGTCTCCGGCCGTTCACGACCGGGCACACTCCACTACGTGTCAAATTGAACTTCTTCACGAAAATCTTGAAGATTTTCAAAATCGCGGCCGAGACTGGCCTTCCGAAAACTCTTTGGTCGACAAAGAAGAATCCTGCTCCCATTCGTAAGGAAAGAACAACTTGAAGGGCGGGAGGAACCATCATGATGGCGTTGCAGCCTGGTTTGTATGTACGAATTGAACAGATGACCGGTCCGTCGGCTCCGCGGCCGTTGCCACTCGACTCCGGTTTTTCAAAAGGGCGGGCCTATCTTGCGGTGGGCGCGTTTTCGCTCTCGGAAAGCGCGGAGATGTTCTTCATCCTGAGCAATGACCGCGACGAGATCTGGCACATTTCAAATCGCCACGTGCGGACCCATCAGATTCTGCCGAATGCCACCGCGTTCTGGGTACCTCTTGCAGTGAATGTGAGGGAAGACAGACGACACGCCCTCGCGGTCTAGAATCAGAACTGGCGGGTGCCGGGGTTCTTATCGGTAAGTTGGAACGAACCGATCGTGTACCGGTCGCCCATGTCGATGACGCTGAGGCGCACCCGCGCTTCATGATCCGGGAAAATGACGCGGTAAAGGTACGCGCGTTCGTTGGCCCGCTCTCCTTCGAGAATCTTTTCTGAGATCAGTTCGACCCGCGGGGGTTCGGAGGCCACCTTCAACTTCGTCGAAATTTCTCGCAGGTACGGTTCGCTTTTGTTACCCGTCCGGGAGGGTTCAAGTTTTCCGAGCGCGGTGTCCACGCGGCCCTCAACCAGATCCTGAATAAAAGTCGCCGCCACCCGAACTTCCTGTGTTTCCGGCTGGTCCTCCTGAGTTTCCGGCGGGTCGACAGAGACGGATGGCGATACCACACGACTGAAAAACATTGAAATCATGAAGACGCCCGCGATCGAGGAAACGTAGGCCCATACCGGCGAAACCTGGGGAGCCGGATGCGCCGCGTCCCAGACCCGCTCGCGTTCGGCTTCGGCGCGTTCCTGGGCGGCCAGGACCTCGTCCACACTCGCGCCGTCCGGGATCTTGACCCCCTGAGAGGCAAGAATGTGGGGCCAAGCCTGCCGAATTCCAAACAGAAACGCCGCGGAGAGGACACCGTACACCACCGCGTACATGACGCCGCGCGTCATATCGTTCACCGTTATGGCGTGGCCGCTGACTTGGGAGATGAGCGCTGCCGCCGCCGTCAGCACTTTAACGACCGGGGG
This sequence comes from Elusimicrobiota bacterium, assembly GCA_043732015.1. Classification (GTDB taxonomy): domain Bacteria; phylum Elusimicrobiota; class Elusimicrobia; order F11; family F11; genus JBBRXR01. The sequence continues at coordinate 1,090 of JAYTIE010000197.1, read as the reverse complement.
CGTGAACAGCGGCTCAAAAAAATCAGGCGCGGCGATCAAGATAAGAAAGGTCGCCGGCAAGGCGAAAAACGCGGCCAGATAGGGGGGCCGGTTGTTCCGTTCGGCGTCGCGGCGTTGGGACTCCTCGTTCCGTTCTTGTTGATCTTTCCAGAAACCCATGACTCCAAACTTATCCGAAGTGCCCGTGTTTTCAAGCTGGACCGGATCAAAAAGGGCACCCCAAGAACTATTTATGCTCCGCGCCGTAGTGGCTATACGGCCATGCAAAAAGGTAAGAGACAGGCCCTCTGGGCGACAGTGTTGGTGATCTCGGCGATTCATCTCGCCGGTTGCCAGCGCGGCGGGATGGACCGGCTGACGGGAGGAACCCAGGCCTCGTCGGACATCCCTGCGGGACCGCCGGCGGACCCGCACACAGGCAATCCCGCGGATCCGGGCGTTCCGGGTGATCCGGGCACCTTGCCCACTCCGCCGGCGGCGCCAGAAAATCCGTCCGCGCCGGTCGTCTCTTCCACCTCGAGCTCACCCCGAATCGAGACCTATCAATTTGAAGGGTATGTGATCGCCGGAGGAACGCTTCCCGCCGGGGTGGGCGTGGGCGACAAGGTCTCGGGCACGTTCCGGATCAACCTGGACAAATCCATGGTGGCGGAATTTCCGAATCGGGGCGTCTACCTCGCGCTGGAAGCCATTCAGGGAACCGCAGGGCCAGAGACGTTCGCCGGGGGCGCCGACTATATCTACGTGGGAGACCACCAGTCGCTGGCCTGCGCGATGGACACGGCGTACATGAACCTGAATGGGGCCACCATCAACTATGACTTCTTCTTTTTCCTGCCGGATGGGGACCCGTTCTTCACCACTCACTCTCTCGACAATCTTCACAACCTGGACCAGCGCCTATACCGGCGCGTGGATCTCTGGTTCGAAACCGATCCGCGAAATGGCACGGGCTTCAACGCGGATATTTACGCTTTCCACCGCATCGATGGCCCCGCACAGGTGGCCATGGCCGCGATGAACTCAAAAGACTACGTCAACGTCCGGTGGTAAAAGGAAAACAGAAATGAACAGAGGAATATCCATCGGG
>JAYTIE010000196.1:0-3647 GCA_043732015.1 Elusimicrobiota bacterium | reverse complement strand
GAAGACGGCGACAGCCAGTCCAGGAAAGCCGCGCCCGCGAACTGGCTCCAGATTCCCATGTAGCGTTCATAGCCGGCGCCGTCGTGGAAGGTGATCTGCGTGTCCGTCATGGGGGACCTTTCCTACTCCGCTTTGGTCGCCGCGTTTTCCGTCGTGGAGACGTCGGTGCCTTCCTGGGAGGTGGTGTTGCCGGTCAGGTCTTCATTCAGGGATTCACCATCGGGCGGATATTCGAGAACGTATTTTTTGTCTTTCCAGACGACGGCGGGAAAGCCGTCGCATTCGAAGCAGTCGAGCCAGAACATCTCGTTGTCCTGAATCATCACGGTGCTGAAGCCGGGTTGCCTGGGGTCGACTTCCAGCGCTGCCTTCTTCCAGGTGCCGTCATCGGCGCGGGTCACGATCAGGAAAAATTCGCCGGTCTCGCCGCTGGAGGTCTGATAGACGCCGGTGAGGGCCCGGTCCGGGCGGCCGTCCTTGTTGAAATCTCCCGCGAAGTCGAACGACAACACCTGGTCCTCTCTCGTCTGCTTTTTCAGGTAGTTCCGGGCTGTCTCCGACAGGAGCGCGGGCGTCAACGCGGAGGCCTTGATCCAGGTTTCTGACAGCTGGTCCACTGGAATGCCCGCGATTTCCGTCTCGGTGGGGACATACCGTTCCGTTCCCCACCAGATATCGCTTTGTTCCACCGGCGGCGGTTCTTCCTTCTTGTGGCAGGAGGTCAGGGCGGCCAGCGGCAGAATCAACGCGGAAAAAAGGACCTGGAGAAACCGGGATCGGCGTAAGGATTTCATGGGACTAGCTTAGCATCGGGGCCACGGGCAACGGTACGGGCTCATCATTCAACCAATTGGTTGACAATAATCCAGACCTCTGCTATATTCAACTTTATGGTTGATCATCAAAACCCCTCACTGGATCTCGCCTTCGGCGCCCTGTCGGACCGGACGCGGCGCGCGATCCTTTTTCAGATCGCGAAGAAAGACGCCACCATCACCGAGCTGGCCGGGCCGCACGACATGACGATCGCCGCCGTGTCCAAGCACCTCATGGTGCTGGAGCGCGCGGGCCTCGTCACGAAATCGCGGGAAGGCCGCAGTTTCCGCTGCCGGCTGAACCCGAAACCGTTCAAGGAGGTGGCTGACCTGCTCCAGCACTTTGAGATCTTCTGGACCGCACGCCTCGACGCGCTCGAAACCTATTTCGTGAACAAGAATAAAAAAGGAAGTGAACCCCATGCCGACGCCCAACACAAAAACGATCCCCAGCTTCGTCATCAAGAGAATCATCCCCGCAAAAAGAAAAGACGTCTTTGACGCCTGGACGAACCCCGTCGTACTGAAGCACTGGTTCATCCCACCGGGCGCCTTCACGGCGACGACGTCCATCGACCTGCGCGTCGGCGGCGCGTGGCGGCACAACATGATCGAGACAGCCCCGCCCGCGGCGGGGCAGGAAGCCGGCTGCAAGGAACACTGGGGCGAATACCTGGAAGTGAAACCGCCGGAGCGGCTCGTGTTCACCTGGAACACGAAGGTCCACGGCGTGCGGGACACCCGCGTCACCGTCGAATTGAAAGAACTTGGCGACGAGACCGAACTGACGCTGACCCACGAATTGCTGGAAGACACGGACGTGCGCGAAGGTCACAACAAGGGCTGGACGCATTGCCTCAACAACCTGACCGCGTACTTGTCGAAATAACAGGCGAGGCATCATGGCGGACACCATCTCGGCTCAGCCTGCGGGACCTGGTCGAAGCCGGAATGGGCAAGTCCGCCCCGAACGACCTGAAGATCGACAAATGGACTAGCTATCTGCTGATAATGAGGGAGTTAAGAAAATTTTCTTGAAAAACGTGGGCGTCCCGCGAACCGGAAGCGGACCAAGCCGTACCTAAGATATGCGGATTCAAGAATTCTTCACGGCGGTGACCCGAAAACTGGCGAGGCAATTCTATGACCAGCGCTCGGTAGTGGTGTACGCGCAGGATCTCACGCCGGATCCCGTTGGTGTATCTCGGGTCTTCTGGCACGCGGCGGCCGACACGCCGGATGACGTGCGACATCTCATGCAGCGTCTCCACGAGTGGGATCCTCGGGAGATCAGGCGTCGCGCGTCTCTCGAGGACGCCTGCGTCGTCAGCCGGGTCAATGGACGGCTGGCGGGATTTGCGTGGGTGACCAACGCCGAGATGAACATCCGGGAAGTGGCTTCCGTCCGGCTATTGGCGCCCGGTCATTGCTGGATCTATCACTGTCATGTCAGCGCTCCGTTTCGTGGACACGGGGTCTACCCGGTCATGTTGCGCGACATCATGGGGGAGATGGCCAGACGACACTACTCGGTCGCCTGGATTGGGGCCGAGGAATCAAATAAGGCCAGTCTCCACGGCATCGAAAAAGCTGGCTTCACGAAAGTCGGCGACATTGTGCACAGGACCCGCCTGGGCCGAACCATTTCCCATGAAGCTTCCACCGAGAGAACGGACGCACTCGCGCTGGCCTTTCTCCAATCGGCGAAAATCGATCGCCGCGCCGAAGACCTGGGTCTCGCGGTGACGCCCACCCCGGATCGTCGCGCGGACCTGTTGCCCACTCACCCGGGCGGCGTCTGATCCAGGGTCCGGCTCACTTCCTGCAGGGACCTCATCGCTGGCTGAGTTGCTGAAACACGCCGAGGCGGTCGACCACCTGCCAATGCCCGGTCGCCCGTCCATTCGCTAGAAAATAAACCGTGATGCCCGACGTCGAAATCCGTTTTCCGGAGGCCGGAAACCCCGGGAGATCGCCGCTGTGCGTTCCTTCCCACCGCCAGGCCACCGTGACGCGGTCGCCGTCCGCAAAAATCTCCTGAAGCAAAAACTTCTGATCCGGAAACGGTGCCCGCGACGCGCGAACCCGCTCCTTGTACGCCGCCAGGTCGAGCGTCTTTCCGTCCCACGGATCGCCCGGATCGTGGCGAATCTCATACGACGGCGCGACCAGCGCGTCGGCGGCGTCGACGTTCCCCTCGGTCCAGACTTCGTGGAGAAGCCGTCGGACGATGTGGCTGTTGGAAGTTGTCATGGGAGGATCCTCAAGTTCTCACTTCAATGTCGATGGCGCGCCAAACGACCGCTTGATGAAGATTCCGGTCACTCGGTCGAAAATGAAAACGTCGCCCTTGGTCAGGTCGTCGTAACCCTGGGTCATTCCCCCGGACAAAAGGGCATCCGTGGCGGAGGCCGGCTCTCCATGCGGGCCCGCCGACGCCCGCGGCGGATAGGTGACCAATGAAAACCCGCCGACCGCCGTCTTCAGCGGAACCGTGCGCAGGACACGCGGCCCGTCGAAGAATACCACGCGGTAATTTTGAAAGTCCGGCCACTCGTCGGGCCCGGCGCGCAGTCCCCAAATGGCCACGTCCATGAATCCATTTCCGTCAAAATCTCCCGCCGCGCAGGGGGTTCCCGCCGCCAGCGTTTTTGTCGACACCCGGATCGCCGCCAGTTCGTCTTCCAGACCATCTATGCGTCCGGTGCAGGTCGTCCAGACCCCGCCATGCCCGTTCCCCACCGGCGGCTCTCCCGGCCCCGTCGCCGTGATCGCCGACTCGTTCCGGAGTGTGGCCGGCACGGACTTCGACTGACAGGACGACACAAGCAT
>JAYTIE010000195.1:0-3648 GCA_043732015.1 Elusimicrobiota bacterium | reverse complement strand
AAGACGGCGAGTTCGGCGGCTCCCTTCAGGTCCACGTGGAAGCCCGTCAGGTCTTTGTAGTTGTCCGGCCTGACTGTCACGCGAAGATATTTGTGTTTAACGATGGCGTCGGATTGGTTCTTCGTGACTTTCGAATATTTTCCCAGATAGTCGACGCCGCTGTAGGGCGCGGTGAGAGAGATCTCTAAATATTCGGGAGCCTTTGCGTCTTCTGGATCTTTTCCTTCAGGGGCCCCATCTTTCTTGGCGGGACCTCCACTCACGTCGCTGGCCTTGGGCCCGGGCACCCACCGCTTGTTGACTTCGGCCATGGCGGTCAACGCGGGTGTGGGCCTGTTCTGTCCATCGACCAGTTCCCAGTGCTGGTCATCGCCCTTCCACTTTTCCTTGCTCCAATAGAAATGAGTGTGAACCGGCGCCGGGGCCGCCTTTCCTTTTTCCGTCATGGTCATGGCTTCCTGGAAACCTTTCACCAAGCCGGCCCGCTCTTCCGGGGATGATTTGTCGCTTCTCACACCGAACTCGGAAACGATCACCGCTTTTGGATCAAAATAATCCTGAAGTCCCTTCACGTATTCGGCGGATCCTTTCCCGTCGCGGTTATAAATCGTGACGCCCACAACGTCGATGTTCTTGGACGCTTTGATTGCGCGCGCCAGCTTTGCATTCACGGTCTGAGTGACGACGATGGTGATGGGATGGTCCGGATCGACCGCTTTCAGCGCTCCCGCGACTGAATCGATGCGCTCAATCGTCTGTTCATTTGTGCCACTGCGAGCGTCAATTTCGTTCCAACCGTCGTAGAGCAAAAGACCGGGGTTGTTGCGCAAAATAGGCCCTGCTCGCCGGACCTCTATCTCCCTCGGATCGTGCATTCCGGCCGTGAACATCACGCCGTACTTTTCATGCATCCATTGGAAGATGCGCGAAACCTGTTTGAGATCTTCCTCGGTGGTCTCGGTCAGATTGTAGGTCCGGATGAACTTGAACCCGGATTCCGCGATCAGGCGGGCATGATCCTGAGGTTTCGCGCCCTCGTTTTTCTGGACCAGTTTCCACAGTTCCGGATATTTTTCCTTGTCGTCCTCCGTCCACTTGTTCTCTGGCGGCAATAGGGCCTTGTAAAGATACGCGAGGCGGCTTCTTTCGTATTGGTTGATGTTCTCTCCATCCGGCGTGGGCTGGTAGGCAACGCCCGGAGCGCCGGACCAAAGCTGCCCTTTGACATTGAGCCAAACCCCCTGATCGTTTCTGACGACACTGAGCCCTTTGGCGGTCGCCGGCTGGCCGGTCTTTTTTTCGGGCGCAACGACGGTTGGCTTGACCGGAGCGTCGACGGGTTGGGGGGCCTCTTTTTGAACGATCGGTGCGGGAGGAACGGGAGCGTTGATGGGCGCTATCACAGGCGCTGCGACGGGTTTGAGCATCGCGGCCGTCAGAATCAGCGCCAGGCCGACGGCCGCCGAAATACCGCCGATAATTTCAAGGGGACGTCTCATCCCTGAGTTGACGGGACGGGCTTTGTAGATCTGATAGCCGACAACGGAGATTCCGCCCAGGATGAGAATGCCGCCGGCAGAGAAACCGATTACAGCGAGGCTCACTCCCACGGCGGCAGCGGCGATCGCGCCGGCAATCATGAGGACCGGAACGGCCAGGAGAGCGATCAGGCGCACGTCCACGGAGCCGGCGCGTCTGCGCGCGGTTGCCCGGACGATTTGCCTGTCTCCGCCGATGACGACCGACTGTTCGATGACTCCGGTGGTGACCTTGGCCGTACCAGCCTTGCGATCCACCTCGGCGGTCGCCCCCGCGGGGACATAGTCCGCGAGCTGGGCAAGGGTCGCCTGCGGGTGCACCAACAAAGCGTGTTCCACATCAAGAACCAAAGCGGGCGCCGGGTCAACCATGACCGGGGGAGATACGAAAAGTTTTTCTCCGGCGAATAATTTGTCGAGCGGCGTTTTCTCCTGAGAAAACACGCTCAGGTAACGAGAGCCGGACTCATCTTCGATTTTGGTGATCCTGGGGACGTAGGCGATGGTCGCGATGCCTTTCGCTTTCATCGCTTCCGCGATGCCCTCGGCGTGGAAACCGCCGGTGACCAGAACCACGACGGAGGCGTTGGACTGGTCCATCGCGCGGATCACGTTCTCCGTCATCGCGCTGTCCCGCTTCTGAGCCTCGACATAAAACGCTTCGAAGGCGGAGAGATCGCCCATGTTCTGAACACGGGACGGTTTAAGCCCGGCGTATTCCTTCCACTCCGCCATCGAAAGCGAGAAGTTGAGAAGCCGGCCCGTCAGGAAGAGTTGGCGGGATGTCTGGATAAGGGCTCTCTCGCCTTCGGTTTTTGCAAGCCGGCCGTAAATGGATTTCTCCATCGCCGCGGCTTCCAGAAGAGTTCCCTCGATGTTGACCGAGTCCGAGAGGAGAACGTAGCGGATGTACCCGTCCATCGACTTGTAGTGACTGAGGTCTATCCTGTTTTTCCCGCAAAGGGTTTTGAGGTACTGGTAGAAACCTGAATGGCCGATGGTCCCCAAGCGATAGGCGACGCTGTGGTTGACGAGATCGGCCGTCTGCTCTTGGGTAAGCCGGGAGACAAGCTTCGCGAGAAGCTGTTTTCTCTCGCTCTCGACCTTGGTGAAATTGAGAGAGGATTCCAGGTTGAGGGCCTCAAGAAAGAGATCAATATTGCGGGAAGGGGCGGTGGAATGGGCGGCCAGCAGGCGGACGTGGTCTCCCCAGGATGATTTGCCCTCCCGGTAGTCCTGAACGTGCGCATCGAATGCCGCTAGTTCCTTGTTGAAGGTCTTTGTCTTGTCCTGGTTCAGCTGGCTCGCCAGTATCGATAGTTCGGATTTGCGGGCTTCCTTAAAGGAGACGGATCGCTTGTAGGCGTCCACGTTGGCCCTATAGTGGGCGCTGTCGTCCACGCCGATGAAGGCCGGAATAGGTTCCTGACTGATGAATGCCGTCCGAACGGCACCGGAGATTTTCTTTTCCCGGAACAGAAAGTTGGCGACGGCAAGGGTCGAGTCGGGGTAAGGAAATTTCCGGAACGCGGAAAAATTCATCGGGCCGAACGCTCCCTCCAGCGCCACAAATCCGACCTGTTTGCGGTTGATCAGTTCCTGAATGGCTTTTTCGATGTTCTCCTGGGCTTCCGGATTCAGGTGAACATCCTGGATGTGGATGACAGTTCTGGGATTCTTCTGATGGAGGGGGGCGGAGATCTTGCGGACCGTGCCGTACGAGGCCGGGAGAGACAGAATAATCGGAGCGTAGTGGGACTCGAGACCGGAGGGAATCTCCTTTCTGATCTGACTCGATATGGACGTCAGCGAACGGGCCAGGGCCGGGAGCGTCAGCGCAGGCGCGGCTGGAAGACTGGCGAGGACCATCGGAGTTTTATCGCCGCGACGTTGCGCCCAGAGGTTGGATTCCGGCGCGTGGGCCAGAAGGACATTCGTCGTGAACAGCACAAGTGAAAGGGACGACGCGATGACCTTGAAGATTGGATTCCTTCGCTTCATTTCAGAAGGGTAATAGGTGGGGGATTAAGAATTCAAGCGGTGGGTGCAACGCTTCTGTAACACATCTCCGACGGCGTGGCTCTCCTTTCACTCCAGCTGTTGAATCCGT
>JAYTIE010000194.1:0-3667 GCA_043732015.1 Elusimicrobiota bacterium | reverse complement strand
CGATCACCGGCAGGTTCTTTTTTTTAAAGGTCTCCTTGCCGTAGTCGCCAATATCGCCGGGTGCCTTCTTGATGAAGTCGAAAGGGCCGGGCTTTGAATAGGCGGCGGATGCCGGAGACGGTGATGGCGGCGTTGGGAGGGGCTCGGCGGCATCGGTGGCGACGGCGGCGCAGAGAACGAGCGACGCGGCGCGTGGGATCAGGCGCTTCCAACGGGATCGTGATTTGTGATAGGGGCTCAAGCGCAATCATCTTACACTGCCGGTCTAACCGCTGTATTGCCGGTCCATTACAAAGTAGGGGAGAAAGGCGACGAGGTTCTTGATGAAATGGGAGTTCAAATAGGATATTTTCCCTTATCCACCGTCAGTGAATCAGGTCCGGCGTGTGGATGGACCCAGAGATCCAAAGGAGCCCGAACTTGAAACCCCGCATCCCCCTCACCGTTCTTGCTCTCTGTCTTTCCATCACCGCCTTCGCCTCGGCTGCGCAGACGGCTGAAGAACAGTTCAAGTCCGGAGTCGCTCTCTTGAAAGGCGAGGGCGCACCCTTGAATCGTTCCAAAGGAACCAAGCTGATCGAGAAGTCAGCGGCGGCGGGGAATCCTCGCGCCCAGGTCTGGGCGGCTTTGATACACGAACGAAGCGCCAAGGTTTCCGAACAGAAGAAGGCACTCCGCTGGGCTCAAAAGGCGGCAGACCAAGGGCATCCGCTGGGCCAGTGCCTGGTGGGATCGCATTATGAATCGGGACAGGGCGTGCCCAGGGATCTTCAACTGGCGGAAGACTGGATGACGAAAGCCGCCAATCAGGGGCAGCCGGACGCCATGATGAACCTGGCGACCCTGAGCGCCCAGGATATCGGATCGACCCCGGGCCCTGCCTGGTCGTATTGCTGGACGAAGCTCGCCGCGGACCGCCATCTTCCGTATGCGATCAACACGCTGGACCGCCTTCAGGCTCTCCACCAGGACATTCGCAATCTCGGAGAGAAACGGGCGAAGGCTTTTGTCGCCAAGATCGAGCGTCCCGACGTTTTCAACGAAGACGATCTGAAGTTTCCTGCCGGCGTCCGCCCTGAAAAACCCCCGGTCCCGGCCTCCAGCCCCGGCCCGAAGACGGTCCCGGCGGCCGCCCCGTCGCCGGCGCCGGATCTGAAGCCCGCCGCGCCCGCCGCATCGGCCACCAAAAAGGCGTCGTAGTTCTCCGTGGCGCGTTGCCCTCGTAACCGTTTCTCGGTGCTGACGATAGCCGCTCTCCAGGCGGTCTTCGTCTTCACGGTTCTTCGCCTCGTTCTTCTCGGAACCTACTGGAAGGAGATTCCGCACGGCGTTTCTGATCTCGTGTGGGCCCTCTGGACCGGCTTCCGCATGGATGTCGCGGTGGTTTCCATTCTCTCCGCTCCGTTCGTTCTCTATTGCGCGCTTCTCCCTGACCGCGCCTTCGGCAACCGCATTCACCTGCGTTTCCTGCGTGTTCTCTACTTCGCCGCGATGTTCTGGTTTGTGTTCCTGAATATTTCCGATTTCTATTTCTTTGACGAGTTCAACTCGCGTTTCAATTACGTCGCCATCGAGTACCTGTTCGTGAGCCCGACGGAAGTGGTCGGCAACATCTGGCAGAGCTATCCCGTTCCCGCGGTCGTCACGGGCGTCGGGATCGTGATCTGGCTGTTCTGGAAATGGCTTCGGGCCTGCGCCGGTGGCGCGATGAACGCCGCGGTATCTATCCGCGCCCGCCTCATCGCCGTGGTGGTGGCGGCGACGGTTGGAGCCGCATCGTTCGCGACGGTCAGCATCAGCGCGCTGAACAAGGGCTCGAGCCGTATCCTGGCCGAAATCGGCGCCGACGGTTTCTACACGCTTGGCTACGCCCTTCTGACCAACAAACTGAACTATGAAGATTTCTACTCGATGATGGACAAAACGGCCGCGTACGATCACGTGCGCGCGCTGGTGACTCGCCCAGGCCAGACGCCGGTCGCGGGCGGCAATCCTCTGGAGAGAATTGTAAGCGCGAAGCCGGGCCTGGGCAAGCTGAACGTGGTCATCATCCTCGAAGAAAGTCTGGGCTCGAAATTTATTGGCCGCCAGAACAAGAGCGCCAACAGCCTCACCCCAAACGTGGACGCGTTGTCCGCGCAGGGGATTTTCTTTAACCGGTTCTATTCGACGGGTACGCGCACGATCCGCGGTCTCGAAGCGGTGCTGGCTTCGTTCCCGCCCATTCCGGGCGCCTCCATCGTGAAGCGCAGCGGGTCCGACAACGTGGAAACGCTGGCGCGCGTGATGAAGCGCCTCGGTTATAAAACCCTCTTCATCTACGGCGGGCGCGGCGTGTTCGACAACATGCGCCGCTTCACCATGGCCAACGGTTTCGAACGCTTCATCGAGCAGAAGGATTTCCCGAAGGGCTGCTTCACCACCGCCTGGGGCGTCGCGGACGAAAACCTTTTCACCAAGGTCATCGAAACTTTTGACGCGCTGGACAAGGACGGCGGCCCGTTTTTCGCGACGGTCCTGACCGTTTCGAATCACAAGCCCTACCTGTATCCGGAAGGGCGCATCGATCTGGACCCGAAGAAGCGGAGCCGCGATCATGCGGTCAAGTATGCGGACTGGGCGCTGGGAGAGTTTTTCAAGCAGGCCGCGTCTCACCCCTTCTTCGACAAGACGGTATTCGTCGTGCTGGGCGACCACGGGGCGCGGGTTTACGGCGCGGATTTCATCCCGATCGAGTCCTACGAAATTCCGCTGATGATTTACTCACCGAAAAACATCAAGCCGCAGCAGGTGGAAACGGCCGGCTGTTCAATGGACGTCGCGCCCACGATTATGGGACTGCTGGGAATCGAATACCAGACCACGTTTTATGGCCGCGACGTTCTCTCGCTCGCGCCGGCCGACGGATACGCCCTTCTTCAGCACGACCGCGACGTCGCAATCCTGCGCGGCGACCGGATGGCGATTCTGAGCACGGGCCGCCGCGAAGCCGCGTATTCCTATCAGTCTGAGACGCGGCGTTTTACCGAGATTCCGAAGGAACAGGCTTCAGATCTCCTGTCCGATGCCATCTCCTACTATGAAACGGGTTACGACCTGTTCTCGACGGGCCGGTTCCGGGTCACCGCGCCGGACACGGCGCGCTGACCGCGGCGTCCCGTCCCGTGGGCGAATCAACCGTTCGGGCCTACCGGACCGCCGACCGCGACGCCGTTCGCCGAATTGCCTGCGAAACGGCGGAAATTGGCTCACCTCTCACCGCGGATTTTCCTTACCGTGATTTCATCTCTGACGTCCTGACGTCCTATTACACCGATCTCGAGCCCGGCTCTAGCTGGGTGGCGGTGAATTCCGGCGGCGCCGTCGTTGGGTACCTGAACGGATGTCTTGATACGCGGCGATATCTCGCCGCGGTGCCCCGCAGGATCGTTCCGTTTGCGCTTGTCAGGGCACTCCCGACCGGCCTGTTCTTCAGCCGGGCTTTCTGGCGTTTCCTGTGGGCGGGTATTTTGAGCGGAAAGAAAAGCGGTAGCTATCACCACCGCTGGTTGTCCACGCATCCCGCGCATTTCCACATCAACCTCCTGCCGGAGGGCCGCGCCTCAGGGCTGGGACGCCGGCTTCTGGAAAACTTTCGGGAGCAGGCGCGCGCCGCGGGCGCGGGAGG
>JAYTIE010000193.1:0-1286 GCA_043732015.1 Elusimicrobiota bacterium | reverse complement strand
GCGTCCGCGACTTCGTCATTCTCAACGTAGTCGAAGCCGACTTCCTGGAGTTCGGTGGCGGCGTTACCGCTCGGGGCGGAGACGAAAAGGAATTCGGGATGCTTCTGTTTGACGGCGGTGATGACTTCCCGCCAGAACTGCGGAGCGGGGGGCAGAATGCCGGCCTCCATCATCGCACTGTGGCCGTTCCCATTGGCATGCCCGTCCGTGTGCCCGTTCGATTCGCCATTGGTGCCGTTCAGGTCCTTGTCCTTCTTCAACACCCGGACCGTCTTGTACACGCGGGAATTGAGAAGCGCCGCAGCGTCTTCGATGCGCACGCCCGACGCCACGTTGGCGAAACGTTCAATGGTGCGCGTCGCCATGGCGCGCAATTCCGGCGCCGTGAGGTTGTAATAGACAATGCTCTTCGTTGTTGGGAGACCGGAGACCTTTCCGTACTCCACGATCACGCGGAACGGCATCTGATGCTTGTTCTGCCAGAAGGACGGCACCCAGACGGGGAAGCCCTTCTTTTCCTTCGCGCGGATTTCCTCGTCGGTCAGCTGGCGGTCCGCCGCGGGAATCGGCTTCACGTGATAGATCTTCGGGTTGGCCAGGAACGACTCGTAATGGAAAACGGTGCGCGCGAACGACAGGCTCGGAAGAAGCCGCACGCCGGATTCTGACGCCAGCTGAACCTGCTTCTCAAGGAAATCCGCGCCGTAATATTCTTCGTCGGTCGTCTTGTCCACGGCAACGCCGGTGACCGAGAGCCAGCCGACGCCCACGTTCTCACCGGCGAGACCCTTCCAGAATTCCTTCTGGAACTTGACCGGCCGCTCGGCTTCGGTGACCGTGAACGGCCAGCGAACCGCGTGGAAAACCTTCGGTAAACGGCGCATGCGGGGAAACCGCCGCCGCATCGTGAGAAACCAGATCACGCCGAAGAAAACAATAACGCCGGCCACGGTGGCGGCCATCGCGGGCCAGCCGAACGGGACCGCGCTCGCCTGGATTGTTCTGGAGCTGGCGTCTTCCTTATTAAGAGCGGCGGCTTCTTCTTCGGTCTTTGCCGCTTCGGGGCTGTTGAAGAGTCCGTCGAGGCGTCTGAAGAACGTCATCGTGGAACCTTCAGTGATTTTCATCAGCAGGCCCGCGGTGTGTCGCGCGTGGTTGGCGGGACGCGCGAAGGCGATCGGCTCCGGCGTCGTGATGTTCGCCGGCGCGGACGAATCGGTTGCGGCCGCTTCGGCGGCGACCGGAAGGCTGTCGGTGGCCGCGTTTTCGGGAACGAGATTCTCGCC
>JAYTIE010000192.1:0-3680 GCA_043732015.1 Elusimicrobiota bacterium | reverse complement strand
ATGAAAGAAACCGCCGAAGACATCAAGGTCCGGAATGTTAGATGCGACAACCAGCGCCAGCGTGGTGCCACGTCCGTAGCGTTGTTTCAGTCCGGCGTTGGCCAGGGTAACGCCGACCAGCGTGTGGGTGAGATTGTCCATTGGACCTTCAGTCTACGAAACCGGACAAGTCGCCCATAAATGATCCACCCCCGGCGGGGGAGCCGGGGGTGGATTTTTGCCGTTGAGAGACGTGCGGGGTCTCAGGGGGAAAGTTCAGCGGCGAAATAACAATAGAACCGGCGTATGTCGGGGGCGTGACGGCGGGTTAAAAACTGGAATTCAGGGGACGGAGACGAAAGCGACCAGCAGCGCGATCACCGCGACCTGGACGACAAAGAGCACAGCCATCTGGCGATGGTTGGAACGGACAACGGAAGGCTCAACGAGGCGCATTCTCTTCATGGGATCTCCAGATTGAGTATGCGGCGGGTCCGCGGGGGCGCGCGAGAGGGAAATTGTCACGTTCTCCGACGGAGGAAATTGAAAAATGACCTGATTTATCAGGCTGGTTTACGGGTGTCTTGAGGTGGTGGGGGCGGGAAGTTCTTCGTAATAGCGGATTCTGCGGTCGATCTTGCTGTATTCCAGATGGGTCCGGGAATCGAGCACGGCTTCCATGTCCCGGTTCAGAAACGCCGGATTTCCGATCCGTCCCTGGTCCGTAACGAGGACGGAGAGCCCGGGTTTGTCGAGCGCAGCGGTCAGCTCCGCGGCATTCTGGACGAGGCGGCCAGCATGCGCATGCACGTCCCAGACTTCTCCCAGCATGTAATAGTCCGGGAGCGTCCCCAGATAGTACAGATAGGGCATGGGACTCGTGTCGATGACGATTTCGCCTTTCGATTTCTCCCGGATTTCCTGGGCGGCCGCTTTCCAGTCGATTTCCACGTAGGTGTTCGGCGCGCGCAGCGCGAGGGAGAGCCAGGGAAATGTGACGAGGTACAGCGCGGGAAGCGCACAGCCCCACGCAGCGGCTTTGACGGAAAGAGGGGCCGCTGCGAGTGCCGCCCGGAGATGGCGGGCGAAGAATTCAAGCGCACGGGCCATGAACGTCGCCGAAACAAGAACGAAGAACGGGAAGATGTAGAAAATGTATCGATCACCCTTCCGTCCGAAAACATAGGAATGGAGGATGAACAGCAAGGAGAAAGAAATAACCATGAAAAGTCCCCGGCGGCGGTATAAGCGCACGAAAGAAAAGCACGCCAGCGGATAGATGAAGAAAAGTGCCGGATAGGTCTCCGACAGGAAGTACCGGTAAAAACTGCTCGCGTTACTCCCGACGATGGACCAGTACGGAACCTCCTGCGCTCCCTGGATCATGTCGCGGAGATCGTCCCGCTTGAACATAATCATGGCCAGCGACAGGAGGGCGATGACGCCAAACATGAGTCCATATTTTGAGAGGACCGCCTGCCGGAGACTTTTTGACCGCGCCTCCCAGAGGAACACGACGCCAATATAGGTCGCAACCACCAGCCCGCCGTTCCAGCCCAAGTCATGGATTTCAATGGAGACTGGAAGGAGAATGGTGGCGGCCACCAGCCAGCGGATGTCGATGTTGAGGCGACCTTCCCATCCGGCGCGCCGGCGGACGGGTTCGAAGCCCAGGATGAAGCAGGCGATCCACGAGAAATACAGGAGTTGAAAGACGGTGTACATCCGGCACTCGCGCGACATGTGCAGCATGAAGGGCGCAAAACTGAGGACCCCGAGCGTCGCCAGCGCGGGAAGAAGGCCGAACAGGCGGCGGATGAAAAGGAAGGCGACGAGAAGGAAAAGAACGTTCACGGCGGCAAAAGGAGACCGTGCGGAAGCTTCGCTCACTCCGAAATGTTTGAACGACCACGCGGTGATGTAGGTAATAGGGACCGCGCGGGTGTATTCGCCATGCAGAGGGACGTTCAGAGAGCCGTCTCTCAGGTACGACTGGGCCGCGAACACATGGAAGAACTCATCCGTCCAGAATCCGTTCTTACCGATGTTGGAGAAGCGAAGGTAAGACCCGCCCACGAGGCAGAGGCCGACGAACAGAAGCACGGCCAACCGGCGGAGACGGGTCAGGGGCCGTGTCGGGCGGGCCGGGGAGAACAGAATGTCGGTGTCGTTCGCGGTCATCTCAGGCGTATTCTTTTCCCTGCAGGCGGCGAATGACCTTTTCAACCATCAAAGAGGAAAGGGAAACGCGCGGAGCGCCGGGAAGCCGGCGAATGAAATCGTGTTTGATGCGGCCGATGTAGAACGGATCATCTCCCGGCGCGTTCATGAAACGGTCCAGGCGGCGGCTCCAGAAATTGGACGCGTATCCCGCCTTCTTTGACAGGCGAACGCCGTCCTCGCTTCCCAGGCCGTAGGGATAACAGAGGTGCACCACGTCGTGGCCCGGCAGATTTTTCTCAATGATGGAGCGGGACTCGACCAGCTCCCGTTCCAGTTCGGGGAGTTCCGCCGGCGTGGCGGCGATCATGGCGCGGTGATTCATGGTGTGGGACTGGATGTCGATGAATCCGCTCGCCTGCATGTCCGTCACCTGCGCCCAGGTGAGATAGTCGGGTCGCCCGATCCAGTTGGGGACGATGAAAGCGGTCGCGTTGAAACCGAGCCGCTTCAGGATGGGCGCGCCTTTCGTCCAGACAGATTCAAGTCCGTCGTCGAACGTGACCATGACCGTTTTGGGCGGGATGGGCGCGCGCTTCTCCAGCATGGCCATCATCTCGGTCGGAAGAATGGTGCGGTAACCGTTCTGGGCGAGGAATTCCATCTGCGCCTCGAAGCCCGGTTCCACGCCGTGCAGCGTGAAAATGGCGATGCGGTCCGCCGGGAAGACCGGATTGGACTCGCAGATGAAGCCGGATACTTTCGGATCGGTCAGAAACCGGATCTCATCCGAGATGGAGACAGCCTGCGCTTTCAGTTTGTTCATTAGGCTCATAATTTTTTCCCAACAAGAGACCAGTAGGCGTCGAAGAAACGAATCATGCCGTAGAAGCCCGCCCGCGTGTACGTTCCTTTCAGGAGCGCCGGCGACAGGAAGAACGGACCCGAAACAAAGAAGGCGCGGTCCTTCACTTTGCGCGATGCCTGAATCATTCGCCGTTTCCGAAGTGTCCGCGGAAGCCGGACGAGCACGTTCAACGCAGCAGAAAAATACATACCCGGGACGCCTTTTGCCAGTAGGCCCAGAAATTGGGCCACCTCAAACACCAGGAGAGCGGGGAGAAGTTTGATGAGCGACCCCAGCTCGTAGAGTTCGATCATCAGCATCCAGCGGTTGCGAACCTGCGCGAACGCCCGTTCCGTCCCGCGGGTTTTTCCCCAGTGCAGACCCACGGCATGCAGGACGTGATAGCACTTGTAGCCGAGAAGCGTCACGCGGTGGTACAGCTGCCCGTCCTCTCCCCAGCCGAAATAATAATCCTCGTCGAAGAATTCGACTTCCTTTACGCGTTCGCGGTCGATCATGGCGACGCCGCCGCACCAGCGGCCTTCCACGACGCCAGTTTCGCGCGGGCGGAGTTCGTTCCGGTGGGCCTGCACCGTCTGGCCGATGTAATGAAAGCGCTGCCCGTCGATGTAGATGCGCTTCGGGTCGTCGGCGTGATACAGGCGCGGCGTGGCGATGGCGGCGGCCGGGAGCG
>JAYTIE010000191.1:0-25720 GCA_043732015.1 Elusimicrobiota bacterium | reverse complement strand
CTGCCTCCGCCCACCGTGCTGGGGAACCGGGTGGCATCCAACACAGTTGACCTGGCGGACGACGAGGAAAATCCCTTCGTCGACCAGCCGCGCGCCATCGCCCGCGCTGCCGATATGAACTACGTTTTCTACGCGCTCGTGCGCACCGGAAGCCAGGATTACGGCATCGCGCTTTTAAGCCGCTATCCCATTCGCCTCGTTCGCGCGGAGAACCTGCCCACGCGGGTGGGTCGCTCTCCCGCGGAGAAGCGCGGAGCGATCTGGGCGGAGATCGACGTTGAGGGCCGACCGGTGCAGGTGATCGCCACGCATTTCGGACTGAATAGCGACGAACGGTCGAAGCAGGTGGACGCGATTATGGGGCCCGACTGGACGGGCGACGCGCGGTTCAAACCGCCTTTCGTTTTCTGCGGCGATCTTAATTCCACGCCGCATCAGGGGCCTTACAAACGACTGGCCGCTCGCTTCATGGACGCGGCGCAATCGGCGACGGGCGGCCACGCGAAGGCCACCTGGCCCAGCCGCTTCCCGGCGATTCGCATCGACCATGTTTTTCTCCCTCAGGACGCGCGCGCTCGCTCCGCCAGCGTCATCAATTCCGAGCTCTCGCGCATAAGTTCGGACCATCTTCCGCTGTTGGTCGAAGCCGTGTTTCCGTAGTTTATTGGGCCGACTGTCAGCGGCCGCGGCTGGCTTCGGATAGGCGTTCGAAAGGTTTCTTTAGGATCCTGAGCCTAACGACATCCGTCGACAGCGGTCGCGGCCTCCGTCTTCAAGGTCGGGTCCAGCTTCACTGTCGTTGCGGCGTCCGTTCTGGCGTTGGCGCATTTTTTAAGCGCGACGAAGACGGAACTCCGATTCAAGTAATAAGGCGCATAGGAAGGCACCAGGCGGATCGCCTCGCTCATGGCCTTCAGAGCCAGATCGTTCTTCCCTTCATTCATCAGGCAGGCGCCTTTGTTCAACCACGCGTCTGCATAGGAGGGATCTGTCTTGATGGCTTCCTCCGCCAGCGAAATGCATTGCTCCGCCTTCCCCATGGTGGAAGCCACGTAGGCTTCGGTGGCCAGAGCGGGGGCGCGCGTGCTGTCGAATTCCGCCGCATGGTTCAGGTCGTCGACCGCCGCGGGCAGATCTCCGGCGGTGATCCGCCCTCCCCCACGCGCGATGAAGGCCTGGCCCAGGCTGCGCTCGGTGATGGCTCTGTACGAAAGTTTCAGCTTCAGCGCCGCGGAAAGATCCGCTATCGCTTTGTCCAGTTGACCCATCTGGGTCAGGCACGTGCCGCGGTTCGCGTGGAGCACGCCATTGTCCGGAGCCTGCTTAAGGGCAAAGTCGAAGGCCCGAAGCGCTTCAGCCCATTTGCTCTCAGCCATCAGTCGAATTCCCGCGGAGTAGGATTTCTGGGCCGACGGCGAGAGGTTCATCTTTTCGTCCGGGGCCGCCAGGAACTGCGTGTTGCCCGGGGCATCCGCCTTGTCCGCGGCAAAGGTCCGCGTGAAAAAAAAGTCAGCGGCAGTCCAAGGCTCACGGCAAGAACTGGCAAGAAGCGGGCGACGTGTCGCGGCATATGTCTCCTTTGAATTGGGAAGCGATTCCAAAGCGTGCGGCATCAAGGCGTCTTTGGCAATCCCCTTTTCTCCACTGCCTAGGCTGGGAACATCCAGATTTCAGACGAGAAAGGCATTTCCTGCGGGGTTGGTTGCGGCAAACGCCGCCTTAGCCGAGGGCCTCAACTTCTTCGGGGAGCTTCACCGGGCGCCGGAAGACGGTGAGATTCTCGTCGTTTGCAAAGAGGGCGGCCCCTGTTGATGCAGATTAGAACCGCTTTGTTGGAGGCGGCTTAAACCGACCGGCCGCCCCCGAGATGCTCACTCTTCAACCGATCTTTACGGCCACGTAGTTGAAAAGCGGTCTTCGCGGATCATAAAGCACGGTGAATTGGTGAAGGAATCGATATCCAGCACGATCAAACTGGGCGTTCTGCTTAAGATGCGAGCCAATGTCTTTGTCACTCTCTAATTGGGCGGCAAGGCGAGCATCTCCGCACAGGACAATCTGAGAATGTTCGTCCTGGCTAACGAATATTACGGGAAAAATTGCGTTGGAACCTGCGGCGCCGCTCGATTGAAGTGCGGCCTGCCTGGCTTCCAGTTGAATCATCTTGGCTTTGGTCTCAGGAGGTCCCGCTTCAACGGCGGCCGAAACCCACGCCAAAAGGCGCTCTCTCACCACGGCTATGTCTTCCGCGTGGACAATCGCGTCTATGCCCTGTTCCCTTTTTACGGCCGTGGCCACGGATGAGATTTCCTTGAGGTACGCGGCCTTTGCGGCGTCAGGGATGAAATACATGAAAATCAGGTGAACTTTCCGGCCGTCTCTGGCGCCATAGTCGATACCTGTCGGACTCCAACCAACGGCACAGAGAAGATCACCCTCTCCCGAAACTCTGACGTGTGGGCAAGCGACAGATGACCCTATGCCCGTGTTTGCCTCTGCCTCGTGGGCGATCACTTCGTCGGCGACAGACGCATGACCCACCACGTCGGGAATCGCTTCAATGAGATGCGCGAGATATTCGAGGCATGACTCTTTTTTCCCATCGGGGAGTTCCACCACGCGGCCATCTTTCAGAGCATTCAAAAGACTTTTCATGACTACTCCAGTCCGAAGCGTCGGACAAATATTGTCTTAACAAGATGAGTCAGTGCCGAATAGGAGAACAGAAAGCCGCCAATCCAAATCCAGTACGACGGCGGCAAGGCCACCAGTCCGAGGTAGTGAGCGAGGGGAGAGAACGGGAGGTAAATGGCGATCATCATCACAGCCACGGTCGTCGCGAAAAGCGGGCCGCTCGCTCTGCTCTGAAGGAATGGAACCCGATTGGTGCGGATAATATGGACGATGAGCGTCTGCGTCAGAAGAGATTCGACGAACCATCCGGTATGAAAAAGCTGTTCATAGTAAGACTTCATATCCGGAGCCGTCGAAAGCGATGCGAATCTCGAACATTTGAAGAAATAGAGCATCAGAAAGAATGTCGCGTAATCGAATACCGAACTGGTCGGGCCCACGAACAGCATGAATTTCTTGATGTTGTCGATGTTCCATCTGCGGGGACGTTCGAGATCCTCCTCGTCCACCCGGTCAAGCGGAATGCCGACCTGAGAAAAATCGTAAAGCAGATTGTTGACGAGTACCTGGATCGGCGCCATCGGCAGGAACGGAAGAAAGATGCTACCGCCCACCAAACTGAACATGTTCCCGAAATTGGAGCTCGCTCCCATTTTTATGTACTTCAGGATGTTTCCGAAGACTTTCCGGCCCTCAAGGATCCCCGCTTCCAGCACCATCAGATTTTTTTCGAGAAGGATGATATCCGCGGACTCCTTTGCGACATCCACGGCGGTGTCCACTGAGATTCCGACGTCCGCCGCCTTCATGGCGGGCGCATCATTGATGCCGTCGCCCAGGAACCCGACTACATGACCCGCTCTGTGCAGAGCTCGAATGATCTGTTCCTTCTGCATTGGGGAGAGTTTCGCGAACACCGTCGTTCTTTCCGCGATGGCAGTGAGGTGCTCCTCAGACATTCCTATGAGTTCCGCGCCGGTGACAAGATGCTCGACCGTTAACCCGACGTCGTGGCAGACCTTTCGCGTAACCAGGTCATTGTCCCCGGTCAGAATCTTCGTTCTCACACCCTTGTCCGCGAGTGCTCGGATCGCCGCTGCTGCGGAATCTTTGGGCGGATCAAAAAATGCGAGGTATCCAAGCAAGATAAGATCAGCTTCATCTGCCGCTGAAAATACCTGCTTGTCCGTCGGGAACTCGCGGTAGGCAAGAGCCAGCACCCTGAATCCCTTCGCGCTTAGCTCCTGATATTCCTCAAGAAGATCGTGCTTCAGCATATCGATAAGCGGATGGACTTCTTCGTCAACCTGGTATTGCGTGCAAACGTTGAAGATCTCCTCAACGGCGCCCTTGCAAATCATTACGTGATCGCCTTCGTAGGCGATGACCACCGACATTCGGCGGCGCGAGAAATCAAAGGGCACCTCGTCCACTTTTCCGCAGGTCCGCTCGACGTCAATGTCGTCATGGGCGAGAATGGCATTGTCCATGAGGTTGCGAAGACCTGTTTGATAGTGACTGTTCATGTAGGCGTAACGGAGCACGTCCCTGCTTTTGCGCCCGGTGACGTCGACATGCCGTTCGAGAACGATCTTGTCCTGAGTTAACGTTCCCGTCTTGTCGGTGCAGAGGATGTTCATCGCGCCGAAATTCTGGATTGCGTTGAGCCGCTTCACGATGACCTTCTTTCTGGACATCGCGAGAGCGCCCTTGGATAGGTTGACAGTGACGATCATCGGCAGCATCTCGGGTGTGAGGCCAACCGCCACGGCGAGGCCAAACAGGAGCGCCTGAAGCCAATCGCCTTTCGTAAAACCAACGATAAGGAAGACGATCGCGACCATGACGATCATGAACCGGATCATCAGCCACGTGAAGTCATTGACTCCCTTGTCGAAGCTGGTCAGAACGCGCTGGGCCGCCAGCGTCTCAGAGACCGAGCCGAAGTAGGTATTGGAGCCGGTACGGACGACGAGACCGCGCGCGGAGCCGCTCAGCACCGTGCTTCCCTGAAAGCAGGCGTTCGGTAACTCAAGCTCGCTCTTGCCCTCGGTGATCGCCGCCACCGCGTTCTTTTCGAGGGGCATGGATTCCCCCGTGAGGGCTGATTGGCTTACGAAGAAGTCCTTCGCCACCAGCAGCCGAATGTCGGCGGGGATGATGGATCCGGCGTTGAGAATGACAATGTCTCCCGGCACGAGCTCCGCCATCGGAATTTCCCACTCCACCCCAGATCGAATGACGTTGCATCTCGTCTTCACCATTCCCTGCAGTGCTTCAACAGCCTTGTTGGAACGGGCCTCCTGAAGATGGCCAAGAAAGACGCTGAGAAAGAGCATGAAGGATACGACGGTGGACGCCCGGATGTCGCCCATGGTGAGCGACAGAACGGCGATGATCATCAATTGTATGGCCAGGGGGTTCGAAAACCGCTGAAGGATCTGGCGAAAGAAGCCAACTGCCTTGCCCCGAAGGACCTCGTTCGTCCCAAAAAAGGCGCGCCTCTCGTCGATGTCATAGGTTTCCATTCCTTTTTCCGAGGTACCAAGGAGAGCAATGGCCTCGGACTTGGAGGCGGCACAGGCGGGAATGAGCTTGTCCGCTTTCTTCCGGAGAATTGAGGCGGGAGACGGAAGCGGCTTCCTTTTCAAAAACCAGTTGATGACGGCGACTGCCCGGATCATTTCGTCACCGCAGGTAGGATTTAACGACACGCATCAGGTCTTCCGCGGACCTGACCTGCTCAGTCGAGGGCTTTCGTTTCGGTTCGAGGACATGACCATATAGGTGTTCCCGAAGCACTTCGACCATGAGGCTGTTGATTGCGCCGTGGCAGGCGGCAATGACCTGCAAGACTCGGGAACACCCCTGTCCGCTCTCGAGCGCATCCTCGACAGCTTGAACCTGTCCCTTGATCCGGCGGACACGCCGAACAAGCACCGCCTTCTCATCTTGAGTGTGGGACATTGTTTCTCCTCGGCTGAATTTCTTCGTGGAAAATCTAGCATACCCCCCGGGGGTATGTCACGAAGGTGATAAACAGCGGACAGGTTGGGAGCTGGCGGACGGCAGGAATTTCGCGGTTCGAGTGAATGGGATCTAACGGAAGGAGAAAACGTTAAGTCTGGCAGAAAGAAAGGAAAACGGCCCCTAACCGCTTTGCTGGACGCGGCCTGATTGAATGACAGATCAGAGTTGCCAAGACGGTGACTGCAAATGCGCCCTACATTGCCTTTTTAGCGGCTAAATCCCCCGGCTCTTGTGAAGCGCGTTCACCAGGGAAAGAAGAGCGCGATCTGTCGCGACCGCCAACTGAACTTCCTTTCGGTCTCTTTCGGCGGGGGGAAATGACTTCATGATGCTTTTAGAGGCGGTTCTCGTCGCGCTTCCATGCCACAGCACCCGGCCAGACCGAGCGTCGAGCAACTCCGCTTCCACCCTGACCGGCTTGTATTCATGCCCGAAAAGCGACGTACCGAGATACGCCTCTGCCCCTTCCTGAACCACCTCGGAAAGCAGGTAAGCGCCAATGTAGGGCCTCGCGTGTGGGTCCAGAGTTGCAAGCGTCACCACGCCTCCGATCCAAACGGCGGTCGCCGTGTACACCCATTTGAGATAGACATGGGGCGTCCGACCGTAATCGGTCACGCGAAACCGAAGCACCGCGTCAGCCAGCGTCGCCTCCTGAAATTCCCGCAGAACGGAAATCGGAACAGTTCGGTCATTTCGCGCCAGGTCCAGGGAATCGAGAAGGTTCTCCGTGGCCGAGTCTTTCAGCACTGAATAACCGGTTTCTCTCTCTATGTTCTCAATAAGAGAGGACTTCGCGCATTCGTCCGCCTGTCGAAGCCGGACCGGAATCAAAAGTTTTTGAAGGTCCCGGTCCTTGGTCGAATCGTTGGAGATTAACGCCAGTTTTTTGACTCGGACGTTCATCGGAACCTGAACAATTGCCAGCCGGGGCTTTGACGGGGATGCGTCACAAAGCGCCTGGGAGGGAAATGCCAAGCAGACGGCGATGGCGACCGAAAAGAAGGGCTTTGCAATTTTCATGTCTTTCAGTTGGGAGGAAATCAAAAATTTTCGCAGATCAAAACTGCTTTGCTGGAAGTGGGCTGATGTTTTCTCGCCCTGGTTGTCCTTCTCGCGTTTTATTAGTTGGTGTCGGGTCGAGGCGAAATGCGGAAGGAACAGGGGTGAGTGGCTCTGGAGACGGACGGATTGACCGGAATGTAGGGTGAACAAAACTCACGAAAACCTTATACAAAGAGCCCTCCGTCTGGAGTATGCGACCGTCGGATGGAACGTCGCGGAAGGCGCGATCGCCGTTTGGGCGGGCGTGGCGGCGGGCAGCGTGGCTCTGGTCGGGTTCGGCTTGGACAGCTTTATCGAGGTCATCGCCGCCGTGGCTCTGATTTGGCGGCTGAAACGCGGGACGCCGGAAGAGGAAGCCGGGCGGAGCGGACGGCCCTCAAGATCGTTGGCTGGACGTTCTTCGCCCTCGCTGCTTACATCACGTTAGAGGCCGTGAAGCATCTCTTGACGGAGGATCCGCCGCGCGAAAGTATTCCCGGCATCGTCATCGCCGCCCTGTCTGCCATCACAATGCCGGTGCTTTCTCGGCTGAAGCGCGACGTGGGCATCGTTCTCGGAAGCCGCGCGCTTCAGGCTGACGCGACAGAAACGGCGGTCTGCGCGTGGCTGTCGTGGATTCTGCTGGCCGGTCTCGTGCTGAACGCAGCATTCGGGTGGTGGTGGGCTGACTCGGTGGCGAGCCTCGGAATCGCTCTGATTCTCGTTAAGGAAGGCCGTGAGGCGCTGGAAGGCGAGGGGTGTGGATGCAGTTAGGCTAAGAAGGAAACGGCCCCTGTTGTTTCAGATTAGAACCGCTCTGCTGGAAGCAGCTTAGGGGACCAGGCCAGCTCCTCGCGGGCCGGCCCGCGAAAGACCCTTCTTCTTCGCGGGGACGGCCCGCAAGGGGCGGGAAAAACGGCGTCGCGAACTATTCTTCCTTGGTTGCCGTCCACTTGGTGGTGGACTTTTCCCCGTTCGCCGAGGTGCGCACGAACTGACCCGTCATTTGTTTGTCCTGCACCTGGCCGGTCCAGACAATTTTATCGCTACCAGACTTTTGTTCCGCATGCCAGGTGGCGCCGTCCGTCGAGAAAGAGCTCATCTTGTAGCCATAGGGAACGCATTTGGTCGAGACGAATTTTCCGTCCACGAAAACCAATGTATCGGCGGTTTGTTGCCCGTCGCCGAGCGTCGCTTTCCAAACCGTACCTTCCACGCCCGTGGCTGCCATGGCCGCACCCGCCAACCCCATCCCCAACATTACTGCGCCGATCACACTTGTGAACTTCTTCATAGAAACCTCCTTGAAAATGCCTTTCAGGACTTCGCGTATTCCTTCATGCCCTGCCAGTCGATAACAATGACGTTCTCATTGCCCACGACCCACGCATCGTGGCCTGAAGGCAGCACCGACACGTCACCCGGTTTGCAAAGGAACTCCTGGCCGTCGTCCATCACCACCTTCAGCGTGCCGGCGACGTGATATTGGAAATGGGGCGCGTCGCAGCTTTTGGTTTTGGCCAGGGGCTGAATCGAGGTCGACCACTTCCAACCGGGTTCTAGAATGGCGCGACCGATCGACGCGCCGCCGACTTTGACCAGCTCCAACCGGCCTTTGGGGAACTCTCGAACTTCGTCCGGCTTAGCGAAATTTTTTGTCTCCGGTTTCTCCGTCACTTTCATCGTGGCCTCCTACGAGAGATTTTTTGGCGTCAGCCTGGATCGTAACGCACTGATATCTTTAGAGCAAGTACGTACCTAAAAGTAATATAGCCACCGAGTCGTTCTATAGACTCCAAAAGGAAACCTATGATCTACCTCAACAGCCGGCCTTACAACTGCAACATCGAAGTGATAGTGGACGTGATTGGCGGGAAGTGGAAAATGCTCATCCTCTGGCATCTGAAAGACGGCGGCGTCAAAAGGTTCAACGAGCTGCGGCGGCTCATTCCTGGCAGCACACAGAAAATGCTTACCGCGCAACTGCGCGAGCTGGAGAGGGACGGCATCGTTTTTCGGCGCGTTTATCCGCAAGTTCCGCCGAAAGTGGAATATTCGCTCACCAAGTACGGTCTCACATTGAAATCTTTTATCGAGCTGACCTGCGAGATGGGCGATGCGCACGTCAAGCACGCGGAGAAGGCGGGGACCAAGGTGAAAACCGGCCCTGGTGCCAACGGCGTTCGCCTCGACCCGGTGACAGCGTAGGGAGGAAACGAATCGGCCCCTGCCGTTAAAGTTTAGAACCGCGCTGGTGGAGGCGGCTTAGGCCCCGGCTGACTTTTCCTCGGCTTGCTTTGGCGGGCATCTTTTCGTTCCGTAGGAACAAAACACGCAACAAGAACTTTGCTTCGGTTTGATCGTTTTCCCGCACTTCTGGCATCGGTAAAAATATACACATGCGTCCTGAGGCATCGCTTCCTCTTTGGAATGGCCGCACAAGGGGCAGGTAATAACTGACTTCAGATCTTCTCTCATTAAGTCCTTTTCGTCCCGCACGTCTTGAGCGATAGGAAATTGAGCAACGCCGCCAATGAAATTCCAAACAGACCGGCATATAAAACCCAAGAAGGATATTTCCCATAAAGGGACAAGAAGACGAGTCCCGGGCTGACTACCCCGATAACGAGGGGAGCAATTCGTTGGTGACTAAGGTAGGCGGAAACGTTTCCGATGATCCCGATAATTACAAGAAGTTGGAATGCCCAGAATACGAGGCCCTCGTAAGGCTTAAAGATGCCGAGGCCGATGGTGCTTCCCACCAGTCCCATAAGTGGAAAACACGCCGGGCAGGCTGCTGCGGCAAGCAATGATCCCACGGCTGAAAATTTATCCAAAAGACTTTGTTTCAATATTGACCTGGATTTCGGTTGGCTAAAAAAACGGCCCATACCGTTGCAGATTAGAACCGCTCTGCTTGGGACGGCCGAAGGGACGAAGCGATCTCCCTCAGGGCCACCCGCTCGGAAATGCGGTCCGGCCGCTTAAGGCACTTCCCAGTTCATCGCCCAGAGGAGAGGCGGGTCACCAACATGCGGGGCAATTCTTGCTGCGTTGGGCGAAAAATCAGCTCGTCTTCTTTATCATATGGTCGATCACATCGCTGTGCTCACGCTGAGGACTGAACATAATGATCTCAGCATCAGCGTTGACTTTTACGTTGTGTCCGGGCGGCCAGTAAAAAAGATCATTTGCATTGACCGTCTCCTGTGCGCCGCTCGCGTCCGTTGCGGTGAGTTGACCCCGCAAAAGGAAACCCCAGTGAGGACACTGGCACAAATTGTCGACGAGCCCTTGGAATAGCGGGGCGGTATCGACGCCAGCAGTAAGACTGAAGTACTCGCCACTGATCTTGCCCAAGCCAGTTGCGTCGCCGAATTCAGTTTGCTGACGAATCACGGCGCCTGGGATCTTCATCTTAACGTCTACGGCTTCTTTCGCTATTCGCATACAAGGTGCTCCGTTAAGTCTATGGATGTCTCTGATTATTACCTGTCTATCGCATATTCGCTTTAAAGGATAGCCAGATGGCCGCATGAGTCAACGCACGCCATCATTGTTGTCGGTTTGAAAAAATTGTTAGGCAGGCGCGAAGGAATAGCCTGCGACCACCTCTTCCCGATTCATCTAATTTGCCCGAACGGGCGAATGCTTGAGCTGCTCAATCAGTTGCGCGCCGGGCGTGCCGCATACTTTCCCAGCCCCAGCACATTTCTGAAAGATCACGGCATTGCCCCACCTCAGGTCCGTACGAGACTCGGACTCGATGGTTCTCTCGCGGGAAGAAACGGCCCCAACGGGATTCGAACCCGTGATCTCTGCCTTGAGAGGGCAGCGTCCTAGGCCGCTAGACGATGGGGCCGGAAAGAGGAAAGCTCCGGGGCGGATGGCCGTAAGAAATGTCCGCCGAAGAAACGAATTGTAGGATTTTTTTTGGGCAGGAAGTCGAGTCAGGCGGCTTTGGAAACGGGCGGGGCGCCCGTCATGGCGGCGGGCAGGGAAAGGGTGAAGCGAGCGCCGCCTTCGGGGCGATTCTGGGCCAGCAGGCGTCCGCCGTGATCCATGGCGATTTGCCGGCTCAAATAGAGGCCGAGGCCGGTTCCTTTGCCCACGGCTTTCGAGGTGTTGAACGGTTTGAAAATTCTCTCCATCACATCGGCCGGGATGCCGGGGCCGTTGTCTTCCAGGGTGATCTGGGCCCAGGGCATGTCGCCGGTTCCGGGAAACACGGTTTTGCCGGAGATGGTCAATCGGCCGCCGTTCGGCATGGCGGCCCGCGCGTTGGAAAGAAGGTTCAGGAAAATCCGTTCGATGTGGCCCAGGCTGCAGTTCACGCGCGGCAATCCGAGGTTGAGTTTCTTGTCGACGGTAATTCCGCTCTGGATGAGAAGGGGTTCGTAGACCTGCAACGCGGCGTCGATGATCATGGTCAGGTCGCAGGGTTCCAGCTTCATTTCATGCGAACGCGCGAAACCGAGAACGTTCTGAGAAATGGTCTCGCAGAGTGTTACCGCGCGAACAATACGTTCCAGATCCGCGTGATAGGCTTTCGTCGCCGCGTCTTCGAGCATCATGCGCGCGGTTCCGGTGATGACTGTGAGGGGCCCGATGAGATCGTGCGCAATGCCGGACGCCAGCTGTCCGATGTCGGCCATGGTTCGCGCGTCCTGAAGGCGCCCGTGTTCGGCCAGAAGTTCGGATTCCACCCGTTTGATGTCGCTCCGCTGGAGGGCCAGCTTCTCTTTCGTCTGTCGGTCCTTCTGCGCGAACTTCCACGTGACGCCCGCGGCAAAAATGAAAATTCCGGTTCGGAGCGCGATATCGAATCCGCTTCCTTCCTCGCAGGGCTCGTTCCACAGGCAGTAGAAAACCGCGTTGAAGCTGATGATCCCTGAGACGATCAGCGCCAGCTGAAGCCCGTTCAACAAGAGGCACACCGTATAGATCGGGAGAAGATACAGCACCCAGAGATTTGAGAGCGGTCCGCCCGACTGGGCGAGAATGGCCGTGATCACACCACAGTTGGCGAGCACGATGGCCACCGCGCCCAGCATGCTGGAGGGCCATTTTCTCAAGACCCATCCCGCGATCAGGTTGACCATGAGCATCGCGGCGAAGAGATAGAAGATCTGGGGGAAAACCAGGTGTTCATTGTGACGGTACAGGAACACCACCATCAACATGAAGACGGAGAAGATGGTCTCGTACCGCTGGCTGACGACGGCGTTGGAGGAGTCGGAACTGCTCATTGGATTGAGTGTGACTGGCCCGGCCCGACAAAACCGATAATTTTTTTCCGGGAAGTGTGACTGAGGTCACATCCTGCGGCCCGCCAAAAACGCAGCTAGAAACAGAGGTATCGCGGCGGTAGTGGGACGTGCAGGTCCGGGGCGCCACCCGCTTTAAAGTATCATGGGTCCGGTCATGAAAACGTCTCTCATTTTCGTCGGTGGAGGCCTCGCCAACGGGCTTGCCGCGTTCCGCCTTTTCCATCACCGTCCGGACATTTCGTTCGTTTTGGTGGAGGCCGGAGAGACGCTGGGCGGCAACCACACCTGGTCTTTTCATGACGCGGACCTGAGCGCGCCCCAGCGCACCTGGCTGTCGCCGCTGATCTCAAAATCCTGGGACGGCACCGATGTTTTCTTCCCGGCGCACCAGCGCACGCTCTCCGGCCGTTATCATTCCCTTCAGTCAGCGGATTTCCATCGCGCGCTTGCGTCCCTTCTCGGGTCGCGGGTGAGAACGGGCCGTCGCGCCGTTGCCGTCGAGGCAACGCGGGTCATTCTGGACAACGGCGAGATTCTGACCGCTGACGCGGTGATCGACGGCCGCGGATGGTCGCCACCCGCCAGTCCGTCACTCGGCTGGCAGAAGTTTGTCGGGCTCGAACTCGAACTCGCCGCGCCCCATGGCCTGGAACGGCCCGTCATCATGGACGCCACGGTGTCACAGGACGACGGATATCGCTTCTTCTACCTGCTTCCGTGGGACAACAAACGTGTGCTGGTGGAAGACACCCATTACAGCGACACGCCGGACCTCGATGTGGCGCGCTACCGCTCGGAAATCGTTTCCTACGCGCTGCGCCGCGGATGGACCATTCTGTCCGCGACCCGGATGGAATCGGCGTCGTTGCCCATTCCGTTGGGCGGATCTCCGTTGGCCCCGGAAACTGGCGTGACGGCCTCCGGCCTCCGCGCGGGTCTTTTCCATCCGACCACAGGGTATTCCCTTCCTGACGCCGTCCGGTTCGCCGACGCGCTGGCCGGAAGAACGTCCTTCGCCGCGCCGGACCTGTCGGTCTGGGCCTCGGCGCGCGCGCGCCGGCACTGGCGGCGCGGCGGATTTTTCCGCCTGTTGAACCGCCTGATGTTCCGGGCGGCCCGGCCGGACCAGCGGTACCGGATTCTCGAACGGTTTTATCGAAGGAACGAAGCGATGATCGGGCGGTTCTACTCCGGTCAGCTCTCCGGCCTCGACCGAATCCGTATTTTCTCAGGTCGACCGCCGGTTCCGCTGGGCGCCGCGATGCAGGCGCTGACATTTTCTACCGGAGGATCCCGCTCATGACCGACTCTCTCGAAACCCGACTCGCCGAAGAAGGATTGGACACCGCGCTGGGCCGCCCGGGGCAGCCCGTCTCGGAAATTCACTTGGACCGGCTTCTCGCGCTGCGTTACGGAAAAAGCGCGGCGGGGTACCTCAACTGTCTCATCTCCCGTCCGCTGGCGGATCTCGTGGGCCGTCCCGGTAAACGCGTGCGCGGCCGCCTGGTGGAATATGGCGTTCTCCTGGCGGGGGGCGTGAGCGACGCCTCGTCTCAGCGTCTCGTGGACGCCATCGAAGCGCTGCACGCGGGATCTCTCAGCATCGACGATCTTCAGGATGGAAGCCGGATGCGCCGCGGCGCACCGTCCTTGCACGTGAAATACGGCGTCCCGATCGCGGTGAATGTGGGCAACCTTCTTTATTTCTGGCCGGCTGAAGTGGTTTCATCGCTCGGCCTCGCACCGGCGTTGGAACTTCGCCTGCTGCACGCGTATCACCGCACCATGGTCCGGGCGCACCTCGGCCAAGCGATTGACGTGGGCGTGCCGATCGATACGGTTCCGCAGGAACAGGTCCATGACCTTTGTCTCGCCGCGATGGAGCTGAAGAGCGGCGCCCTCTTCGCGCTGAGCCTTCTGTTCGGCGCGCTTCTTTCGGGCGCGGACCGGGACCTCGAATCCGCGATCGACCAGTTCGGACACGGATTCGGCATCGGGCTTCAGATGTTCGACGACATCGGCAACCTGCGCGGCATCGTCGAGCCCGCGAAGCGGCGCGAAGACCTTCTGTTGCGGCGGCCGACGTGGATCTGGGCCTGCGCCGCGCGGAATTTCTCAAAAGCGTCCTATGCGGATTTCATTTCGGCCGTTCACCAGTTGAGCGCGGACGACGCCCACCCGCTGGAAACCTGGTTCGATCAGCATGATTTCATCCGTCGCGCCGGCCGTCTGGCGCAGGAGCACATGAACCGCTGTTTCGCCGCGCTGGAGAGCGCCCTGATGGGGCGCGCCGCCGGTGCGGTTCAGGACCTCCGCGCGCTGGCCGCGGAGATCGCGCGCGCGTATGAATAACGGCAACGGCCGGCGCGCGCCCCTCCGCGCGGCGGTCATCGGCGGCGGGTTCGGCGGGCTGGCCGCCGCGATCCGTCTTCAGGCGGCGGGATTCCATACGACGGTCTATGAGCGTCGAGATCAGCCCGGCGGCCGCGCGTACGTCTATCGCGACGCGGGATTCACTTTCGATGCCGGTCCCACGGTCATCACCGATCCGGAGTGTCTTCGGGATCTCTTCCGTGTTGCAGGCCGGTCGATGGAGTCCTACGTCAATCTCGTTCCGGTCACGCCGTTCTACCGGCTCTTCTGGGAGAACGGAGACCATTTCGACTACAGCAACGACACCGATGCCCTGCTGAAGCAGATCGCCGCGAAATCGCCGGGAGACGTCGCCGGCTATCTGAAATTTCTCTCCTACACCCGCGAGGTGTACCGCGAAGGCTATCTGAAGCTGGGACATGTTCCTTTTCTCAGCTGGTGGAGCATGATCCGCGTCGCGCCGCAGCTCATGAAGCTGGCGGCGTGGCGGTCCGTTTACGCGACCGTGTCGCGGTTCATCAAGGACAAGCAGCTGCGCGAAGCCTTCAGTTTTCATTCCCTTCTGGTCGGGGGAAATCCGTTCCGCACCTCTGCCATCTACACGCTGATCCATTACCTGGAGCGCGAAGGCGGCGTTCACTTTCCGATGGGCGGGACGGGCGCGCTGGTTCAGGGTTTGGTGCGGCTGTTCGAAGACCTCGGCGGAAAAATTCATCTGAGCACGCCGGTGACCCGCGTCGTGACCGAAGGCGGGCGCGCGGTGGCCGTCGAGACCGCCGCGGGCCGTGAGGCGGTGGATCTGGTGGTCAGCAACGCGGATGTGGTTCACACCTACCGCGATCTTCTCGCGGCAGAGCCGGCCGTGAAGAAGACGGCGGCGCGTCTCGCCGGAATGGACCACAGCATTTCCCTGTTCCTGATCTATTTCGGAACGCGGAAGAAATACCCGGGCTTGGCGCACCACAACGTGATTTTCGGACCCCGTTACAAAGAGCTGCTGCGCGACATCTTCGACCGCGGCATCCTGGCCGGGGATTTTTCGCTTTATCTCCACGCGCCCACGGTGACGGATCCCTCGCTGGCGCCCGACGGGTGCGAGAGCTTTTACGTCCTCTCGCCCGTGCCGCATCTGGGCAAGCTGGACGTCGACTGGTCCGTGGAAGGCCCGCGTTACGCGGACCGCATCCTGGATTACCTGGAGAAGCGCTACCTGCCGGGTCTTCGCGAGAACCTGGTCACGACGCGCCTCTTCACGCCGAAGGATTTCAGCACCGAGCTGAACGCGCACTGGGGATCGGCGTTCTCGCTGGAGCCCGTTCTGGCCCAGAGCGCTTTCTTTCGCACGCACAACCGCGACGCGAACATTGCGAACCTCTACATCGTCGGCGCCGGGACGCATCCCGGCGCGGGGTTGCCGGGCGTGATTGGTTCGGCGCGCGCCACCGTCGGACTTATCAGCGCGGATTTCGGAGTGCGGAGTGCGGGATTTATAGGAGAACCCGTTGCCTCCTGATTCCGCACTCGATCTCCAGGCATGCGCGGCCATGATCGCGAAGGGGTCGAAAAGTTTTTCTCTCGCCGCGCGTCTGTTCGACGCGTCGCGGCGAAACGG
Organism: Elusimicrobiota bacterium; assembly: GCA_043732015.1. Lineage (GTDB taxonomy): Bacteria > Elusimicrobiota > Elusimicrobia > F11 > F11 > JBBRXR01. The sequence continues at coordinate 9,757 of JAYTIE010000191.1, read as the reverse complement.
CGCCATCAGCCTTTACGCCTGGTGCCGCCGGTGTGATGATGAGATCGACGGATCGGATCTCGGCATGCGGAAGAACCTCGCGCAAGATACGAGCGATTTGAGCGAGCGTCTCGCGAGTCTGCGGGAACGGACCGGCCGCGCCTATGCGGGCGAGACGCAGAATGACACGGCCTTTGATGCCTTCGCCGTCATGGTCCGCGAATTTTCCGTTCCGGAAGACTATCCGCTGGAATTGCTGGAAGGCATGGCGATGGATGTCCGGCGCGAGCGCTATGAAACGCTCGAAGATCTTCTGTTGTATTGTTACCGCGTCGCCGGCACCGTGGGCCTCATGATGTCGCACGTGATGGGGCTTCGCGACGAGCGGTATCTCCGGAACGCCGCGGACCTCGGTCTCGCCATGCAGTTGACCAACATCGCCCGCGACGTGCGGGAAGACTTTGAAAACGGCCGCGTTTACCTGCCGCTCGCCTGGTTGCGGGAGGCCGGTGTTCCTGCCGAAGAGCTGATGGCGCCGGAACACCGGAAAGGCCTCGTCGCCGTCGTCGGGCGGCTGCTGGAATGCGCCGACCGGTTGTACGCGTCGGGCCGTGGCGGACTCTTCGCGCTTCCCTTTCGTTCGGCGTGCGCGGTTCTCGCCGCCGGAAATATTTATGCGGAAATCGGGCGCGTTGTTCGCGCGCGTGGCAATGACGCGTGGTCATCGCGGTCACTGGTGAGCGGTCCGCGCAAGATTTCGCTCGCGGTCCGGGCATGCCTCGATATTTCCAGAACGGCGCCCGAGCGGCGCGGAAATCCGTGGAAGCGCGCCGAGATCCGCACCATCTGGAAGCCTTTTTCGTCGGAGGTCAGAGCATGAATCGGGCGTCGTTGCTGGAGGAGTTCGTCACCTATGTGGGCCAGTTCCGGGAGTTCACCCGGGCCGACTGGTCTTATTACATCCGCTGGATCGGTCTCATGCTGGGCCTCCTGGCTTCGACGACGGGGTTCCTGCTTTTCGGTCTTTCCCACAATGTGGATTTTCTCGGCTACGTGTGGAACGTCCCGGTGGGGATCGCGGTGTTCGTGGCCGCGATCGGTGTCGACACGATCGGTCACCGCACCCGCTACAGGGAACGGCTCGAGCAGGGGGAAGGGTTCGTTCATTCCATCACCATTTTCCTGGGCATTTCGAGCGTCATCGCGTTGTGTCTCGGGTATTCGCATCCCGATGCGTTCCGGGCCCCCGCGCTGGTTCTGATCGGCCTCTCCATTTTCTACAGCGGCGTTGACGAGTGGATGCACTGGAAGCGTTACACGTCCGGCGAATCCGACCGCGTAGAAATGTGGAGCCATGTTTTTATTCTGATCGGTCACATCACCATGAGCCTCGCCTGGTGGCGCTGGTTCACCGACGGTTACCCGGGCGTCCGGGAAACCCTCATTCATCTCCGGCTCCCATGATTTTCTCCGTGGCTATTGCGTGGGCGGGCGCGGGCGTGGCGCTCTGCCGGCTGGGCCGGCGCCGCGACGCCGAATCGCCCGCGCCGGTGTCGCTCCCGTTTGTTTCCATTCTCATTCCGGCCCGCAACGAGGCGCACAACCTGCCGCCGCTACTCGCCTCCCTGAAAACGATCGACTATCCCGCCTTCGAGATCATCGTGATCGACGACAACTCAACCGACGGCACCGCGCAGGCCGCGCAGGATTTCGGCGTGCGGGTGATGACCGGCGCGCCGTTGCCGCCCGGTTGGAACGGCAAGAACTGGGCGTGCCATCAGGCCGCCGCCGGCGCGAAAGGCGAGATCTTCCTGTTCACCGACGCAGACACGATTCACCGCCCGGACGGCCTCCGGCGCGCGGTGGCGTTTCTGACGAACCGGAACGCGGATCTCGTGTCGGCGCTTCCATTTCATCTTTCGCCCACGATGTGGGAGCGGATGATGGGTCCGTTCCATTCTCTCCTGCTCGTGGCCACCGCGCACCGGTCGCCAAGGCGGAACCGTCTGTACGCGATCGGCCAGTTTCTCCTGTTCCGGCGGAGTTTCTACGAACGTCTGGGCGGACATGCGTCGGTTGCGGCCCTCTACCCGGATGATCTGGCGTTGGCCAATCGCACACTGGAGCTGGGCGGCCGCTTCGCGTTTCACGCCGGAATACCGTTCTTCGACGTGCGCATGTATGGAGGATTCACGGACTTCGTTCAGGGCTGGCGCCGGAATTTCGCGGCCGGGCTGCGGCTGGGTCACTGGACAGGCGCGACCGAAGTGACGCTCGTGATTGCGGCCCTGCTGGCCGGGGGCAACCCTGGCGCTGGCCTGATCACGTGGTTGCCGGCGCTGCTGGTCGCGGCGTTGATCGCGCTGCGCCAGCGAAGCTGGGGAGAATTTTCACTCACCGGCGCTGTGCTCTACCCTTTTGCGCTGTCGGTTTATTCATTCGTGTCCGTTCTGGCGGTCATCGATCTCCTGCGCGGCGGAACGCTGCGGTGGAAAGGCCGCGCGCTGGCGGACTGGGCCGGACCAAAGGCCGTCTCATGAAACGGCCCGTTCGCATCGCCGTCTATGTGGCGGTCGCCCTCGCGTTAACCGCCGCCGCTCTCTTTGCCGGTTTCTGGGCGCTTCAGCGTGCGCTGAGCACCGAGAAGCTGACCGTGATCATCGAACGCGCGGCGTCGGATTTCCTCGAGCGGCCGCTCACCATCGAACATCTCGAACGGCCGTTGTTCCCGCTCACCGAACTCGTCGCGCGCGGCGTTCTCCTGAAGGAAAAATCCGGCGAGGTGATCGTTGAATGTCCCGAGGTGCACGCCCGCGCGTCGCTCCGGTCGCTCCTGTTGCTTCGTCTCGGTGTGGACGAGATGACATTCCACGACGCCCGCATTCATATCCGCTTCCGGAAAGATGGACAGACGAACGTCGAAGGGATTGTGAACGACATCATGAAGCGGCCCACCTCCCCGGTGAGGACCTCCGTCGGCGCGCTCGTGTTTCACCGCTTCGTCATCCTGCGCGCGTCCGTGACCGTCAGCAACGCCAAAGGTGTGGAGATTGAACCGGCCCGTTCGGTCGCGAACGGATGGGTCGCGATCAAGATCACGCCCCTCGGGGTTTCGTCTCCCTATTCGCTCGAACTGGACGGAGGAGAGGGACGCATGCGCGTTCGCACGTCGGGACGATTCGCCAGTTCTTCGCCAGGTGAACTCGTGTTCGAACGTCTGCCGGCCGTTCTGCTCGCGCCGCGTTTTACGGCGCTCGCGGCCTGTGAGGGCCGGACGGACGGCCGTTTCAGCTGGAGTGGCGACGCGAACAGCGAAATGTCCTTCGCGGTATCGCCGTCGAATCTGTGCGGCGCGGACGCATTGCCGTCCCATCTGTCGGGCGTGGTGTCAAAGAAATACGGGCAGTGGCTGGTCACGCTCGATGGACTGGGCACCGCGACGGAAGCTCACCTGGCGGGCCGGGTTCCGGTCTCCTCGGGCACCATCGTCTGGACGCTCACCGCGCCGCGCCTTGATGCGCTGGAAACCGCGGGCTGGGTAAGCCGCGCCAGCGACATTTTCGGGACTTCCAACCCGGCGTCGGTACGAATCGCGCCCCTTACGTTTTCGGCGCGTGTCGGCAAGCTGACCGCCGGGCGGCTGCCGTTCGAGAACGTGGTCGCCGAGGTGCGGCGGTCGACGGACGGCGTCATGCATCTGGATCCCGTCTCGGCGAAGCTGTTCGGGGGACCCGTGCAGGGAACGGGCCAGATCTCCAAGGGAACCGTCAGGCTGGACGCCACCGGAACGGACCTCGATCTCGGACAGGCCGCAAAAACCTTTCAATCCACCAGTCCGCTGACGGGGCAACTCGCGGTTCACCTGAAGGGCGCGGCCCCCGTCGGTCATCTGCTCGATGGATTTGGTGGCGACGTCTCGCTGAATTTGACCGACGGACGCATTCCCGAAGTGCCGGCCGTGCTGAAGACGCTGACCAGCGCGAACCTGGTCAAGCTCGCGCATGATTTGCGGGGAGAGAAGTCGGAAGGAATCCAGATCACTCAAGGGGAAGCGTCCGCGACGCTTTCCGGAGGTGTGGCCGACGTCAACCATTTGATGCTCGACAGCCGCGTTCTGCGCATCGGCTTCAAGGGGAAAATAGACCTGATCGCTCAGAAGATCACGGGCACGGTCGTGCTTCAGCCGCTGAACCTGGCGGACCAGATCATCAACGACATTCCGGTTCTTCGCACGCTTCTTCTGGGGGACAGCAAAACCTTTCTACCGCTCTGGTTCGGCGTAAAGGGACCGTGGAACGATCCGCGCGTGCGGTCGATGCCGGTGAGAAGCCTCGAAGCGCCGGTGAAGAATGTGCTGGAAGGTATTCTGAAGTTTCCGCAGCGGGCGTATGATGCGCTGCGCGGAAAGAAGAGCTGAGCGCCGGCCTAGAACCGGTACAGCATCAGGTAGATCACGACGCCGGTGACGGAGACGTACATCCAGACCGGCCAGGTCCAGCGCGCCAGGCGCCGGTGTTCGGGGATGCGGCCCTTCAGGCCGCGGAAGATGGTGGTGATCGCCAGTGGAGCGACGGCCGCCGCCAGAAATGTGTGCGTGATCAGGATGGAGAAGTACACCGTGCGCATGACGCCGGTCCCGCCGAACCGCGTTGATCCGTGCAGCGCGTGATGCAGAAGATACGACACGAGAAAAACCGATGACACGCAGAACGCGGCGATCATGCAACGTTTGTGCGCTTCGATGTTCTTCCGCTTGATGAAAAAGAAGCCGAGCGCGAGCAAGACCGCCGAGGCGAAGTTCAGTACCGCGTTGACCGTCGGCAGGTGAATGCCCCAGGTCACGCTTTCAACCGCCGAAGTTCATCCCGAAGCCCCCGCATCCCGTCCACATCGAACGCATCGAAGGTGCCTTCGATCTCGCCATCCCGGTTGATCAGCGCCAGTCGCGTGCTGTGCGCGATCTGCGGGACGCCGTTCTTCACGCCGTCCGGCGACAGCGTCAACGTGAAATTCCGGCGGATCAGGTCTTCCACCACGGTTTTGTCGCCGGTGAGGAATGTCCAGCGTGGATCGGCCTCGATCCGTTTCGCGTACGCGGTCAGGACGGCCGGGCGGTCGTATTCGGGGTCCACGGTGAAAGAAACAAAACGGAGATCGGGCGACGGGAACTCGTCGGCCAGCTGTTTCATTTTCTGAGTGATCATGGGGCAGGGTCCGCCGCAACGGGTAAAGATGAAGCTGGCCACCCACACCTTCCCTTTGAAATCCGCGGCGGTCACCGTCTTGCTGGATTGATCCACGAGCGAAAACGGGGCGACGAAGGTGGGCTGGGCGCCGGCGAATTCTTCGGACGCGGGACGCCCGCGCTGAACCAGAATCAACGCCAGTATCGCGAGGCTGAATCCCAGGAGGGCCCAGGAAAAATAACGGAACGCTTTAAGCACGCTCGTCCTTAACGGCCAGGGCCGTTCAACAGCATGAAGGTCACGAGGATCGGAATGTACGCGAGCGAGTAAAGAAAAAGACTGCGCGCCCGAGGCCGCGAAGGCGACACGAAAAATCGGATGGCGTAATACATGAGCAGCGCGCCCGCTCCCGCGGCCGTGACGAGATAGACGTTTCCGGTCAGCTTCAGTGCGGAGGGAGAGAGGCTGACCGCCGCCAGCGCCAGGCTGGTCAACAGAACGCTCATCGCCGTGACGCGGTCCGCGGACGAGCCCATGTGAAGTCCGCCGCGCTCATAATCTTCACGGTAGAGAAATGCGAGCGCCAGGAAGTGGGGGAATTGCCAGAAGAAGAGAATGCCGAAAAGCGCCAGCGCTTCGATCCCGAGCCGTCCCGTCGCGGCGGCCCAGCCCATGACGGGCGGCAGCGCGCCCGCGATGGCGCCGACGGTCACGCAGGCGGTCGAGATTTTTTTGAGCGGCGTGTAGACATAAAGGTAGACGCTCACGGTGGTGGCGGCCAGCACGCCGGTCAGCGCGTTCACGTTCCAGCACAGGTAAGCGACGCCCATCGTGGCGAGGAAGACGCCGAGAGCGAAGACTTCGCCCGGTTTCAGCCGGCCCGACGGTAGCGGGCGGTTCTGGGTGCGCGTCATCCGCGCGTCGACGTCACGCTCAATCAGCATGTTCAGCGTTCCGGCGCCGCCGGCGGCCATCAGCGTTCCGATGCAGGTATGAATGAGACGGATCATGTTGACGTTTCCGTCCGATCCAAGAACGAATCCCGCGACCGCGGTGACGCCCGCCATGAAGCTGATGCCGGGCTTGGTGAGCGTCATGTAGTCGGAGAGCGTTGTCTGGATCGGCTGCGCCTGCGCGGGCCGCGTGCGGTAGGACGTCAGCGCGAGAATCGTGGTGATGCCGAGGAAGAGAGCGCCCACGGCCACATGCGCGCTGATCGTCGCGGGCGCCCAGAGCGGCGGCGGCACAGTTGCGAAGCGGTGAACCAGAATTAAATAGGAGGAGATGCCGAGCGACACCTGGAGGGTCAGAAGTCCGGAGAGCGTGGCGGTGAGAGTTCTCAGGAGGCGCTTCGAGGCCGGCGCGGTCCAGGCGCGATAGGTAATCCAGCCGGTGAGCATGGTCAGCATGACGGCGCCCGCGATGTGGAACGGAAGGACGGCGCCCGTGTGGCGGAGGATGGCGCCCAGCAGAAGCTGCGTGAACGCGACGGCGAAAAGCGCCAGCGCGCCGCGGTGAATGGGAACGCGGTTCACCTGTTCCATTCGTGGTTCGGCTGTCCGCCAGAAAGCGGAGGTCCAGACGGCAATGGAGACAGTCAGACAGAAAAAGCTTTGCGCGACGCAGGCGTGGGCGATGGACACCGTGGGCGGAAGGCGCAGCAGAACGGTCAGCCCGCCGAGCGTTCCCTGCACGATGACCAGACCAACCGCGATCCCCCCGGCTTTCTTGATGTAGGGCTCGACGTCGCTGCGGGTGAGAAAAATCGCGAGGAGGACCGTCAGGAATCCGACGAGCGTCGCGACCATGCGATGGCCGTGTTCGTAGAAGACGCCGCCGATCATGGGGGCCATGAGGCGCCCATAGGAGAGAGGCCAGTCAGGGACGGAGAGGCCCGAGCTCGGGCTCGTGACCATGCCTCCAACGAAGATGAGAAACAGCGTGCAAACGGCGACCGCGGCAGCAAAGCGGTGAACGGCTTTCATGATTCTTACGGGTCCTTTCGGGTCTTAGCCCTTGAAAACAAATTCGATTTTCTTTTCTTCCTTCGCGCCCACGATGACTTTCTGGACGGAGGTGCCGAACTTCTCGTGCCACGCCTCGATTTCATATTCGCCCGGCGGCAGGCCTTTCAGCGAGAAGGCGCCGGTGCCGTCGGTGACGGCGGCGAACGGGTGAGGCTGGACCGCGATCCAGGACAGCATCCAGGGATGCACGTCGCACTTCACCGGAATCGCGACTTCGGGTTTGTCGAAGGAGACGTCGTTGGACATGCCCTGAACCGGCTGTCCCAGATTGAACCCTTCATTGATCTTCGGCGCGGCGTGAACGTTGTGGAGAACCGGGTCTGAATTCTTCACCACAATTTTCTGGCCGGCCTGAACCGCGAGGAAATGCGGTTGATAGAGGCAGCCTTTCTGGTCGAGGTGCGCGGGTTCGGAAGGAACCGGAAACTTGAGGTCGCCCAGCCCGGATTTCACGTAAACGTAGACCCACTTGATGGATTTGTCGGGGTTGATCACCACGTCGGTGGCCATGATGGGTTCGGTGTGGTTGGCCGAACAGTTGGGGTCCATCGCCATGTTGATCTTCTGCGGGACGGGCGGTGTTCCTTCGAACCGGACCACGCCGGAAATGGTGGCGGCGGTGGCCTGGTCGACCGGGCTTGCTGCGGCGGCGGTGGCCTTCGGCGTTTCCGCATCGGGAGCGGCTTTTTTGCAGGCGGACAAAGCCAGCATGGGAACGATGACAAAGAGAGATGCGCGGGGAAACATTTGACGGCTACCTCCTACGGGGGGACGCGCCGGAAAGGGCTTCCGGGCGAGCGAAAGGACGGTATCACTCTTGATCCCGACGGTCAAGACGCCGCTCTGCTATAGTGGAAAGCATGAGAGACGACCGGTCTCAACCCATCCTGCCGTTGGCGGTGGCTTTTCTCCTCGCTTTTGCAGGTCTCACGCGCGGTGCGCATGACCTTTGGTCCGCCACCGTTGTGCATCTCGGCGTGCTGGCCCTGTTCGTCTCCACCGCTGTTGTCGCCTACCGCCGGGGCGAGGCGATGCGGTTCCCCGCGGTAACCGGCCTCGCGGTTCTTCTCGCCGTCTGGGCCTGGTCCGCGGTCAATGCCGGGAACCGCTTCGATGCCATCTTCGCCACCAAAGACCTGGCCGCCGCCATCCTCATGTTCTATCTGGGATCTAATTTGTTTGAGGATGAGCGGTATCTCCGCTTGCTTCTGGCTGGCGCTGCGGTTCTCCTGGTGATTCAGGCCTTGATGGCGGTGTCCCAGTGGGTGATTGTTCGATCGTCTCCAGACGGGGAAGCGCCGGGGGCCCTGATCAACGCCAACGTCCAGGCGGCCTTTGCCCTTTTCTGGATTCCCGGCTTCATCGCCGAATGGCGGCGGGACCGCGCCACCCGTCTGGCGTTCGTCTGGCTTTCAGGTCTTGGGGCCATTCTCCTGATTCTTTTTGCCACCGAGAGCGTCGCCGCGGTGCTCTGCGTGGTGCTGGCGGGTTTCTTCTGGGCCGCCCGCTCGTCCCGCACCGCCGCGGGCCGGACGGGCTGGATCGCCGCCGCGCTCCTCTGCGGGGCGGCCGTGGTCTGGTACAAGCTCACGCGGAACTACGGGCCAGGCGGCTGGTGGATTCCGGCCCGCACCGAGATGGACCGTTGCGACTGGTGGAAAACGGGCTGGCAGATGTTCCGGAACCGGCCATGGTTCGGCATTGGTCCCGGCGGCTATCCCTCCGCGTTTCCCGCGTTCAAGGTGGGAGCCGGCCAGAGCTCGCGCTTCGCGCACAGTTTCCCGGTCACCCTGCTCGCTGAAACAGGCGTCGCCGGCCTCACCGCCGCCGCGCTGTTCGCGGCGCAGTGGGTGAGAAGCTGTTCCGCGGACCGCTCCGGCTCACGCCGCCCCTTTCTGATCGGCGCGGCCCTGTTTCTCGCAGTGACGTCGGTAGGGCTGGGCGGCGAATATCTGATCAATCAGCTGACACTTGCCCTGTTCCTGGGAATCCTCGTCGGAAACGCGCCGTCGCTCGCGTGGAAACCGCGGCTGGCGCACGTCGTCATCCTGGCTGCGCTGGCTCTTTTGCCGGTGCCGTGGCTCGTGTCGCCGCTCCTGGCCAGCCGGCTCGTGGTGGCGGCGCGGGAGGACGTGGCCGCGAACCGCCGCGACGCCGCGCTCGTGCACAGCACGTCGGCGGTTGATCTTGATCCGTCGATGCCGGACGCGTGGGAAGTGCGGGCTGCCGCGCTGTGGTCCGTCGGAAGTGTGGACGCCGCCATCGATGCCATCGACACGGCGAGCCACCTGAACCGATACGACGCAAACCTCGTCATCCAGAAAGCCAAGATGCTGGCCGGCGCCGGCCGTCAGGCCGAGGCCGAAAAGGAGGCGGAGCGCGCTTATCTTCTGAATCCGCGCCTCTTCCCCGCCGCGAAGCCTTGATGTAGCGTGGAAAAAACGCCCCCATGAACAAGAATTTTTCCATCAGCGATTTTTCCGTTCCGCTCCGGCTTCAGCGTGACAACTTCACCGACAATCAGTGGGGCGGCGACTGGATTCCGCGCTGGAAGGGATTGCCCGT
>JAYTIE010000190.1:0-3684 GCA_043732015.1 Elusimicrobiota bacterium | reverse complement strand
GGATCTGCTGGAAGACGTTCAATCCGATGGCGAGGAAGCTTGGTCTCAGGTCCAGAAATACATTAAGAAAAACCCCGCTCAGACCATCGGTTACTCGCTGCTGGCCGGCCTGGCGGTCGGGTTTTTCATCACCCGGAAACTGAACCGCTAAGCGGACGCCAATGGGTATGGGAAAAATTGCTGCTTTTCGTCAGGCGATGCCAGGGCTCGGCATCCCGGCCGTAAGCGTGCAGAACGAAGTAGTCGGCGCCGCTTTCTGGGTAGGGGGGCGGCGCCGCCTCTTCTTTTTATGGTTCATTGTTCGATTTGTCGTCCGCACGGTCGTGCGAGATGTCAGGAATCTCGGTCTGAAACTCTTCAGGACATCTGCTCTAGCAGTGCAACTGGCAACGTACGCAGGAGTTCTGTAAGCGGAATCTCGATCCCCGTTTCGTCCACCGCCGGTTGAATTTCCTTCCCGGTAAACACATCTCTCAACATCTGGCTCCGCAGGACGCCCTTCAGTTTCAGTATTGTCGGGCCGCCTTCATTTTTCCGCTCTGGAGACGAACTGTCCGCTTCCAGCGTTGTCAGGAATCGTTGCACCACGGTGATCACCATCCTGTCTCCCGCCGTCCGCGCGAACGCACAGATGTGGTCTTTCAATGGTCCTTCCACCTCAAGGGGCGTGTACTCGCCGGTCTGGAACAGATCCTGATGGCGATTGCGGCATTCAAGCCCGGCGAGTAACAGGTAGAGCTTGATTCCGCCCTCCTCGTTGTTCTCCATCAGACGTGTCGCCAGCGCGAGCCGTCCGGTCTTGATACCCGCCTTGATCTCGTCAACGATCAGCTTGATGCGTTCATAATCCACTGGCTGACGGTTGTCCGGATCCACGAGGGTGAAATTCCACAGCTCCGTTCCCTGATAAAAGTCGGGGACACCGGGTGAAGTCAGCTTGAGAACGAGCTGCGCCAGCGAATTGTTGAGGCCGGCGCGTGCGATCTCTTTCTGGAATTCGAGGAAGTCATCAAGGAATTTGTTGTCCTGGGAAAATTCAAGAATGGAAGAGACGAAAAGGCAGACCCCTTTCTCGTACTCTTCGTTCGGGCTGATCCAGCTCGTGTGGATCTTCGCTTCGCGCATGGCCTTGATCATGTAATTCTCGATCCGCTTCACATACTCACCGTGCGCTTCCAGCGACATGCGGCCCAGCGGCCAGGTGCCCACGAGCGTCTGGTAGAGGAAATACTCTTCGTTGGCATCCGGGGTGGGATATCGGTTGATCACGGCCTTTTTAGACTTGTTGACCGACGACCAGCGAAGGATCGACCGGTACCACTTCACCGGGATTTCGGACAACACGTTGAGACGCGCCCGAACGTCTTCGCTCCGTTTCGTGTCATGCGTCGTGGTGGCGAGCAGCGCCCCCGGAAACCGGCGCTGGCGTTCCAGGTTCCGCGCATGGAAAGCCTCGATGGTCTCACCAAACGAAGAGAGGCTTCCACCCACCTCATTCAGCGACGCCAGGGGGAAGTAGCGGTAAAACGCCGTGTCCTCGATGGCCTTGGCCATTACAGGTCCGGTCAATTGTTGAAAGCGGAGTACGAAAGTCCGTCGAACGGAAATCTGTTCAACAGAGAGGCCTTCCGGATCTCTCAGAAGAAGAACGTCCGCGACGAAATCGAAAATTGAATCGCTGGTGGCCGGATTCTGGAGCTTGGCTTCCAGCACCGCGGCGATGATTCGCACCCGGTCTTCCGCCCCGGCTCCGCCATTCTCAGGCTGGACATAGGTGCGGTAGACCGGAAAATGAGCGATCACTTCGCGGAGCGCAAAGCGGAGACTCTCGAAAGTGAAGTCCCGGGACCAGCGATGCTGCTCGGAGATTTCATCCAGGAGAACAGCCAGCACGTGCAGCTCGCTGGCCATGGAGACGTGAAGAATAAGTCTCTTGCACGAGGCCGCCAGGTCTCCCGTCTCGCGGTAGAGTCCGGTGAAGCGCGAATAGAGGGAAACAAAGGTCTCCCGGTTCTTTCTGGCGACGAAAATCCCGTTCAAATCATTCAGAAAATCATAGCCCGTGGTGCCCTGCATGTCCCACGTGCTCTTGCCGCGTTCATCGCCCAGGAGGATCTTCTCGACGACCACATAGACACCGTCTTTGCCTTCCGTTAACTCACGGCACCTGGTTTGGAGATCTTTCAGATACTGGTAGGGATCGAGCAGGCCGTCCACATGATCGATCCGAAGGCCGGAAACCACCCCTTCGCGAATCATGGGGAAGAGGAGGCTGTGCACCGCTTCGAAGACTTTTGGATCTTCTATGCGGATGGCAGCCAGATGATTCACGTCAAAGAACCGGCGGTAGTTGATCTCGTCCGAAGCCACCTTCCAGTGGCACAAACGGTAGACCTGTTCTTGAAGCAGAATCTCAAGCTGGTCAAAACTTCTGGGGTTTGACGGATCGCCATTCAAGGCCACAAGCGCGCGATGCAACGCCTTCTGTACATGAGAAGAATTATCCAGGAGCTTGCCAAAACGCCGGGAGATGATCTCTTTTTCCCGGTACCATTCCTCGATTTTCTCGGCGTTTCCTTCCGTGGGCCCAGGAAGATAGCTGATGGCGGTACGGATGCTTTTGGTCTCCAGCATGGCCTCTTTTTCACCGCGAACCTTGTCCGGGAGATTCAGGAGGACCATGTCGAGGATCAGGCTCCAGGAGCGCGGAGCAACGGGATAACGGTTCGTCCCGTAGCAAACGAAAAAACCGCCATTCTCATAGGTGATCTGGATCTTCTTTCGTTCCAGCTCCCGGCCAAACTGGTCGCCCAATTCAGGGAGCAGGATCTTGTTCTCCAGTTCGGCCTTCGGAGGTTTCCAGTCGATGTCGAAATAGGAAGCGTAGGCGGAGCTGGAACCGTTTTCGAGCACGTCGTTCCACCAGGGATTCTGGGACGCGTCGATACTCATGTGATTGGGCACGACGTCCAGAATTAACCCGATCTTGTGACGTTTCAGGCTACTCGAGAAGCGCCGGAACGCCGCGGTGTTCCCGAGCTCAGGGTTAAGTGAGCGGTGATCAACCACATCGTACCCATGCTCGCTCCCGGAGCGAGCCTTAAAGATGGGGGACGCGTAGCAATCCGTGACTCCAAGCGCCGCCACGTAGGGAACCAGGGAGCGCGCTCGGTCAAACGTCAGACTCTTATTGAATTGAAGCCGGTAGGTCGCAACCGGAATCTTTACGCGCGGCTTCTCTGGGCCCGCCAGGATCAATTGATCGGTTTCCCTTGAATAAACCGGACCAGAATCATGATGAGGGCGACGACGAGAAGAATATGGATGAATCCGCCCAATGTGTAGGAGGACACCATCCCCAACAACCACAAGATTACGAGGACAACTGCAATGGTATACAACATGGTTTTTCCCCCAGGAGCAGTATTAAAACATCAAGTGCTCAACCTATTACGGGGGAGTCGCCGGAAAGTTCATTCCGTTTTAGGAATGCGTTCGGCGGGAGGGGGGGCGAAACGGCTTACTACATGTTTTCGGCAATCTGGTGAAGCATGTCCTCCTGGACATCTCCGATCAGCGTGAAATTCTCTTTGTTCCGGGTCCACTGGTAGACGCGGCCGACGCTGGAGGAACCCACGAGCAGAGGCCGACTCCACGACAGCGTCGTGTCCGCTTTCTGAGGCA
>JAYTIE010000189.1:0-25736 GCA_043732015.1 Elusimicrobiota bacterium | reverse complement strand
CGCGACATCGTGAAGGCCTGCAAACCGAAATGGTGCGTCGTCCGTGGCGATTTCTCCTCCCGCGGCGGCATTTCCTCCATCATCGAAGCCCGCCACGGCAAACGCCCCCGCTAATTGTTACGACTTGTTAACCCACCCTTAAGGGCTTCTTAATCTCACTTCGGTATTCTATTCCCAAGAAGTAAGAAGCACACGCGGCCCAGATGCCGCGTCCCATCGTAAAGCGGAAGCGAGTGCCCATGGTGTCACCCGTTTCTTTACGCCAAAAATCGGCTTAAAGAAAGGTGGTACTTGTATGCGGCACAACAACTACATCCGGACCCTCGCTCTCGTCCTCAGCGTTTCGCTTCTCGTAGACGCCTGCGTCGCACCGTTGAGCGCCGCGAACCTCTGGACCGACCGCGCCACCAGCCGAAAAAAATCCAACGAACAACTGGCCTGGGCTTCTCCGCTCACTTCGTTCGCGGCCACTACGCAGCCGCGGCTGAGTTCTCTTCGGCCCAGCTCCCCCCGGCACGACGCCACGCTAGACCGCGCGCTGACCGCCATTCCCGCAACCCGGGGACGCGTCACGCGAATTGACGCGAGACCGGACCATCCGCTCGTGATCCACCTTCTCGATGTGCACGGCAACACAGAAGCGCAGAAGAATCTTTCAGGCATCGTTTCTGATCTCACTTCCCGCGGGGGGGCGCGCGCCGTGGCGCTGGAAGGCGCGTTCGGCCCCATTCCGCTGAACGGTTATGACGCGTTCCCCCGCCATCACACGCTCACCGTGGCGGCCGACTACGCGCTGAGCCAGCACGAAATCTCAGGCCCCATCCATGCGCTCATCCTCACGGAAAAAATAGCGGAAGCGACCGGGATCGACGACCTTCCTTTATACCGTGACAACGTGCGCGCCTACAGCGACGCCGCGCGCATGCTGCCTGCCGCGACCGCGGCCCTCAAAACGTGGCGCGCTGCGCTGGACAGCGCCGCTGTTTCATTCAATCCGTCGTTGAAGGCCGTGGAGGCGTCCATCGACCGCTACCAGTCCGGCGAAACTTCTTTCGGCGATCAGCTCTCGTTCCTGATGCGCCAGAACGTGGCGGCGCCGGACTCTCTCCGCCGGTTTTCCGAGGTCCTGCGCATGGAACGGGGCCTCGACACCGCCCGCGCCGAAAAAGAGCGAGCCGACCTGATCAACGCGCTCGTCCCGCGCCTGACCGGTGAGCGCCTGTCGGCCCTGACGCAGGCCAGCCGCGAATTCCGCCTGGGCCGTGCGCCCGCGGGAGATTTCTACAAGCTTCTTCTGTCCACGTGCCGCGCTTCCGGCGTTTCTCCGGAGAAATTCCCCGCGTTCCTCAGTTACGTGACCTACGCGCTGGCCGCCGACTCGCTTGACGGCGCGGAAGCGCTCACGGCCTACTCCGGATTTGAGGCCTCCATCGAAGATTCCCTGTCGCGCTCCGATGATGAACGCCACCTTGTGGCCGAACTTCGCACCGAACGGCTGGCCCAGCGCCTCGTCTCCTTTTCGCTGACATCCTCTGACTGGCGCGCGCTGGAATCCCGCCTGTCGATGCCGTGCCAACTGGCGCGCTCCGACACAGGAGACTTTCATTCCGCGCTCCACCAGGGGACCGGCGCCGCCGCTCCCTTCCTGAATTTCTACCGCACGGCTGAAAAGCGGGACATCGCCATGGCCATGCGCGCGGTGGACGTTGCGAAGAAATCCGGCGTCGCCGTCCTTGTGACCGGCGGCTTCCACGCCGACGGCATCGCGGCCGCCATGAAGAAGGCCGGCATCTCGCTCGTGCGCGTCGAACCGGTTCTGACGGCCGTCGAGACGTCGGGCGGCATCGAGGCGCTCTCCGCTTTCACGCGCAGCCGCACCCCCATCGAAATGCTGATGGGCGGTCAAAAACTCTTTCTCGCTCCCCCGCCCGCTGGAAACCTGGACGCCCTGGCGCTTCACGGCGCCGCGTCCGATCTCCGCGACGGCCTTCAGATCAACGCCGCTTACCATTCAATCCCAGGCTCACGCCCCGATGTGACCGTGACCGGCCATGCGGACGGCAACACGGTCACGGCACGCGTCTCGTCGCCGGATGGCGTCGCGGACGTCGACCACGTGTTCAATGCAAAAGGGAGCATCACGGCTCACGTGGTCCGGTTCAATCCGGTTCCGGAGATCCTGACCTTCGTGACGCTCGCGCTCACACTCGGAACCGCGAATGCGGCCCTGCTTTTGATCCCGGCCGCCATCGTCCTCCGCGCCCTGCTCCTCTTCAGCACATTCATCGTGCATGAAGGCGGGCACGCGCTGGCGCGCCGTCTCACCGATGGCGTCGCCCTCCGGGAACCCGCCGGTGAAGCCTTCGAAAGCTTCTCGCCGCTTTCGCTCGTGCCCTTTCTGTCCCTGCCGCTGCCGGGATTCCTGAATCGTCTCACGCCGAATCTCTCCACGGGCGACGAAACCCCGTGGAAAGTTCGCCTGAAAGCCGCCGCAGGACCGCTCGCGAACCTGAGCACCGCCCTTCTCTCGATCAGCGCCATCCTGGTCTGGGGCCCGTCTCTCGGGACTGTTCTCGTTGCCATTCTGACGGCCACCGCGCTCATCAACACGATCCTGTCGTTCACGTCGGTCACAGACCTTGTGTCGATGGTCCGCGGATCGGCGCCGTTCGGATTCTTCTGCGGCGTGTTCGGCATCGTGGCTCAGCGCCGCGGATCGGATCACGGCCTTCTCCCCGCGCGCCTCGAGAAGAAACTTCGTCTCGAAGGCGAGCACACGCAGGTTCGCGGCCGCCAGGCCGGCGGTGGGATCGTCGTCGGAAAGACAAAACGTGGAAAGACCACGCTCATCGGCGGAAAATATGTGAATCCCAAACGCAGCAATCTCACCGAGCTCGTTCTGCGCGGCATCGGACGGCTTATCGGACGCGCGGAACGCAAGGGCGTTTCTCCCTTTGAAACCTTCATCGGGTTCTTTCACTGGCGCTTCGGCACCAGCAGTGCCCCGTCGGTTCTGGAAACGCATTGGCATGAGTGGATTCCCCCCCAGGACAAAAAGGTGTGGAGCGTGACGAACGGCGCGGCCGGATCGCGCATCGACTCCTTTAACATCCGCATCGTCCACAACGGAGACTTCGACGGCATCGAACACAACCTGAACCTGACCGTGTTCGGCAAGAAGCTGGACGTCGGCGACATCGGCACGGCGCTCTCCCGGATTCTCTGGCCCAACAAAACAAAGGGAGACTCGCCGAAGATCGCCGGCATGATGACGCTGCTGGTGACGCAGGGCATGTGGGACGCATCCGCGCGCCTCGCTTACCTTCTGGAAATCGAACCGTCTCTGGAAAACTTCATGGTCGGAGAAAAGGGCCCGAAGGAAATTTCGGCTCGCTTGAAAACGCTCTCCGACCCGCTCGAAGCCGTGTTCACCCGTCACGCCGGAACCATGTTCCCCGCCGGCGCGACCTCGTTCAGCCAGGCCGACCCCGCGGCGATTCAGGGTTTCCTGAACGACGCCGACGAAGCGCTCCGCCATGTTCCGGAGGCCGCCCACTGGTCCGACGAGAAACGGCGCGCGTTCGTCGAGTCTGCTCTCTACGTGTTCCTGAACAACGACGTCGAGCACGCGGTGCAGATGTTCATGACGATGCCCCAGCGCACGAGCACCTTCGGCCTCGGCGTCATGTCGACGTTGAATCCGGAACAGGTCACGATGGCCGCGAAAGGCCAGCCGATCTCGATCGCCCGGTCGAAGAATGAGCAGCTGTTCAGCTTCGCGTCCGAACCCGCGGCCGCGATCTCGGCCATAGAAAATGCGGACGGCGAACTGCTGGACATGGACGACGACGGCGGCGAAATCGCCGTCATCGACGCGAAGGGCGTTCGCCTCTTCTCGATGGCGGAACGGCGCGAGCTTTCCCCCGAGGAAATCGAGAAGCGATGGGTGCCCATCGACAACAACCGCTACATGTCCCGGCCCGACGATCCGGTGGAGGACGAAGACCTCGTCAAAAAGGACTTGGATGACGTCACGCCCACGCTGGCCCGCATCTACGACGACTTCCGCGGCGAAGATAGCTGGAACCGCCAGACCGCGAACCGCTTCGCCGAGCTGCTGATCGAACGCGCCCGGACCGGACATCGCGACAACCCGGAAGAGTACGACCTGCTTCTGATCGGCGAGGAAAAATCATTCGAGACCACCGAGCGGTTCGGCCAGGACCTTCTTCAGATCTTCCCGACCCTGAAGGTCATGACCATCACCGGCAATGAATACCTGAAAAGCCGCACCAAACTGTTCCGGAACAAGATCATTGGCGCCGACACCATTGTGCTGGCGGCCTCCCAGTCCGGACAGACCTTCCCCACGCTGAAAGCCACGCGAGACGCCGAAGCCATGCGCGTGAAGGGCGGTCTGAAAGACGTGTTCGTGCTGACGGGCGAGTGGTACAGCAAGATGGGCAAGGCGATGGGCCAGGGCTTTCGTCCTGACGATTCCTTCAACGGAAGGATCTTCTGCAACATGAGC
This sequence comes from Elusimicrobiota bacterium, assembly GCA_043732015.1. Lineage (GTDB taxonomy): Bacteria > Elusimicrobiota > Elusimicrobia > F11 > F11 > JBBRXR01. The sequence goes on along the minus strand of JAYTIE010000189.1, from coordinate 21,205 downwards.
GGACGGCGCCGGTCGGAATCATCGACGGTGGCCACGCTGTCGACGGACTTTCTGCTCACCGAGATTCTGGTTCAGACGGCGCGCCAGATGCGCGCCGCGTTCCCGGATGGAACGCCTTTCAACATGACGTTTCAGACGCCCGACCTGGACCGGCTGGACGCCGAGTCCCGCTATTACCTCGACGTCAGCCTGCCGTCCATCACCGGCACCGACCGTTACGGCCGGCAGCTGAAATCGACGGTGCACGACGGGCTCGTCGCCGGTGGCCGGCGCTGGAGCGGTTTCCAGATGGAGCACCTGACCACGGTGCTCCTCGTGATCCTGACCGTGTTCGTCACAGTGTCGCTTTCCGCGACCCCGTCGGCCGGTCTCCACGGAATCACCAACTGGATGTCGTCGTTGTTCGACGTCGGCTGGCAGGTAGCCGGGGTCCTGGGCGAGCGCTTCCTCGGGGTTTCCGTCGCAACGGTGTTCGACGCCACCATCTACTCGCTCCTCTATTGGCCCATGGTCTACGTGCTGCGCTTCTCGCAACGCACCGACCTGTGGGCCCGCACGGGTGCCCGCGGCATTACGATAGCCAGCCCCGTCGCCAAGCCGCTCCGCAACTACATCAAACGTCTCTTCGGAGAAGCGCTCGGTCATTTCCAGCCCCGGGTCGACGCTGAAAAGGCAGAGGACCTCGTGAACTACGAAGCCGCTTCCGTCGCGCGCGGCGGTCTTCTCTTCGCCCAGATCAACGACGACCATCCGGTCACCGAAGCGCAGGATCAGGAGATCGCGGCCACGAAGATGGCGGTCAGTCAGGCATGGGGCATCCAGAACTTCGGATCGGGCCCCGAGATCATGGGGACGAACTTCGACCCTTCCGTCTCCTACAAGTTCAGGACGATCCCGATGCGCACGCGCATCGAACATCTGGCCAAGGGCCGCGACAAGCGGTCCGATGAAGTCCACGAACTGCTCTCGACGCGCTTCCGCATTCCCGAAATGATGGCGTCCGGGTTCGTGTTCTTCCACGCGATGGCCGAACGCACCTCGCGCTTCGACGTCGAGCTCTACCAGCGTAGAACGAAAAATCCGCTCGAGTGGATCATCGCGGGACCCGCGTGGGTTCTGTCGAAGACATTGTCCGTTTCGTTCAAGGCGTTCTTTTCATTCGTGAACCGCGTCATTCTCGGCGGCTCGCGGCTGAGACGCCTCTTCACGCCCGGCGCCACCCAGAGCGGCACCGCTGTCGCCACGACGCAGTTGACGCCGGACCGCACCAGCGGAGCGGCGGCCGGAACCGACCTGATCAATGAAGAGGTCGTGGCCCACTTCCGCGGAACCGGCTCGGCTCACAGCAACTGGTCGCCGTCCGCCCCGTCCAGCCATATCCCGTGGATCCTGGCGCATGTGTACGCCGAGGGACGGGAACCGGAGACCGTGACGCCCCCGGTTGTCGCCGAAACCGCCGCGGTGGCCAGCGAACCGCTTCCCGACATCAGCGCCTTGCCGAAACTTCACGCGAACAAGCGCATCTCGGGCCGTTCGACCAACGTGCGCGTGAACTTCCCGGCCAACAACGCGCTGCGCCTGGGACACCGCACCTCCAACACGACGTCGAATTCCATTCTCCTGACGATGAACACGGAGACCGGGCACTATGAAGCGCCGGACGGTCTCCGTCTGCGCGTGCTGCCCGATGGCGGCGCGATCTTCTTCGTTGAGGATCCGTATCATCTCGTGGGATCCGAGCGGGTTCCCGCCACGGGGACGTTTCACATCGAACCGCCGATGAATCCGGGCGACAGCGGCAATACGATTACCGTGACACCGCCAACCGATGGGACTGACGAGGTGGCGCCGTTTGATCTCATAGGCGCGCTGGTCTCTCTTACACCGCCTGCGAGGCCCAGCTCCTCTCGTTTCGGCTGGAAGACGAAACTCTTCGCGCTCGTCGTCAGCGGATTGCTGATCGCTGGATCCATCTGGTACTTCACCGGCGCCAAGATTCCTCACTGGCTGACGCCGGGCGACACCGTGCCGGTTCCCCAGCAGAAAGAGGAAGCGCCCAAAAAGGCGGGTCTGGGTCTCGGTCTCGCCGGAATGATCGGCGTCGTGGGCCTCCTGGGCCTTACGCCCACCGGCAAAGGCGGCAGGGATGACCGCGCAGAGCGTTACGCCCGCGCGCTGAAAGACCTCGCCGTCGAACCGGCCGGGAGTGAGTCCGTGGATGCGGCCGTTCTCATCAATGAAATTCTGGCGGGAACCGCCGTGACGTTCGACGTCGCCCAGTTCGGAACACCGGCCGGCATCTCCCGCGCCCGCCGCCACGCCGCGCTGAAAGTCATCGCGGACGCGATCGAGAAGGACGAAGCGCTTCAGTCGCAGGTTCATGACCTGATGGGCAAGCCCAGTCTGGCAGAGGCCCGGAAAGCCGTCGACGGTCTCCTGAACGGATCGACCGGCGCGCCGACGTTGCGCCAGTCACGCGCCGAACACCGCGCGAATGACCGGGACCTGACGCTGATCGCGCTTCGCAGCGATCTGTGGGACGGCCTGGCCGCCAACGATCAGGCGTCGCTGCTGTCGGAACTCGCGGGACCGGTCTCGACGCACGCCGCCGGAACCGTGGTGGTCGTCGCAACTGAATTCACCGCCCCCACGCTCCGCGCCGCCGCCCAGAAACTGGGGCGGACCGACATCACGGTCACCGTCGCCGATGGCCTCTACTCCGAAACCCGGGATGGATCCCGTCTGAACGCGGGCGCGCTGGAACGCGCGGTCAACGGCGTGGTCCGGCTTGACAGCCGTTCTTCCATCGAGATCGTGGCCAGCGCGGGCGACACCGACCTGTCGGGACTTGGCGCGAACTCCGCGCTCCGGAAGGCCGCCGTGAAGATGATCGATGCGTCGCTTCGCGTCGTTGAGCAGGGAACGCTGCCTGACATCGGCCTTGCCCTTCGCGCGGCCGCGCTCCTCGCGCTGCAGGCGTAAAGCCTGACAGCAAAAGCCCCCGCTCATACTCTTGAGCGGGGGCTTTTTGTTGCGGACACACGCTAAGAAACGTTACGGGACGGGTTTCTTTTTCATTCCATAGACCATGATCACGGAGCGGGCGAATTCGGCCATGGACGTGCGGTTGTCACGGCTGGTCTTCTGGAGCATGCGGAACGCGTCGGGTTCTTTCATGTCCTCGTGCTCCATCAGCAGGGCTTTGGCCAGCTCGACCACTTTGCGGTCTTCGAGCGCTTTCTTCACGGCGAAATTCTCGTCCTGAAGACGGGTGTGTTCGATGGCGACGGCGGCCTGGTTGGCAACCGCTTGCAACATCCTCACTTCCAGCTCGGTGAAATCATGCGGCTGTTTCGTGTAGCAGTTGATCACGCCGATCATCCGGTCCTTGATGCGCATCGGCACCGACAGCATGGAGACGAGCCCTTCCTTCCGGGCGACGTCGGGATAGCCGTAATTGGGATGAACCATCACGTCGGGGACGATGATCGCCTTCCCCGTCTGAACGACGGTGCCGGACACGCTTTCGCCCACCTTCACGTTTCCCTTCTTCGTGTATCTCGCTGACAACGCCTGGGTGGCCACTATCTTCAGCTCGCTCTGCTTTTCGTCCAGCAGCATCAGCGAACAGACCTTGGTCCCCATGACTTCCGCCGTTAGCGTGACGATGAGGTCCAGAATCTCCTGCAGGTAATTCTTGGAAACGAGGCTCTCGCTGATTTTGAAAAAAAGATCCAACGGGCTGCCGCGCATCTCTCCGGCCTTCTTGTCCTTCTCCATGGGCTGTCCCCCTAAAAAAAAATCCTCCGGCCCCGGTGGGGACTGGAGGACATCAATGTCCTGAAGCAAAACGTCGTTGTTGAGAAGATTATATCACTAATTCAGTCGGTTCCGGAACCGGTGCGCGGCCAGCGAAAACGTGACGAGGGCCAGCGCGGCCAGCACGCCCACGTGCGTGAGCACAACCGTGGAATCGCCGCCCTTCAGCATGATGTTGCGGAGCAAAGTGGCGAAATGACGCAGGGGATTCAGCTCTGAGATCCATTTGATCGCGGGCGGCATGTTCTCAATCGGATACATGATGCCGGAGAGAAGAATTGCGGGCATCATGAACATGAAACCGCCCATCATTGCCTGCTGTTGATCGCGGGCGAAGGTGGAGATGAGCGTTCCCACCGACACCGTGGTGATGAGAAAGAAAAGAGACGCGACGAACAGGACCCACAGTGGCCCCCGGATGGGCACGCCAAACAGAAGCCGCCCGGCCAGAAGGATCAGCGGCACGTCCGCCAGCGCCAGAAGAAGATAGGGCAGCGTTTTTCCCAACAGGATTTCCCATTTTCCCACCGGGGTCGAAATCAGCATTTCCAGCGTCCCCATCTCCCGCTCGCGAGCGATGGACATGCTCGTCAGCACGATGGTGACGAGCGCCAGAATCATCACCATCACGCCCGGCACCATGAAGATCACGGTCTCGAGCGACGGGTTGTAGAGAACCCGGATGTCGAAGGCGAGCGCCGCCGGCGGCGCGCCGGTGCCGGACTGGACCAATGTGTCCGCCAGCACCCGTTGAACATAGGCCTCGATGCTCCGCGCCCGCACCGCGTTGCCGGCGTCAATCAGAAGCTGCACGCGTCCGTCCCCGCGCGCGATGGATTTCGCGAGACCCTCCGGCGGCGAGACGAGGACCGCGTCGGCTTTCCCGCCCGTGATGAGCGAGACCGGGTCGAGGTCCTCTCCTTCCGCATTGACGAACCAGCCGGACGCGACCGCTTTCTCCTGAACCCGCGCGGCCAGGGTGTCGAACGGCGCGTTATACGACGCCAGCCGGATGTTCTTGATCTCATTCGACAACGCGAGACCAAAAAGAAGAAGCTGAACGACGGGCATCGCGAACAGCATGACCTTCATGCGGCGATCGCGAAGCGCCTGAGAGAGTTCTTTCCGGAGAAAGCCGGCCAGGGGCGTCAGTCTCATCTCAGGGTTCCAGGTCCGTCTTGAATTTCCGGACCGCGACGCCGACCAGCACCACCGCGATGGTGCCCAGCGCGAGGAAGGGGATCGCGAGGTCGCTAAGGCTGGCGCCTTTCAGGAACAGACCGCGCGCGATCGTCATGTACCAGCGCTGGGCCAGGAGGCCCGTCAACTTCTGGAAAAAGGGCGGCATGCTGTCGATCGGAAATATAAATCCGGACAGCATCATGGACGGCAGCATCCCCGTCATGTTGGCCAGCTGCATGGCCAGCTGCTGCTGCCGCGTCACCACGGAAATCAAGAGTCCCTGCGCCATCGCGGCCATGAGGAACAAGAGTGTCGCGGCAATGAAAACGAGATGGCTGCCCTGGAACGGAACCCCGAAAATGAGGCGCGCGGCCGCGTAGACGAACGCCGCGGAGAGAAGTCCGATCAGCGTGTAAGGGGCCAGTTTTCCCAGAATGATTTCGAGCGGCCGGGCGGGCGTGGAGAGCAGAAGCTCCATCGAGCCGCGTTCCCACTCCCGCGCGACGGTGAGCGCGGTCAGCAGTATGGACAGGATGCCGATCACGACGACGGTAAGACCCGGAACGATGAACCACCGGCTGTTCAGCTCCGGGTTAAAGAGGAATCGCGTCTCGAGACGCACCGGCGCGCTGAACTGGCCCGGCGCCAGTTTCTCCTGCGCCGCGCGCTGGATGCCGCTTAAATAACTCGCGATGACGCCGGTGGTCTGGTTGTCCGCGCCGTCCAGAACAATCTGGACATCCGCTTTCTCACCGCGGCCCAGCTTCCGTTCGAATCCGGGGCGGATATACAGGACGGCTTTTGCCCGCTCGCCGTCCAGCAGCTTAAGCGACGCTTCCGGGGGCGCGGACGCCACCGTGAAATAACCGGACGCCGCGAAGGACTCCATGAGCTGGCGGGACGCGGCCGTTCCGTCCCCGTTGGCGACGGCCAGGCGAATGTTGCGGACATCGAAATCGATCGCGAATCCGAAGAAGACGACCATGATAAGAGGCAATCCCAGCGCCAGCCCCAGCGTAAACGGATCGCGCACAATGTGACGGACTTCTTTCTGCGCGATGGACAGCGCGCGGGAAATAACGAACCGGCTCACCGGTCCGCTCCTTCGACGAGACGCACGAAGACGTCCTCGAGCGACGGAGCGATGGCTTTCCACGAAAATCCCGGCATTGCCAAAGCCAGGCGCTCCAGGGCGGCGCGGTCATACAGGCGCGCGTGATAGCGCGCGCCATGGGGACGCAGGTCCTGAACGGCGCTGCTGTTCTTCAGGGCTGAGAGCCCGGCGGATACGTCCGCGCCAAAATCCAGTTCAACCAGGGCCTCGGGGAACGTTTCCTTTTTAAGCGCAGCCGGCGTGTCCAGCGCGATGATGCGGCCCGCCCTCATAAGGGCGATGCGCCCGCACTCTTCGGCCTCGTCCATGTAATGCGTGGTTACGAACACGGTGATGCCGCGTTCGGAAAGTTGGCGAATCAATTGCCAGAACCGTTTTCGCGCCGCCGGAGAAACACCCGCGGTGGGTTCATCCAGAAAAACGACCTCGGGACCGTGCAGGAGGGCGGCGACAAGAGAGAGGACCTGTTTTTCGCCGCCCGGCAGGTCCGACACCATGGCAGTCCGGTCCGCACGGAAGCCGATGAAGTCCAGAAGTTCCGCTTCGCGCTTTTTGAACGCAGCCGGATCCATGCGGTGAAGCGACGCGATGAACGTCAGGTTCTCATCGATGGTCAGATCGTTGAACAGCGTGAACCGCTGCGACATATACCCGACCTTCCGTTTGATGGCACGGCCGCCGTCATCATCGAACGACAATCCGGCCACACGGAACTGGCCGGACGCGGGCTCCAGCAGACCGCACAGCACGCGGATCGTGGTGGTTTTCCCCGCGCCATTGGCGCCCAGGAATCCGAAAATTTCTCCGCGCTCCACCCGGAATGAGATGTTGTCGACGGCGGTGAAATCGCCGAAGCGGACGGTGAGGTCTTTTACCTCCACCGCGGCCTCAGGCACGACTCGCCTCCGTAACCGTTAAAAAAAGATCCTGGAAGGATCCGGCGCCTTCTTTCGCCATCAACGCGCGCGGCTCTCCCGACGCCACCACGCGGCCGCCGTCCAGGATGTGCGCGCGGTCGCAACGCTCGGCTTCATCCATGTAGGCGGTCGAGAGCACGATGAGGATTTTTTGTTCGCGAAGCCGGTAGAGAAGCTCCCAGAATTCGCGGCGGCTGATGGGATCGACGCCGTTCGTGGGCTCATCCAGCAGCAACACCGACGGTGAATGGAGCAACGAGCACATGAGCCCCAGTTTCTTGTACATACCGCCGGACAGCTTCCCGGCGGCCCGGTCCTGGAACTTGTCGAGCCGCGTGATGTGCAGCAGTTCCTTACGCCGCGCGGTGTAGACATCCATGGGCACCTGGTAGAGATCGCGGAAAAAGTCGAGGTGCTCGGAAATGGAGAGATCGGCGTAGAGGCTCTGCTGCTGCGGCATGTACGCGATGCCCGGACGCGCTGCGGCGAAGGTCAGCGGCTGGCCGTTCGATGAGAAGCGGATCTCGCCCTCGTCGGGGCGGAGGAGGCCGGTCAGCAGACGGAGCAGCGTCGTTTTTCCCGCGCCATCGGGACCGATGACACCGTGAAGAAGACCTTCGTTGAAGGTCAGGCGGATCTCTTTCAGCGCCTGGGTCGCGCGCAGGCGCTTCGACAGGCCGTCGACGTCGATACGGACGTTCGTGGCCGCGTCCGTGATCGTCACTCCGGCAGCCGGACCTCGACGGTCATGCCGGGTTTCAGGACCCGGTCGGCGTTCGGGAACGACACTTTCACGGCATAGACGAGGCGCGCCCGTTCATCACGCGTCTGCACATTCTTGGGCGTGAACTCGGCTTCATCGCGGATGGCGCGGATCTTCCCCTCGAGCTTTTTCATGCCAAGCTCCGGGAGGAATCCCTCCACGGCCAGCCCAAGCGAAATTTTCGAGACAGTGGGTTGCGGCACGTAAATGCGCGCCCAGATGTCGTCCAGGTCCGCCAGTTTGAGAAGGCGCGTCTGCGGGCTCACCAGCTCCCCCGGCTCATGGAACCGGTCAAGCACGGTTCCCTCGATCGGAGACGCGATCTCGAGCCACGCCACGTGGAGCGCCGCGTCGTCCCACTTGAAGCGCGCGCGGTCGAACGCTTCCTGCGTGATGGCTCCCGATTTCACGAGGCGTTGCGCGCGTTCGAAATCGCTTTTGGCTTGAGCTCCCGCGATGCGGAAATCCTCGCCGCTCAATTTCACGAGCACCTGACCCTTGTGAACGGTCTCGCCTTCCTTCACGGATATCTCCGCGATGGTGGACGAGAGGCGCGGCGACAGGTCCACCTCGGTGGCTTCGACGCTTCCGGCGAACCGGAAGTCATGCGGGTGATGTGACCGGTAATAGAGCGTTGCGCCGATCAGGCCGGCCACAACGATGAGTAGAATTCTTTTTTTCTTGTCCATCAAACGTCTCCTGGATTCAGTTGGGCGAGGTCAAGGCCAGCTTCCGATCGAGTTCCACCGGGAGAAACAGATGTGCCCCAAGGCCATCAGGAGCCCGACGGCGATGTAGGGCCGCCATCCCTGCGTGATCATGTTCTTCACATAGATACGGCGGGTCAGCACGTAGCCCGTGTACATGACGAAGATATGCATCTCGGATATCCGGTAGCGCGACACCATGAGCCACGTGACGCTCATGGCCGACAGGCAGATCAGCGAGACGATGGAATACTTCTTGAAGTGCCCGCCCTGCGCGGCCACGAGCCCGACCAATCCCAGCGCCATCACCAGAAAGTGGGCGAGGCCGATTATCTGACCGGCCAGCGGTGAAACACCCGTGCCGTAATAGCCATGTTGAAACCGTTCCGACGAGTAGGAATTGGGCGTCCAGATGTTCTCGAAATTTCGCTTGAACGTATCCACCCGAGGGCCGATCGGGTCTGACAGAGAGTGCGAAATCAGGTTTTTAACGATGGCGGAACGGTCATCCGTATTGAAGGCCCTGCCCTTCCTTCCATTCGATTCCATCGCGCTTTTAATGGGCGTGTTGATCAGGGCCAGCGGATCGCCCGTCGACTTCCACATCCAGAGATTCAGAAAAAAGGCGGGCAGAAAGAAAAGCGCGGCAGCTCCGATGAAGCGGATCCGGGGGATATTCTCGTTCCGCGGCCAGAAGGCCACCACCAGCCCGCACCAGGCGATGACGGTGAAATGTTTGCACAGCGTGCCGATACCGAGGAACAGGAAACCGAGAGCCGCCTGCGCCGGCGTGGGCGTCAGCGGCCAGCGGTCGAAGAAGATGGCGACGGCGGCGAGGATGAAGAATTCCAGCATGATCTCGGCGTAGAGATAATGCGAGTAGAGCGCCTGCTCCGGATAGAAGATGTAAATGACGGCCGCGGCGAACGCCGCGCGGGAATCCATCACGCGCCCCGCGATCCGGTGAAGAAGCGCGACGTTCAACGACCCGATCACAACGCACATCGCGCGCCCCCAATAGAGGTCCCGCGACATGGCGACCGGCACCGCCAGCAGATGGGGCCAGAGCGGCAGGAAAAACTTTTCCGAGTAGTTGCCGGCAACGATGGAGCGGGCGAGCTGGAAATACAGGCCTTCATCGCCCCAGATCATCAGCGGGTGGAAGAAAAAGAGAAGGGTCAGCCGGACAACGAGCGCCGCGGCGAAAACAATGAGGAAGAATTCGACTCCGCGCGAACGGGAGTCCGACCATCGGGATACGGATTCCATGAGAGACTCAGCTTAGTAAAAGGTCAAAACAAAAGGCCCCCGCCCGAATGAACGGGGCAGAGGCCTTTGTTTGAACGATGTCTGACTGGCTTACTTGCCGCCGGCGGTGGGCGCAGGCTGCGGGGTTACGCGCAGATACGGCTTGATCGCCTTGTACCCTTTCGGGAAGAGAACCTTGATCTGCTCTTCGTCCTTCAGCGCGGGCACGATGATCACGTCCTCTCCCTGCTTCCAGTTGGCGGGGGTCGCGACCCTGTGGCTGTCGGTGAGCTGAAGGGAATCGATCACGCGAAGCAGCTCCTCAAAATTCCGGCCGGTAGCGGCAGGGTAGGTGAGCGTCAGGCGAACCTTGTGCGAGGGATCGATGATGAACACGGAGCGGACGGTGAACGTGTCCGACGCGTTCGGGTGGATCATTCCGTAAAGGTTCGAAACCTTGCGGTCTCCGTCGGCCAGGAGCGGGAAGTTAAGCGCGGTGCCCTGCGTCTCGGCAATGTCCTTCGCCCAGCCATGGTGGTCGGCAACGGGGTCAACGCTGAGGCCGATCGGCTTCACGTTGCGCTTGTCCCACTCAGGCTTCAGGCGCGCGACGCTGCCGAGCTCGGTGGTGCAAACCGGGGTGTAGTCTTTCGGGTGCGAGAAGAGAACCACCCATTTGCCTTCGCTCCACTGGTGGAACGAGATTTTTCCCTCGGTCGAGTCCTGCTCGAAATCCGGGGCGATGTCGCCTAGTCTAATGCTCATGATGATTCTCCTTGTCTGCCTTATTGTTGGGAATTTTATCTGACGAAATATTATCCGCTCCCGGAGAAACGGACAGGTCTGCGGCGCCCGTCACTTTCCGGAACAGCTCTCCAACCGACACCCGGAAACGGTCGATATACAAAAATGCTGCCGGAATGACGACGAGCGACAGGAGTGTCGACGTGATGAGACCCCCGATGATCGCGATGCCCATGCTGCTGCGCATCTTCGACGCTTCGTTCAGGCCGATCGCGACGGGAAGCGTCCCGGCAATGAGCGCCATGGAGGTCATGAGGATCGGCCTGAGGCGCGTGCGGCCCGCCTCGGCGAGCGCCGTCGCGCGGTCTTTTCCTTCGTCCATGAGGCGATGCGCGAGGTCGACGAGAAGGATGGAGTTCTTGCTGGCTACGCCCAGCAGCATGATGATGCCGAGCAGCGCGAACAGGTTCAGCGACTGGCCGGTGATGAACAGGGCGAAGAACGCGCCGCAGAGGGCCAACGGCAGCGCGAGCATGATGGTGAACGGCGTGATGAAGGACTCATACAGGCTGGCCAGCACGAAATAGATGAACGCGACCGCGAAGAAGAGCGCGACCAGCATGCTGTTCGCCATCTCGGCGAAGTTCTCGGCGTCGCCCACGTAGGCATAACGGAGGCCCGCCGGCAGCGGCATCTTTTCGGCGACGAGCTTCTGGCCGTCGGCCATCACGTTCCCGAGGCCAGCGCCGGGAGCCAGCGCCGCGGAAATCTGGATGTAGCGCCCGCGGTCCTGGCGGTCGATCGCGGTCGGTCCCACCTTCTCATGCGCGGTGGCGATGTCGGCCAGCCGGATGAGGCGGCCGTTGACATTCGGAACCAGCACGCGGTCGAAGTTCTCTTTCAGATTGCGCTGGTCTTCCTTCAGGCGAACGCGGACTTCGTACTCGTTCCCACGGATGCGGTACTTCGCCGGCAGATCGCCTTCCACTTCCGCGCGAATCTCGTCGCCGAGCGTCTTCGTGTTGATTCCGTAGATGCGCGCCTTCTCGTTGTCGAGCTGGAACTGGAACTCCGGTTTGCCGGGACGGTAGCTGGTGTCGACGTCCTTGAGGCCCGGATTCTTCTTCAGTTCGGCCAGAAGCTGCGTGGAATAGTCTTCAAGAACTTTTGAATCCTGACCGATGATGCGCAGCAGGAACGGCACGCTCTGACCCGAGCCCGTGGCGTCGTAATCGCCGACGCGCGGGTTGGCAAACGCGAACGGCACGAGCTGCTTGCGGATCATTTCCTTCATCTGCGCCGAGGAGCGTGTGCGGTCCTTCGACGGAACGAGCCGGACGTAGAATGAAGCCTTGTTCGCTTCGTTGTTGCGGTTTCCGACCGTCAAAGCCGAACGTTCGATTTCCTTGTTGGAGCGGATCACCTGATCGGCCTCCAGCGCGACGCGGGCCATTCCTTCAATGTTCGTGCCGGGCGGCATGTCGAGGTCTACCGCCAATTCCGGCCACCCCGCGTCCGGGAAGAACGTGAACGGCACCTTGCCGAGCGCGAGGAAGCTCGACAGGAACACGAGCACCGCGGCGACCAGCGTCAGGATCGGATGGCGAAGCACACCTTTTTCCAGCAGGCGCCCGTAGTTGCGCTCCAGCCAGACCTGAAACCGGTCGAAGAGCGCGAGGAGGCGACCCACGGTCGCTTTCCAGATCGAGACCTTCTTCTTGTCCTCTTTGTGGATGCCGGCGAAATAGGCGGAGAGCATCGGGCCCACGGTCAGCGCGTCGAACAACGAGATCGCCATCGCGAAGCACACGGTGAGGCCGAACGATTTGAGGAACTGGCCGATGATGCCCTTCATGAACGCGACCGGCGCGAACACGGCGATCACGACGAGCGTCGTCGCGATGACGGCCATCTGCACTTCGGCGGTGCCCTTCTCGGCGGCCGCTACGGGTTCCTCCCCCATTTCGAGGTGACGGAAAATGTTCTCACGCACCACGATCGCGTCGTCGATCAAAAGGCCGACGGCGAGACTGAGAGACATCAGGGTGACGACGTTGATTGAAAAGCCGGCTATCGCGAGGAGAATGAACGCGCCGATCAGCGAGTTCGGAAGTGCCAGACCGGTGATGATCGTCGAGCGCCAGTTCGCGAGGAACAGATAGACGATGAGAATGGTGAGGACGATGCCGATCGTGATCGTCTCGCGGACGTCGAGGATGTTGTCGCGGATTTCACGGGACGCGTCGCGAATGACGAGGAGCTGCGGCTTGCCGGTGTGGTTCTTCAGTTCGCCTTCCAGCTTCTGGACCAGCTTGTGTGTCCCGTCGGCCACAGCGACCGTGTTGGAGCCCGACTGGCGGAACACCTGGATGAAGAGCGACTTCTTGCCGTCGACGTAAACGCGCGATTTCTCGTCCTCCAGCGTCTCCACGACGGTGCCGAGGTCCTTGACGCGCGTCGGCACTTCGTTGCCGTAGAGGCTGATAACGGTGTTGGCGACATCGTCGACGCTCGCGAACTGGCCGAGGCTGCGGTAAAGGGTTTCCTTGTCGCCTTCGCTCACCTTGCCGCCCGGGATGTTTTCGCCGGCGGACTCAATGCGCTTCGACACCTGGTCGACGCCGAACTCTCGGGCCTTGAGCTTTTCACGGTCGAGCTCGACGCGGATCTCGCGCTTGCGCCCGCCCACGATCTCGACGAGACCGACGTCCTTCACCTGCTCAAGGCGCGGCTTGATCCCCTGGTCGGCCAGGTCATAGAGCTCGGCTTCGCCTAGCTCCGCGTTCACCGAAATCGTGACGATCGGAAGGTCGGACGGGTCGATCCGACGAATGATCGGATCGTCTGCGTCCTCGGGGAGGCGGCTTTTCGCGTTGGCGACCTTGTCGCGCACCTGCTGCTCGGCGTACTTGATGTCGACGCCCGATTCGAACTCCATCGTTACCTGGCTGATCCCCTCAAGACTCTTCGAGGTGAGGCGCTTCACGCCGGAGATGGTGGTCATCTCTTCTTCGAGCGGCTTGGTGACGAGCGTTTCCATTTCTTCGGGCGCAGTTCCGGTGTAGGTCGTCTGCACGAAGACGACCGGGAACGTCACATCCGGATAAAGATCGACCGGAAGCGTCTTCAGGCAGACGCCGCCGATCACGAGGATAACGGAAACGATGCAGGTGATGAAGACGGGACGCCGGATGGAGAGGTTCGCGAGACTCATGGACGCGACTCCGACGACGTTTCAACGTAAAGGCGGTAACGGGCCACCGCGGTAAGGACATCGCGCGCCGACCGCACGCGGTTGAGCTCAGACTGCGAATAGTCCTGTTCGAACAACAAAACCTGATAGGTGGACGTGCGACCCTTTTTCAGCCGGGCGCCCTCGTATTCCAGCTTGCGCTTCTGCGCGGCCTCGATGACGCGGCTCAGTCTTAACCGCTCACGCGCATCGGCCAGGCTTTCCCTCAGATCGCGGAGTTCCACCTGTTCGTCGGCCAGACTCTGCGCCAGGCGAAGACGGGTGGCGGCCGCGTCCCGCTGCAGGCCGCGGCGTGTGGAAGCGACCGCGCCAAAGTCGAGAGGCACTGAAAACCGGAGACCCGCCGTGGCCGTGGGCCGGTTCGCCGAATAGGAATCAGAGAGAGCGCCGTTGAATCCGGAATCGCGCCCGTTCAACGCATAGGAACCGTAGGCTTCGAGAACTGGGAGGCGTTGATCCGCGTGCAGAAGGGCGTTGGCGGCGGCGAGCCGCTCTTCTTCCTCCGCCGCCAGCACCTCGGCGCGGCGACCCGACGTGGGCCACGCGGAGACGGTGAGGGCGTTCCAGTCGAGCGGCGTCAGCGCATCCGCCGTGGTTTCGGACGGAGAGGTGCGGAGCCCATTCAGACGCCGGAGGGCCGCGCGTTCGTCGTCCTTCGCGATCTTCAATTCGAGACGCCGGGATTCCAGCAACGCCTCGCTCTGGAGCGAATCGGCTTCATCCGCCAGGTTCCGGCGGGTTTGGCGGGAAGAATAGTCATAGATGGCCTGCGCGCTCCTCAGCGCCGACTCCTGAACCTCGACCGCCTCGCGGGCGACCTGAAGCTGGCTATAGGCGGATTCCGCGTCGGACAGAATGAGGCGCATCTGGGCCTCGGCGGAGCGCGCGGCGGCGCGTGATTCCGCCTCGGCGGCATCGATCGAAGCGCGGGTGGCCCGGCCACCGGCGTTCTGCCAAAGGGACTGGGTCAGTTCGAGGACCGGCCGCGCATCATAAAAGGAAAGAGGCACACGCGCGAAGGCCGGGTCCGATACCCCGACGTAATCGGTGTAGTCCATCTCATAGGACAGTTTCGCCGCCAGGCCGAACCGGCTCCGGCCCTGAACGCCCGCCGAGTAATTCCGGGTGTCATAGCGGTCGTAGGAGAAGACAGGGAACGTGGGAAGCTTCTCATCCCTCGAGAATCTGGCATTCGCGAAGGCCGAGGGGCTGGTGATGAGGTCTTTGGACCGTTCCCGCTCCAATGCCGCCTGACGCGCCAGCGCCCATCCGCGATAATTGTCGTTGTGCTGACGGACCTGAGAGAGGTAATCCTCAAGCGGCAGAATGGATTCGGCCCGGGAAGACGCAGAAATTCCCATCATGATCAGAAGCGCGAGGAGAATTCCCGGGATTAAATTCCGGCAGTCTGACTTGTTTGCGAGCTTCAATGACATTTCCACGTAGGTTGATGAGACGTTTCTCTTCGAGGGGACCCGAATCGTAGACAACCCGGGGCAGGCGTTCAAGATAACTCTCCAACCGACCCCCGCGAACTTAGTTCCCGCGAGAACGTCTACCTTGACTTCGGCCACCCGGCTTTGTCAGGCTAAAGCCTGTCAGATTGCCCCGATACCCCACCAAAGAGGCTATTCAGCTTCGGCCGAGGATCCGCAGACAACCTGACCAATTAAAGAAGCGCAAGGAGTCGTTCATGAAGTTGTTTGTCGGAAGCCTTCCTTTCTCCACAACAGAGGATGAGCTGCACCAGCTGTTTTCCGCCCACGGAAAGGTGACCAGCTCGAAAGTCATCCTGGATCGCGAAACCGGTCGTTCACGCGGTTTCGGATTCATCGAAATGCCCACTGACACTGAAGCTCAGGCCGCGATCGCGGCAATGAATGGGGCCAGCGTCGGGGGCCGTAACATCACCGTCAATGAAGCTCGCCCGATGGAAAATCGGGGCGGCGGCGGTGGAGGAGGCGGCGGTGGTGGAGGATACGGCGGCGGAGACCGCGGTGGACGCGGCGGTGGTGGTGGAGACTGGGGTGGTGACCGTGGCGGCGGCGACCGAGGTGGTCGCGGCGGCGGCGGACGCTGGTAATCCAGTCCCGGCATGCCTTATTTCAAGAAACGCAAAAAGAAAGGCCCGAACAAGAATCAAGAACGTGTCGCTCGGGGAATGGCTGACCGCAGCCGCGCTCCACTCGGAACGGTATTTCCCTCCGTCGCCGAGCTGGTCGTAGACCTCGAGTTCATCAGCCCGGATGGCCACATCCTGTCGACGGAAACGAGAACCTTCTCGCCCGACGACGCTCTCGACCTCTCAGCTCCCTGCCCGGGACGCTGCGGGAACGGAACGATGGATCTGGCCGGAAAGGTAGACAACGTGGTGCGAAACAACCTTCCGCAGTCGGAAGGAAGCGCCCGGTGTCCGATGGCTCTGTTCGCCGGCTCTACCGACACGTGCGGGACACAGTTGCACTGCCGGATCAGCGTCTCTTACAGTTAATAGACATGCAAAAATTGCGCCGGTCCAGCTGAGCTGGACCGGCGCTTTTTTTTGCCGGAAGTCTTTTTAGAGTTTGACGAGGAAGGAAGCGGCGGCGCTGGAGGTCAGGACCAGACAGCGTTTGTCGAAGTCGCACTTGAACAGGTAAACGGCGGACGGCGACGCGGGATCGGACGGCGCTGCGTCGGAAACCCAGACGACCCCCTCGTTCGAGCGGGACGCCGCGAGAAGCGGGTCCATTACGTTCGCCTGAGGGCGGGACGTTTCCGGAATGGCCTGGACGTTGTCCTTCCCGAGGGTGTGAGCGCCACGCGCCCATTCTCCGAGCGTCGTCACGGAACGGACAATGATCTTTGCGCTGTCTTCCTTCGGCTCAAGAACCTCGGCCTCAAGAAAGAGAACATTCTCGAAAGCGGTCGCTTCGCGCGGAAGACCCGCGATGCCGTTGGGAAGGATCGCCATCTCGATCAGATCCTTCGTCTGCCGCTCGCGGAAATACCCATCATGGAATCCGCCCTTCTCGATCCAGATCATCGAGCCCTCAGCGACCGGCGCTTCAAAGAATCCTTGCGACTTCGTGCCGGCCGGGTGGTACAGATCGAACGTCCTCATGGGAGCCTCTCAGTGGTCAAAGATAACGCCGGAAATTGGGGGCGCGCGGAATTATGGCATTCTCTTCGAGGACAATCGGAACCTTTCCGGCCTTTCATCGCGTTGGATCAAACATGAATGAACGAATGCCCGTTTTATTTCTTGGCCACGGATCACCCATGGAAGCGCTGGAGACCGACGCCTACACCGACGCCGTTGAACGCTGGGGCGCCGCGCTTCCCGCGCCGCGCGCGATCGTTGTGGTGTCAGCGCACTGGACCGCGTCCGGCCCGCTCCGCGTAACCGCGGCGCCGCAGCCCGAAACGATTCACGACTTCGGTGGATTCCCCGACGCGCTGCACGAAATGACCTATCCCGCGCCAGGAAGCCCCGCGCTCGCGGCGGACATCGCGTTCCGTCTCAGAAAAGCCAGCATTCTCGCCGAGCTGGACGATCACCGCGGTCTCGATCACGGCACGTGGGTGCCGCTTCACCGCCTTCGCCCCGCGGCCGATATTCCGGTCGTGCAGATCAGCGTTCCGGTGCCGTCGGATCCCGCGAAACTGATCAAGGCAGGCCTGGCGCTGGCGCCGCTGCGGGACGAAAATATTCTGCTGATGGGCAGCGGGAACGTGACCCACAATTTGCGGCGCGCCGTGTTCGGCGTGAAGGACGCGCCCGTTCAGGACTGGGCTCAGCAGTTCGACGCCTGGGTCTGGGGCCGGATCCGCCGGCACGATCTCCTTGAACTCGCGGACTACCGGCAGAGAGCACCTCACGCTTCGATGGCCGTTCCGGACCAGGACCATTTCGATCCCATTTTTTTCGTGGCGGCGGCCGCCCGAGGAGATTCCGTCGAGCCGCTGTACGAGGGATTCCATTTCGGAAACCTGTCCATGCGGTCTTGGACCGCCGGAGAACCGCGAAGAAAGCCCCCCGTCCATGCGTAGTATTCGTGAACGTCTCACCGCGGGTGAAGAATGACAGACCGGACCACGCCCTCCGCGACGAACGAATCGCCTCTTGATTACGAAGCGCTTTTGAGGCGATGCGCGGACAAGGCCTACAATTTCGCCCTTCGGCTTTCGGGCAACGAGCAGGACGCGCACGACCTCGTCCAGGAAGCTTTCCTGCGGGGATTCGAGCACCGGGACCGGTACGATCCCAGCCGCCCGTTCGAGGCGTGGATCATGCGAATCCTGAAGAACGTTTTTCTTGATGCGATGCGGCGCTACGACCGGAAGCACGTGATCTCGCTGGACGCGCCGACGCCAACGGAACGGGAAGCGCCGTGGGAAGAGATCCTTCCCGGAACGGATCCGGCGCCCCTCGATACACTTCTGGACGGTGAACGGAAAGACATCTTGCAAGCCGCGTTGATGAAGCTTCAACCGCACTACCGGATGGCCATTATTCTCTGCGACATCGAAGGAATGAATTACGAGGAAATCGCCGGAATCATGGACGTTCCCATGGGGACCGTGGCGTCGCGAATCCATCAGGGCCGGCTGCTCCTGAAACGTGAGCTGAAATCCCGGGACACAGGAAAGGTGGTCAACGAATATGACTGAACATATCTCATCCGAGCTTTCCGCTTTTCTGGATGGCCGCCCGCCCGACGCCGCCACCCGCCAGGCTTCCGCCCACCTGGACAAGTGCGCGCTCTGCCAGAAGGAATTGAGCGAACTTCGGTCCCTGAAGGCCGGTCTCGCGGGAATGAAAAAAAATGCCGCGCCGCCGGCACTGATGCGCAGCCTCAATCATGCATTCCTGGACGCGCCTCAACCCCGTCGCAATCTCTGGTCGTTCCTGTTGCCGCCGTTCTCCTGGAAACCCGTCAGCGCGTTCGCTGCCGTCGCGGTCACAATCGCCGGGCTGTTCGCGCATCACATCCGCACCCGAAACGATCTGATCGATCTCGAGCCGCTCGTCGCCGCGCACATGCGCTATCAGGCCGAAAGTCTTGTACCGAACGCGGACCCGGCGCACTGCAACCTGTCGGCGCAGCTCGTGAATTACAATGCGCAGGAAGATTAAACCCGCCCTCTTCATCGCTCTCGTGGTCGCCGGAGCGGGCGCGGCCTTCGCGGCCGAACCTGCCGCGCAGGAAGTGCTTCACCGCGCGCTGGCTCTTCCCACCGTTCCCTTCGAAGGAACCATTTCAGTGACCTACTGGCATTCCCGCGCGACAACCGCTGAAGAGGTTCACATCGTTTTCAATCCGCCGAACCGGACGCGCTGGCAGTTCCTGCTTCCCAACGGACGCGTTGACCGGGAAATGACAACCGACGGAGATTCCGACCAGCTGCAGATCGTGTCGCCGGCGCGAAGCTTCAGCGGCGACGCGCTTAAATCGACGGCCAAGAAAATCTCGGAAGAACAGGAATGGAATCTTCTCCTGTCGAACTACGACATCACGCTGGGAGCCCATGACACCGTCGCGGGACACGCGTGCCAGCTCGTCATCCTGAAACCGAAAACCAGCGGAAAACCCCTGGAGAAGATCTGGGTGGACAAGAAAACCGGCGTGATCCTCGAGATCCGGCGCGTTCACCCGGCAACCGGGGTGGCGATGGTGTCCCGCTACGTCAAGTTCACGTCATGGGAGGCCGGGGACCAGGCGGCGCCGGTGGTGACGATTGATCCGGCCACCGAGCCCAAGGAAGAACATCCGCTGCAGCTTGATTTTCTCTCCAAGGAAGACCTGGACAAGGACGGCCGCTTCGCCGGCCCGGTTCCCCAGAGCCTCCGGGACGGATTCATTTTTGAAAGCGCCGATTTCATGCAGGTGAAAGGCGGAACCGTCCATCAGTTGCGATATACCGACGGGCTCTGCGTTCTGTCGCTGTTCCAGACCGAGCACGCGACCCGCGGGCCGAAGGGATCCAAGGGCGGCGCGCTGGACCGGAATGGCATGCTTGAATTTTTCTCCTGGAACCAGAGCCAACGCCATTACACGCTGATGGGGGACGTCAGCCGCGATCTGCTGCAGGACATTTCCCGTTCCTTCCAGAAACCCTGACCTGAAACTTCCTCCAAAGAAACCGGTCCGCTGAACCGTATGAAAGGCATGAGAACATCTTTTCTGACGGGATTCGTGACAGTGGCCGCGCTGAGCCTGGCAAGCGCCCACGGAGCGGAAGCGGTTCCCGTCTCCCCCCACACACAAGCCGAGCGCGGAAAGGTGGCCGGAATCATCGAGACCGTGGATGTCCCAGGAGGCCAGATTGCGCTCAAGACCCTGGCCGGGACCAAGAAATTCACGCTCGCTCCCGACACCAGGGTGCTTCGCACCGGCCGCCCGGCGGCCCTCTCGGATCTTTCAAAGGGAGAGCACGTCCGCTCCCTCCGGTACGACCGGAAAACGAACACAACAATCCGCATCGACCTGGGATCCCGATAATTTCAATATTCGGGAATCAGTGGCGCCCTCCACGGATTCCTGTTCCGCGCAAAACACGAGCCCCGGATCGCAAGATCCGGGGCTCGTGTTTTTCAGATGGAGATGGGAATCAGGCGGCGCGGGCCTTTCCTTCCGAGAGCGTGGCGAGCATGACTTCCTCACAAGCGTCGCAGATGCCGTGAGAGAGAAGCGGCGGACGCGAATCCCCGAAGAGACCGAGAGCGATGGCCGCGTCCTCCACCGGCACCCAGGCGGAGTCCGCCCGAACGCTCTTGCACCAGCTGCATATGACAGCAATCCGAGCGCTGCGCTCGACGGATGGGGACAATATATTGACCGCCGGCCGTACCACTTCACTCTCCGTGCGCACCTGCATCGATACACCGCCCCCACTCAGGCAGCTGAGATCCATTCTCAGCCGGCGGCTAACGGTGGGGCTGTCGCAGCGGAACGGGATCGAGAACCGGCGATTCTCGCGCCGCACCTTCTCGAAAAGAGCCTCATAAAGCTGACGGGCTTCGCGTCCCGAGATAAAATCGAAGAGATTCCGGCCGACGTAATCGGAAGCCGTCGCGGCCGGCAGGCCGTTGTCTCGGGCGAACGTGAGGAATTCTTCATTCACGAACTCGATCGCATTGGACGCGTTGATGCAGTAATGATACGAACCGTGGGTCACGGGGTGCCTCCCTCGCAGCGGTGTTCTAATCGCCCAGTCAACTTATCTCCCGAAATTGAAGTTGTCCAGACGAACAAAACAGCGGAGGGAGCTGGAACGGGAGAAAATCCCGAGCCGCGTTAGGGCGCCTTCAGGTTTGTTTCGGGGATGCGAGCAGCTTGGGGCCGAGAAGGGCTCCGACAACGGTCAGTCCGATGACGGGAACAACGTGCCAGACGAGCAGGTGCGTGGGACTTTCATAGACACAGACCAGTTCGATGCCCACCATTGCAGTCGCTCCGCAGGCAAGGCCGGCCA
>JAYTIE010000188.1:0-25739 GCA_043732015.1 Elusimicrobiota bacterium | reverse complement strand
AATTGATGAGACCAGCGCGGCCGGAGTAGCAGTTGAGAACCTGATAGCGGGTGAGGTCGATCGGGTTGTCCGTGGTCAGCGTCGAGTAAACGCGCTTGTCGGTCTTGCCGAAGCCCGGGATTGCGTTGTAGCCGCCGTTGTTCTCGGGCAGCTTCTGCTTGATGATGTCAGCCTGAATGGTAACGCCAAGATGGTTGGCCTGACCCGTCAGGTCGGCAGAAACGTGGTAGTCCTTTTCCTTGGTCTTGAAGGCAGAGTTGCGGGTGTAGCACCAGAGGATGGTGGCCATGCCGAGCTCGTGCGCCTGCTGGAAGGCGTTGCTGACTTCAATGATCTGACGGCGGGACTCGGCCGATCCGAAATAGATCGTCGCGCCGATGGCGGCGCAGCCCATGTCGTAGGCCATCTTCACGGAACCATACATGGTCTCGTCGTAGGTGTTCGGGTAGGAAAGAATTTCGTTGTGGTTGATCTTCGCGATGAACGGGATCTTGTGGGCGTATTTGCGCGCCACGGATCCCAGAACGCCGAAGGTGGAGGCGACGGCGTTGCAGCCGCCTTCGATCGCGAGCTTCACGATGTTCTCGCCGTCGAAGTAGATCGGGTTCGGCGCGAACGACGCGGCGGCCGAGTGTTCGATGCCCTGGTCGACCGGAAGAATCGAGAGGTACCCGGTGCCGGCGAGACGGCCGTGGTGGAAGAGCGACTCAAGGCTGCGAAGAACTTGGGGGTGACGGTCGGACAGGCCGTAGGAATTCGAAACATAGTCCGGACCGGGGAGGTGAAGTGTCTCTTTCGGAATGCCCTTGCAGGTGTGGGTGAGAAGGGACTTGTCCGCGCCGAGAAGCGCCTCGATGTCTAACGCCATGATCTTTGATCTCCTTGTTTGAGACGAATAATTAGAAAACGGAAACGCCGGGGATGAAAGCTGAAGCGGAACAGCGCGGGGCTGATTAGGATTGCTTCTTCTTCGTTCGGCGGGGAACGGCGGGCGCTGACTTGTCCTGCCAGGCGCCCATACTACGAAATTTTTCAAAACGCCTTGCCAGAAGGGTGTCGATTGAAAGGCTGGTCAGTTCCTTGAGTTGGCGTGAAATGGCCTGTTTCAGATTGCTCGCCGTGATATCCGGATCGCGCTGGGCACCGCCGACCGGTTCCGGAACGATTTCATCAATGATCCCGAAGCCTTTCAGGTCGTCCGCGGTGATCTTCAGCGACTTGGCCGCGAGCTCCGCTTTGGTGGCGTCGTGGAAAAGAATGGCGGCGCAACCCTCAGGAGAAATTACGGAATACCATGCGTTTTCAAGCATGAGAATGGCATCGCCCACCGCAATGGCCAGCGCGCCGCCCGATCCGCCTTCGCCGATGATCGTGACGACGATGGGCGTCTTCAGTCCTGCCATTTCTCTCAAGTTCCGCGCAATCGCTTCGGCCTGTCCGCGTTCTTCCGCGCCAATGCCGGGATAGGCGCCCGCCGTGTCGACGAATGAGAGGACGGGCAAATTGAACCGTTCCGCGAGTTCCATGAGGCGAAGGGCCTTGCGGTAGCCTTCCGGGTGCGGCATTCCAAAATTCTGTTCCAGGGCTTCCTGCAGCGTGCGCCCTTTCTTGTGCCCGATGATGACGACGGGTTTGCCTTCGAACGTCGCGAGGCCACCGAGCAGCGCGGCGTCGTCGCCGAATGACCGGTCGCCTTTCAATTCCATGAAATCGTCGAACAAGCGCGGGACATAGTCGCCAAAGTAAGGGCGCTTGGGGTGCCGCGCCAGTTGCACGCGCTGCCAGGGGGTGAGGTTCTTGTAAACCTTCTGCTTCAGGTCCTGATACTTCGCCTGGAGCGCCTTGATTTCATTGACGACGTCGGCCTCACCACTGGAGCGGCGCGCTTCCAGATCCTTGAGTTTGGACTCAAGTTCGGTTACCGGCTTTTCAAATTCAAGAAGCATGTCGTCGCCCATAAATTGAATGGCTCACAAAACGCTGACTAGAAGGCTCCCGTATAGCTGAGACGCACAATCCGTTCGGTTTCGCGGTGGTGACTGCCGGGGAATTCAGGATCCGGGATGTTCCGGCCGATCGCATCGACGGTGAACACTGGCGTCACGTAATACTTCGCGCCAAAATTAACGCGGCGCTCACGCCAGAAAGTCGCATGGTCCAGTTCCACCATCAGGCCGACGATCTGATCGATGGTGTAATTCATTCCCACAAATCCGCGGGTGGAATCTCCGTGGTCGAAATCAAAGTGGTTCACGCCGACATGAAGGAACAGGTCCGGAACGCCAATCTCATGGGACGCGACCGCGTAGAGACCCTTCTCTCGCTGCTCGTATTCATCGATCGCCTTGTTCCAGACATAACCCTGTCCGTCGAATCCGATGGCGAGCGCGGGGAGAACCTGCGTGCCGTCGAATGCGCGGAATTTCACATTCAGGGTGGGACGGTTCAGGCGGGAGTCGCCGGTGCCGAGGACATGTTCTCCATCCAGGCCGAAGCCGAGATTGAGACGCGGGAAAACCCCAAAAGTGGCCTTGGTCTGAAGGGCGCCTTCGCTGCCGAAGCGGAAGTTGACGTTGTAACCGTAATGGTCGATCACGTCCGCGGTGGGAATGTCGATGACCTGGATGTCACGGGCGCGGGCCAGTGGCTCGGCGGCATTGACTCCGTGTGCAACAACAAGCGCCAGGGTCAAAAGGGAAAGACGAGCTGCAAATACGTGTTTTTTCATGGTTTTTATGTTTGGGTGAGCGCCGGGATGCTAACAGGTTTCCCCCCCATGGTCAAGGCGGGGAAAATGCTCGAAACGACCTTGAAATCAATCGCTTTCGATCATCTCCTGAACAACCTTGAGGAGCTCGGAGACCTCGAAAGGCTTGCTCAGGAACGCGGTGGCTCCGCTGCCCTTCACGGCCACCTCATCCTGGCCGTAATCCCGGGACGTCAGAAGGAGAACCGGGGGCGGATTGACCGTGCCCTGGATGATCTCCGCGCAGGCATGGTACCCGTCCATGAACGGCATCATGACGTCCATCACAACCACGTCGTATCTGTTTCTTTTCGCCAGCTCCACCGCGACTCGGCCGTTCTTGGCGGAATCAACCTTGTGTCCGGCGGCCTCGAGTGTAAACACAATCATCTCGAGAAGTCCGTCTTCATCATCCGCTACGAGTATCTGCGACAAAAATCCTCCACTGATTCCGGAATAGACATGACGTAGTCTTCTAATTTTCCCGATTGAAACCAAGACCTCGGCGAGAGGCTTAGTCGGCCATTGCGATTTCTGGCTCTTCGACGGGCGGGCGGGGCGCGGGCGGCGGAGCGGCGATGGGCTTTCCGAAGGACCAGGCGTTAGACGCCACAACCTTCAGAAGATCTTCGAGGAACGCGTCACCGGGCTTGATGCCCTTGTTGGTTTCGATGAGGCTGCGCTCTTCGCCGGCGCGTTCAAACAAAAGGTTTACCTTGCAGATACCGGGGTGCCGCGCGAGGACCTCACTCAGCTTCTGGAAGTAGGCGTCATCCGCGGTTTCCGGCACGGTAATGGTGAGAAGGCGAATGAACCGGTCCCGCGCAGCCTTGAATGACAAGATCTCTTCGAGCAGCACCTGCCGGCCGCCTTGATCGCGGTTTTCCACCTGGCCCTTCACGGCAACCATCGAACCCGGAACGAGAAGCTCGTTGACTTCGGGTGTCAGCGCCTTCGGAAAAATCGTGATCTCGGCTTCGCTGTCCAGATCTTCCAGAATGAAACGCGCCATCAGGTTTCCTTTCTTGGTGGTCATGCGCCGCACGGAAAGAATGTGCCCTGCCACGCGAACGGTTCCCTGATCCGGAAGGCGTCCCAGCGTGCACGTCGTGTAGGTGCCCATCTCCGCTTCAAATCTTTTCAACGGATGGCCAGACAGATATAGGCCGAGGACTTCCTTTTCCCCGGCGAGAACCTCTTCCATCGTCCACTCGGCGTTGGACCGGATGTCGCGAACCGGGCCCTTGCTCATGGCCTTGATCTCGACTTCTCCAAACAGCGATTCCTGCGCGAAGTCGGCGTCGGCCTTCATCTTGGAGCCGGCGGCGATCGCGTCATCCAGAATTTCCAGAAGGCGCGGACGCGTCTGCGCTTTGGGAAGCGGAAGCAGGCAATCGAGGGCGCCCGCCTTCACAAGCGACTCCACGACGCGTTTGTTCGCGAGCCGCGTGTCGATGCGGGCGCAGAGATCGTGAAGCGACGCAAACGGTCCGTCCTTGCGCGCGTTGACGATGGATTCGACGGCACCGATGCCGACGTTCTTCAGCGCAAGCAATCCAAAGCGGATCTGCGGCTTGGCCGCGCCCGGCTTGCTCTCGACGATAAAACTCGATTCCGAAATCTGCACGTTCGGGGGAAGCACGTCGATGCCCATTTCGTCGCAGTCGCGCAGATAGCCGACGAGCTTCGATTCCGCTTCTTTTCCCGCCGTCGATGAATGTCCAATTTCACTCGTGCAGAGCGCCGCCATGTATTCGACGCCGAAATTCGCTTTCAGGAACGCGGTCTGGTAGGAGACGAGGCCGTAGGCGGACGCGTGGCTCTTGTTGAAGCCGTACCCGCCGAACTTCGCCATCAGGTCGAACACGTGGTTCGCGACTTCCTTTTTGATGAGCTTCTTCAGGCAGCCATCGACGAACTTGGAGCGCTGTTTTTCCAGCTCCTCCATGATCTTCTTGCCCATGGCCTTGCGAAGACCGTCGGCTTCCCCGGGCGTGAAGTCCGCCAGCGCGCGCGAAATCTGCATGACCTGTTCCTGGTAGACCATGATGCCGTAGGTCTCCTGAAGAATTGGCTGCATGAGCGGGTGGTCAAATTTTATCTTGGTCGGGTCGTCCTTGCGGGCGACGAAGTCATCGAGCATGCCCGATCCCATCGGACCGGGTCGATAGAGCGAGATGAGCGCGGTGACGTCGGACAGGTTCGCCGGCTTCATCTTCCGGAGAAGATCCCGCATGCCGGACGATTCCAACTGGAACACGCCGGACACATCGGCGCGACAGAGGAGCTTGTAGGTCTTCGCGTCGTCGACCACGATCGTGTCGATGTCGAAATCCGGCTGATAGCGCGCTTTCACGAGATTAACCGCGTCGCGGATCACCGACAGCGTTCGAAGGCCGAGGAAGTCGACTTTCAGAAGGCCCATCTTCGCCAGTGTTTCACCGTCGAACTGCGTGGTCACGATGTCCTTGTTGTTCTTGGACAACGGCACGTACGCCGTGATGTCGCCGGGCGCGATGACGGTTCCGGCGGCATGGACTCCGGTGTGGCGCTTGAGTCCCTCCAGCTGGCGGGAGAGATCGAGAAGCTTCTTCACATTCGGATCGATCTTGTAGAGCTGCTTCAGTTCGGGAACGCTTTCCAGCGCATCGGCGATGGTGATGCCGAGCTGCTTCGGGATGAGCGACGAAATCTTGTCGACTTCCTGGAGCGGCATATCGAGCACACGGCCGACGTCGCGCACGACGCCGCGGGCCAGCATCGATCCGTAGGTGATGATCTGCGCCACGCAGCTCTCGCCGTACTTCTGGCGAACGTACTGGATGACGCGGTCGCGCCCGTCGTCGGAAAAGTCGATGTCGAGGTCGGGCATCGAGCGGCGGTCCGGATTCAGGAAGCGCTCGAACAGAAGGCCGTTCTTGATGGGATCGATCGCAGTAATAAAAAGCGTGTAGGCGGTGAGCGCTCCGGCGCCGGATCCGCGGCCGGGCCCGACAGGGATGCCGTTCTTTCGCGCGAAAGCAATGAAGTCCCAGACGATCAGGAAGTACGGCGCGAAGCCCATCTTGTTGATGACGCCCAGTTCCATCTCGAGACGCTGCACGTAGGCGTCCGGCAAGCCGCCCATGCGCTTCTTCAGGCCTTCGAGGCAGAGCTCTTTCAGGTATGACTCGGGGGTTTTTCCCGCCGGAACGTCATAGCGCGGCAGCATGAGCTGGTCGAACGTCATTTTGAGTTCGCACTTTTCAGAAATATCCAGCGTCGACTGCAGCGCCTGCGGGATGTCCGCGAACTTCTTGGCCATTTCCTCCGGCGACTTGTAATAGAACTCCGAGGCGCCGTATTTCATGCGTTTCTCGTCGGTGAGCTTCTTGCCGGTGCCGATGCAGAGCACGACGTCATGCGCGAAGTGGTCTTCTTTCCGGAAGTAATGGCAGTCGTTGGTGCCGACGAGCGGCGCGTTCATCTTCTTGGCGAGGTCGAACAGCTTCGGGTTCACGTCCGCCTGCAGCGCCAGGCCGTGGTCCATGATCTCGATGTAGAAATTCTTTTCGCCGAAGATCGAGCGGTAGTCGCCCAGAAGTTTCACGGCGCCCGGCTCGTCGTTGTTGCGAAGGGCGGAGGAGATCTCGCCTTTCAGGCAGCCCGAGAGGCCGACAAGCCCTTCAGAATGGCGCGCGAGAACTTCCTTGTCGATGCGCGGCTTGTAGTGGAATCCCTCGAGGTAGGCGATCGAGGAGAGCTTCAGAAGATTCTCATAGCCCTTCTGCGTCTGAGCGATCAGGGTGATGTGGTAGGACGCCTCGCCGAGTCTTTGTTCCTTGTCGAACCGGTTCGTCGGCGAGATATACGCTTCCATGCCGATGATGGGTTTGATGCCGACGTCTTTGCAGGCCTTGTAGAACTCGACCGCGCCGAACAGGTTCCCGTGGTCGGTCAGCGCGAGGGCGGGATAGCCCATCTTCGCCATGGTCTGGATGAATTCGGAGGGCTTTCCCTTGTCATCGGTCAGACGCGCGGCGCCATCCAGGAGGCTGTACTCCGAATGGTTGTGCAGATGGACAAAAGGGGATTTTTTCTCGGCCATGAATCAGTGCTCTCCGGAGCAGGAACATCGTCGGAAACGGGATCTCCGACCGGGGGCGATTATGCCAAAAATCAGCCCCGGGCTGACGTTCGCGCGATGGCCAGACCGAAGAGGCTGAAAACTCCCCCGGTCAGGGCCCATCCGGCCAGGTGACCGTGCTGAATCAGCAGGCCGCCCAGGGCGGGAGCCGTGATCTGGGAGAACGACATCAGTCCCTGCGTGAGGCCGATCGCGCCCCCGGCTTCGTTCCGGGCGACGCTCTGGGTAACCCGGCTCGTCAGCGACGGCCGAACGATGGCGGTCCCGAGGCCCAACAAAACGATACAGACCAGCAGCTCAGGAATTTCATGGGACTGTGACAGCCCCACGCTGGCGAACGCCATGCAGACAAAACCCGCCGTGATGAGCTTGGCCTCCCCGAAACGCTTCACGAGGCGGCCGACCAGGCCCCCCTGAATCATGATGCCGACAAACCCCATGAACGCGTAGATATAGCCGATGTGCTGGAGATCAAACGGAACGCCTTTGTAGGTGAATCGCCGCTCGGCAAACAGCGCGAAGCCGGACATGAACAGAGAAAACGTGAACGTGAACATGAAGAATTGCCAGAGAAGGGGCGACAGAACGGGCTTTCGCAATGAATCAATCAGGATCCGCATGGGCATCTTCCGCGCCGAGGTCGGCAACGGACCCGCCGACTCATTCCGTCCCGGGAGCAGCGTGGCGGTGGTCAGGATGCTGATCAGCGACAGACCGGCCGCGCAGAAAATCGGGACCTGATAGCCATAGCGCGCCAGAAAGCCCGAGAGTCCGGGGCCGACGAGGAATCCGAACCCGAACGAGATGCCGATGATGCCGAACGCGCGCGCCCGGTTCTCAGGCTCGGTCACGTCCGCGATGTAGGCCTGCGCCACCGACAGATTCCCGGCCGTGAGGCCGTCGATGATGCGCGAAAGGAAAACGAGAGGAAGCGCCTGGGCGAACCCCAAGACAAGGAGCCCCCCGAACGTGCCCATCTGACTGACCAGGAGCACAGGCTTCCGACCGATCCGGTCCGACAACTGGCCGAGAAGAGGTCCCGCGATCAACTGGCAGACGCCGTACACGGAGATCAGCAGGCCGGCCTGGAACGCACTGGCGCCCATGCGTTCCGCGTATATGGGAAGCAGCGGAATGATAATCGTCAGCGCGAGAATGTCTACGGCGACGATGAGGGCAATGGGAACGAGCGGGGATTTTTTCAGAAATGGACCTTGTTGACGGTGTTCATGGCGCGCGCCACATCTTCCGTCAGGATGTGTTTCAGAGCAGTGGCCATCACCCCGAAAAGCTTCTGGAAGTTTTCACGCTCGGCCCCCGTGAAGCGACCCAGGACGAAATCCGCCGGATCACCTTCCATCGGCAATGGTCCGACGCCCACGCGAAGCCGCGGAAACACCTGGGTGCCGAACGTCTCGATGATGGATTTGAGGCCATTGTGACCGCCGGCGGATCCTTCGCCACGGAGGCGAAGCGCTCCGAAGGGAATCATGAATTCATCGACGATGACCAGCGTCTCTTCAATCTTCGCGCCTTCCTTGGCCAGAAGGCCCTGAATGGCGGGGCCTGACGTGTTCATGTAGCACTCAAGCTTCGCGAAGGCGACGGGTTTGGGAAGGTCGAGGCCAAAAAAAGTCGGCAGGCGGATAACTTCCGCCTGCCGACGTTCTGAAAACTCTGTCTGGTGTTCCTTCGCGACGTGATCGATGAAATCCCGACCGATGTTGTGGCGGGTCCCCTGGTACTTCTGGCCAGGATTCCCGAGACCGACAACGACGCGCGTGGAACGCTCCAAGGAGTCGCTTTACTTCTTCTTCTCGTCCTTCTTCGCGGCGGGGGCAGCAGCCTTTCCACCGGCGGCGGGAGCTTTCCCACCAGCGGCAGTTGCGGCGGCGCCTTCTTCGTCTTTCTTGCCCTTCGCGATGACTTCCGGACCAGCGGCGGCGGCGCCAGCAGCGGCGGCAGCGGCTTCGGCCGGAGTCGGAACGACTTCTTCCACTTTCGGAGCGACGATGTGAACAACGATGGTTTCAGCCGGAGTGAGGTACTCGACGCCTTTCAGCTCCGGGAGACCCTTCACCTTGACTTCGTCGCCGAGTTCAAGCTTCGTGGCATCGACGTCGATCGAGGCCGGGATGTCGTCCGGCAGACACTTCACGCGGATTTCGCGGGTAATGAATTCCAGGATACCACCCGAATTCTTGACGCCCGGAGAATCGCCGACGGCGTGAACCGGCACGGTGACTTCGAGCTTCTCGTTCATGTTGATGCGAAGGAAGTCGACATGAAGCGGGTTCTGGCGGAGATAGTGACGCTGAACTTCCTTGATGACGGCGACGGTGGTTTCACCAGGCGCTTTCACATTGAAGAGGGCGTTCAGGCCGGCTTTCGTGCTGTGCACCGCTTTTTCAAGCGTCCGGTAGCTGACGGCGATCGAGACGGGCTCGCCATGTCCGTACAGGGTTCCGGGAATCCAGCCTTCCTTGCGGAGCTGGCTCAGGTTGCGGGTCACGGTCTTTTCACCGAGATCCCGGGGTTTCACTTCTAGTTCTACGCGTTGCATAAGTCCTCCTGCAGATTAAATCTAAACGAAGAGCGCGCTGATGGAGCGCTCGTCGTGAATGCGGTTGATGGCATCGCCGAGAAGCGGCGCGACCGACAGGTACTTCACCTTGTCGGACTTTTTCCCGTTCGCGGAAATGGAATCGGTGATCACCAGTTCCTTGATCGGAGAACTTTCTATCCGCTCGATGGCGGGGCCGGCGAGCACGCCGTGGGCCGCGGCCGCCCAAACTTCTTTGGCGCCGACGCCCATGAGCGCCTTCGCGGCCTTACAAAGGGTTCCCGCCGTATCCACCATGTCGTCGTAAATGAGCGCGGTGCGGCCTTCGACTTCACCGACGACATGCATGATGTCGGCGTCGGTGGGCGACGTGCGGCGCTTGTCAATGATGGCGAGGTCGTAGTTCAGGCGTTTCGCGAAAGCCCGGGCGCGTTCCACGCCGCCCGCATCCGGAGAAACGACCACGACGTTCTTCAGCTTCTTCTTCTTGAAAAAATCAATGAAAACGGGATTGGCGTACAGATGGTCCACCGGGATGTCAAAGAAGCCCTGAATCTGGCCCGCGTGCAGGTCCAGAGTGAGGACGCGGTCCGCGCCGGCGACAGTGATGAGGTTCGACACCAGTTTGCTGGAAATCGGAACCCGCGGCTGCGCCTTGCGATCCTGGCGGCCATAACCGAAATAGGGAACGACGGCGGTGATGCGCTGAGCGCTGGCGCGGCGAAGCGCGTCGATCAGGAGCAGCAGCTCCATCAAATTGTCGTTGGCCGGCTCGCTGGTGGGCTGGAGAATGAAGCAGTCGCAGCCGCGCGCGTTCTCAAGAATCTGGATCTGGCACTCGCCGTCGGGAAAACGGCCGACATGCGCCTTCCCGAGAGGGACCCGCATGTATTTGGCAACGGCTTTCGCGAGTGCCGGGTTGGCATTCCCGGCGAATAGCTTGAGGTCGTTCAACGTTTCTTCCCTTTCTTCTTGTTGGCGAATTTGGCCTTGGCCCAACCGCTCTTGATTAAAGTCTTGCCGCGTTCTACCGCCAGCGCCCACTCAGGAACGTCCTGAGTGATGCTGGACCCCGCCCCGACAACAGCATGAGCTCCGATCCGCACGGGCGCGATCAAGTTCGTGTTTGAGCCGATGAATGCGTGATCCTGGATTTCGGTGGGAAACTTCTGGATCCCGTCGTAGTTGCAGGTAATTGTTCCGGCGCCGATATTAACAGATTTTCCCACCGTTGCATCCCCAAGATAAGACAAGTGGTTGAGTTTGCTTCCCTCCCCCAGACGGGTGTTCTTGGTCTCGGAAAAGTTACCCATGTGGGCGTGAGGGCCCAGGTCGCTCTTGGGCCGGATGTGGGAAAACGGACCCACCTGGGTATCATGCCGGATCAATGAGGCGTCCGCGAAACTGGCCTTTAAAGTCACGCCGTTTTCGATAACGCAGTTTTTCACATGGGTCCAGGGACCCAGGGCGCAGTTGGAGCCGACCGTGGTCTTGCCCAGCAGGAACGTCTGGGGATAGATGACCGTGTCAGCGCCCACCGTGACGGTTTCATGGACATAGGTGGAGTCCGGATCGATGATGGTGACGCCCGCTTCCATCAATTCCCGGGCCTTGCGGCGGAAAGCGATCGTTTCAGCGGTGGAAAGCTCCACCCGGGAGTTGATGCCCATCGTTTCCCGGTGATCGGGGGCAATGACGGCGCCCACCCGCCCGCCTTCCTCGCGAAGGAGCTGCAGGGTGTCGGTCAGGTAAAACTCTTTCTTGGCGTTCGTGTTCTTCAGCTTCGGGAGGACGCGCGCCAGGGCCTTCGCGTTGAAGCAGTAGGTGCCGGTATTGATCTCGTCCAGCTTCCGTTCTTCATCAGAAGCGTCAAGATGCTCGACGATGCGCTCCACTGACCGGTCGTAGCCCCGAACGATGCGGCCATAGCCGAAGGGATCCGGCATGCGGGTCGTGAGGACCGTGGCCAGATTGCCTTCCGTCCGATGCTGAACGATGAGATCCCGGAAGGTCTCCGCGCGGATCAGCGGCGCGTCGCCGCAGGCGATGATAACGTCGCCCGACTGGCGGCGAAGCCAGGCCAGCGCCTGACGAACGGCTCCACCGGACCCGTTAAGGACCTTCTGAACGGCGAACACGGTCGTCGGCGCGACAGCGCGAACGTGGTCTCGAACCTGATCGGCCCCGTGACCGATGATGACCGCCGATGACGCCGGTTTCAGCGGCGCCAGCGCGCGCACCACGCGTTCCACCATGGGAACGCCGGCGACGGGATGAAGAACCTTGGGCAAAGCCGATTTCATTCGCGTGCCTTTGCCGGCCGCGAGGATCAGTACGGAGATTTTTGGCATGGGATGAGGTCTCCAGAAGGTAGAAATTGCCGAAAAAAACTGGGGCGGAAGGATTCGAACCTTCGAATGCCGGCTCCAAAGGCCGGTGCCTTACCGCTTGGCGACGCCCCAAAGCCGGGACCCTTTATATCAAACGGTGTGAACGACGAAGACATCCCAGCGCCGGGCTTTCAGCCTGCGCGCGACGCGGTCGCCGTCTTTTCGGGTGGGCACAAAACCGAAAACCGACGATCCCGAACCTGACATGAGAACGCCGGCGCATCCGGCGGACGCCAACGCCTTCCGCGCTGCGGCCACGGCGGGATAGTTCGGGAGAATCACGGGTTCGAACGAGTTCCCGGGACGAAAATGGGTTACATCGAACGACGCGGCGCGAACCTTCAGGCGCGCGCGGGACTGGTCCAGCAACCGGTAAGCCGCGGCCGTCGCGACGTGAACGCGCGGATACACGAGAACCATCCAGCGCTTCGGACATCCGGGAACGGGGGTCAGTTTCTCGCCAATGCCCTCCCCCCACGCGGTGCCGCCCTGAAGGAAAAACGGCACGTCGGCGCCCAGTTTGCGGGCGAGTTTCGGAAGAATCGGCGGGAGACGTTTCGGGGACGGCATCCGTCCGCGCCCTTTCAGAAGCGCCCAACCGCCCAGAAGGGCCGCCGCGGCGTCCGCGCTCCCGCCACCCAGGCCCGCGCCCACCGGAACGCGTTTCGTCAGTTTGGCCGCGAAGCCCTTTTTCGTTCTCAGTTCCGTCCGCAGCGATTCCAGCGCGCGCACCACCAGGTTGTCGGGGCCCGTCGGGAGACCCGCCGGTTCAACGGCGAGCGTGGTGGGTCCGTCGGCGAGCGACAGGGCCAGCGTGTCGTGCAGGGAGATCTGCTGGAAGAGTGTCCTGAGGTCGTGGTAGCCGTCTTTCCGGCGCGGACCCACATCCAGGTGAAGGTTCACCTTGGCGTACGCCGGAATGACGAGCAGACGGCGGGCGCGGTCCACGCTATTTGACTTTGACGGGCGCTCTCTCAACGGACACATCGCGCTCAAGAACCGTGGATACGGACGGTTTAACGAACTGGATCCGGAGAGAAACGCCACTCGCGGGGTCCTTCCACTCAAATGCCGCGGGAAGTAGCGTGCTGGATGGCGTAATGGAAACAGAATCTCCACCGGCGGCCGCTGTCCACTGAACCGATTCGGGTTCGCCGGTCGCGGCATCAAACGAAACAACCGCGGCGCCGCCATTGGCGACGATGTGCCCTTTCTTCAGTTCCGCCGAAGATTCCAGTTTCGCCGCTTCGAGAGATTTGAAGAGACGGCCCGAGAGAACTTCTTCGATCCGGTCGAAGCAACGCGTCACATCGGGGCCCGCGCTCTGGAATTCAGGATGCACCGCGCCGTATTCGGCCTTCTGTCCGGCTTTCTTGTCGAGAACCATCACGGGACCTGAGAGCGGTCCTGGAATTTCGGCGCGGAGCTCTTCTCCCGCCTGATAGCCGAACTGCGCGTTCGTCGTGAAGGAATGGCCCTTGGTGATC
The DNA here is from genome assembly GCA_043732015.1 of Elusimicrobiota bacterium. GTDB lineage: Bacteria > Elusimicrobiota > Elusimicrobia > F11 > F11 > JBBRXR01. The sequence goes on along the minus strand of JAYTIE010000188.1, from coordinate 12,427 downwards.
TTCACCGAGATCAGGCTCTGGATGGTGCGGATGCCGGCGTAGCGGCCCTGCGCCAGGCGCGCGAAGACCTCCGCCTTACTCGCGACCGTCAATCGCTTCAGCGCTTTTTTGTATTTGGCCTTCGGCGATTTCGCCGTCGGATCGACAACCATGGAATCGTTGTAGGCGATGACCGCGGCGACATCGTCGTTCTGTGCGGCGCGGACATCTCCGAGGTGTTCATAAATCAGCGTGTCCCGCGCGCGGGTGGATGCCTGCACCAGGAACGCGCCGGCTTTTTCCAGCTCGCCTTTCCGGAAACGGAGCCACCCCATCGAATCAAGATAGGCCGCATTGTCGGGGTCGATCGCCAGCGCCTGTGTCAGCATTTTCTCCGCTTCATCCAGGTGAATGTTCCGGTCCGCGTATGAATAGCCGAGGTAGTTGAGCGCGACATCGTAATCGGGTTTCAGGGAAATCGCTGTCTTCAGTTCCGTCTCGGCTTTCTCGGCCTTGCCCTGACGGTCGTACAGCGTGGCCAGCTGGAAATGCGCCTCATAATTCGCTGTGTCGATCTCGAGAATCCGGCGAAGCGTCTTCTCCGCCTTCTCCTGTTGATTGGACTGTTCGTAGGCGATGGCGAGATAGTTGAGGAAGTCGGTGTTGGAGGGCTGCGTCTCGACCAGTTTTTCCAGTGCCTTGACGGCGTCCGGGAAACGTCCGGCCTGCGAATAGTAATAAGAGAGGCGTAGCAGCACGCCCGAATCCGGACCCGTGGAGCTGACTTTCTCCAGAAGCGCTATGGCGGTGTTCCAGTCTCCGCGGTTCTCGGCCAGAAGGGCCATCCAGAAATTGGCGGCAGGACTGTCGGGCGCGATGGTCTTGGCGGCGGAAAAAGCCTCTTCGGCCTTCGCCATTTCATTGTTGCGGTAACGAAGTTCGCCGATGCGAAGCAAGAGCGGAAGATTCGTGGGATCGTCCGCCATCACCGCTTCGTAATGCGCGATGGCCGTCGTGGTGTCGCGGTTCACTTCCGCGATCTGGGCCAGCGCGAGATGAGCGCGAACCGAGCCCGGCGCCCAGGACAAGGTCTTCTCCCACGCGGACTTTGCGTTCTCCACTTCACCGATGCCGTTGTAGATCTGCGCCAGGCGTTCCCAGATCTCGACATCATTCGGGTGACGCTGCAGGAAATTCTTGTACAGCTTGATCGCTTCTTTCGGTTCCTTCGGCGTGAGCGCGCCGGCCAGGCTGACCGTCGCTTCCGATTCGTCCGGCGCCAACGCGACGGCCTTCTTCAGCTTGGCCTCCGCTTTCTCGGCGTTGCCGAGCGCCCACTGGATCTGACCGCCCAGGATCAACGCCTTCACGTCTTTGGGGTCCAGCCGGTTCGCCTTCTCGATTTCATCCGCAGCGCGGTTCACCTGACCCAGACGCAGGGAAAGTTCCGCTTCCGTTCGGTAGAGGTAAGCGTTGTCCGGCGCCGCTTCGATCGCCTTGCCCAGTTCGTCCCGCGCCGCTTCAAACGTTCCTCCGGACTCGAGGAGAAGGGCCTTCAGGTAATGTTGATAGGCACTGGTGGGGGTGGCCGTTGGCGCGGCCGCGATCAAGGACGCAGCGGCGAGAATCGGAACAAGAATCACGAGGCGGGTAATGTTTTTCAAAGGTCCTTCTTCATGAGCAGGGCGTCTTCACCCCGAGGATAGGCGCCGGTGCGGCGCTCAAGCAGTCGGAATCCAAAACGTTCGTACAACCGGACCGCAGGCGCGTTGTTGGCGGCGACATCGAGAAGCAGCCGGGTTGCGCTTTTTTCGCGGGCCCACATCATAACTTTTTGAAGCAGTTCACCGCCGATTCCGCAGCGGCGCAGCGGCGGTGGAACCATCAGGTTCGTAAGATACGCCTCCTCATCAACCACCTGGAGCGCCGCGTAACCAAAAACTTTTTCCGACTCCTCCCACACGAGCATGGTGGACGGCACGTCGTTCGCGCTGATGAAACTCGCTTCCGACCACGGATAGGGCCGGTCGGCGGCTTCCAGCGCGGCGAACAGCGCCGCTTCGGCCGGCCGCATCGCGCGCAACGTCATTTCTTCCGGGCGGCCGTCGCGCGTTCGGCCCACGAGGGCTGAAGATAAACGGGAACGACTTTCTCCACCGGGAATCGCTTCACCGGGAGGTCGGGGCCAAAGCGGGCGAAGGCCAGAGAGACGAGCGCCGACGGATCCGGCGCGGGCACACGCAGAACGGCCGCGCCCGCCGGCGGGATGAACGAATCTGCCTTCGCGCGCTCGATCATGATGACCGCGATGGGTCGCGTTCCGAAACGGGTCAGCGATTTTTCGAACTCCGCATCCGTGCTCCAGGTGGGCGGCGTGATGACGTCCCAGCCTTTCAACGTCAGCTCATAGGCGGCGTGATAGGTTTCCGTGGCCAGCGCCGGCATGCGGGCCACGACGGCGGCGTCGTAGTCAGGCAGATCCGCCGCCCACGCCATGGCTTCCAGGCTCGACACGCCGAACAGGGGGATGCGAAGCGCCTGCGCCAGCGCTCTTCCGGCAGACACGCCGATGCGAACACCGGTGAAACTGCCGGGGCCTTCGTCGACCGCGACCGCCGCGAGATCGCTCCGCTTCAGCCGGCGGGATTTCATCAGACGGTCCAGCGTCGGGAACAGGAGTTCGGCCTGAAGCCCCACCGCGGGTTCAAAATACCGCGCAATGCAGGGCGTCCCTTCCTTGTCCAGGTCGTGGAGCGCCAGGCCGAGGTGAGTGCCCACCGTTTCGATGCCGAGGAAAATTTTCTTCATCTGATTTTTTTCGCCAGGTCCGTGAGCAGCGCGGACGGACGCTCTCCGCGCGCGGTCAGTTCAAAGGTGCGTTCGTCTTTCTTGCGGCCGACGCGGATTTTCACATCGATTCGTTCCTTCGGCCACAGCGGGCGAAACCGTTCGGCCCACTCGATCAGGAGGACACCCGGACCCACCGCGCCCGCGCCATTCAGATAATCCTCCACGCCCAGGCCGAGTATTTCTTTCAACGTCAGCCGGTAAAAATCAAGGTGATGGATCGGCACCCGCGCTTCGATGGTTTCCGCCACGATGAATGTCGGGCTGAGCGCGGCGCCGCGGGCACCCATCGCCGCCGCGAGCCCCTGAACAAAGGTTGTTTTCCCGGCGCCGAGCTGCGCCTGAAAAAGAAGCGCATCGCCCACATCGAGAAGCGGCGCCAGTTTCGCGCCGAGGCGTTTCGTCTGGGCTGCCGACCGCGTCGTCACTTTCAATTTAATGAGCGCCGCGCGCGTCATTCGAAATGACCGAACGGCCTGGACGGTTTTGTCGCGAGGCCGTGGAATTGATAGCGAACGCCGCTGCGCTTCGGAAGAAGCTCTCCGATCACCGAAAAATCGAGACGGCGCCCGAGGCGATGAACCGCCGATTGGCTGGCGGCGAACAACAGCGCGTAATCTTCTCCCCCGGAAAGCGCCTGAAGGCGCGTGAACCGGCGATCAAACGCGCGGGACACGGGAATCTTTTCAATCTGGACCCGGGCGCCCACACCGGACGCCTGGCAAAGGATGTTCACGGAATCCGACAGCGCGTCCGACACATCGAGGCCGCAGGAGACGCCGCGTTCCTTCGACAGAAGGGCCGCGGCTTCGAACTGAGGCTCGTGACGAAAAAAGCGTTCGGCGAAAAAGGATTTTTCAGGAGCCGAGAGCCCGGTGGATTTTCCATCCAGAACCGCGAGCCCGGCCGCGGCGTCACCCACCGTTCCCGCGACGCAGAGAAGGTCTCCGGGGCGGCCGCCCACGCGCTTCAACGGACGCCTTGCGATGAGGCGGGCGCCGACCGCGCACACGAGCGAAAGCTGTGATGCCTTCACCGTGTCTCCGCCCGCCAACGCAATTTGAAAAGCGCGCGCGGCTTCCGCGGTTCCGGTGTGAAGATCTTCAAGGAAAGACAACCGCGTTTTCGGGGGCGCGCCGAGGTACACCATCGCCCAGCGGCGATCGGTATCACCCATCGCGGCGAGATCAGAAGCCGCGCTGCCAATGAGTTTCCAGGCCAGCGCGCGGCCCAGGGAAAAACCGGTGAGGGATTTAAGCCGGGCGGCCCAGGAGAGACGGAAGTGCGTTTCTTCGGTCAGGCCATCGATGGAGAGAACGGTCCGGCGATCGGAAAGGATGGCCGCGTCATCTCCGGGCGGCACGAGGAAACGCCCCCGGCCAAGCCGGCCAAGGCGCGGAAGAAGGCGGTGGAGAAATCCCCACTCGCCCAGCGCGGAAAGGGCGGGATCACTCCGCTTTTCTGGCATTCGACCGCCTGCGTCCGCTGAGGGAGCCGATGCCGGTGACGACGGCAACCAATCCACCGAGGATCAGGGAAAGCGGCAGAAAGCCACGAACCACGCCGATGACGTCCGGAAACCAGCGGACGATGCCAAGCGCGCCCGCCACAATGAAAACCAATCCCACCAAAATCGAAATCATCTCTTTCCTCCCCGCGCTCGGTGGCGCCACAATCTTTTGAAGGCCTGCGGCAGCGCCGCGGCCAGGTCCGAAGCGAGAAGCGTCCGCTCGGGAAAATCTTTTGTTGCGATGTCTCCGGCCAGTCCGTGGACGAACGCGCCCAGGGATGCCGCCACAGCGCCGGTAAAGATCGTCCGCTCCGCCATCTGCGCCCACGTCGCGGCGATGACGCCGGTAAGAACGTCTCCCATCCCCCCGGACGCCATGCCGGGGTTTCCGGACGTGTTCTCCCGAATCGTTTCACCGTCCGTCACGACGGTTCCGGCGCCTTTCAAAAGCACGGTGGCCCCGAAACGTCTCGCCGCTTCCAGCGCCGTCGCACGACGGTCCGCGGCGCTCGATCCGATCCGGCGTGCCAGCAGCCGGCCCATCTCTCCGGGATGCGGCGTCAGAACGACCGTCGCCCGAAACGGGCGGCGAGTCTTCATCGCCGCCAGCGCGTTCAAACCATCCGCGTCCAGGACGACGGCCCCGTCAAAATCAAAAAGAAGTTTCTGGACGAGGCGTCGAACCCCCGCCGTCTGACCCAGTCCGGGGCCCACCGCGACCACGTCCGGACGAAATTTCCGGATGAGCGCCGACAATGCGGGCCATGCCGCGCCAGGAAGATCCGCGGTGGTCACTTCCAGCGGCGCGCGGCGCGCGACCAGGCTCTGGAGGACTGCCGGCACCGCTAGCTTCGTCAAACCCGCGCCGCTCCGAACCGCGCCCAGCGCGGACAGCACCGCAGCGCCCGACATGCCGCGGGATCCCGCGACGATGAGAACACGCCCGGCATCGCCCTTGTTGGCCGCCCGGGAGCGCGGCGCCAGCCAGCGCGCCGCCAAAGACAAGGTGATTTTTGACGTGGAACTGTGCGCGGACGTCGTCACGGTTAACCCGCGACCATCGCCACCGCGACAACGTGAGACCGGGAATGAGACAACGACAGGGTAATCTTTGACTGATACCGGCGAAGACTGGCCGGGAGAACGACCTGCGGCCGACCGGAAGCGTCGTTGCGAACGCCGATGTCGCGGTGCCCCAGTGGCCGGTCACTTTTCCGAATCACTTCACTCAGGGCCTTCCAGACCGCTTCCTTCGCGGCGAAGCGCACCGCGAAATGCTGGATCGAATTCTTCTTGCCTGAGCAGTACTCCACCTCGGCGTCGGTAAAAATTCGCTGGAGAAACCGGGGGTTGCGCACGAGTTTCCGGAAACGTGCCACCTCTTCGATGTCGACGCCGAGGCTGGGCTTCAACCGATCCTTTTCCTGAAGAGGTCATTGGCGAGCTGCGGGTTAGCGCGTCCCTTTGTCTTTTTCATCAATTGCCCGACGAGAGATCCCACGGCCTGCGCCTTGCCGCCCTTGAAGTCCGCGACCACTTTCGGGTTTTCGGCGATCACTTCATCGACGAACTTCATCAGTTCGCCTTCATCCGTCACCTGCGTGAGGCCTTTCTTCGAAACGATGTCTTTCGGCGAACCCGCGGACGCATAGGCTTCCGCGAAAACATCTTTCGCGAGCTTTCCACTGAGCGTTCCCGCCTGAACGAGTTCAACGAGCTCGGCGATGCCTTTTGGAGACACGGGTGATTCGGAAATATCCTTCTTGTCGGCATTCAGCCGGCCGAAAAGTTCCGTGGTGATCCAGTTCACGGCGGGCTTGGCGCCGGCCTTCCGCGCCGCTTCGGGCAAACTGCTCAGCGTGGCGTCGAAAAAGTCCGCGAAGGGCTTCTGGCTGGCCAGAAGATCAGCATCGTACTCCGAGAGACCCAGCTCAGTGACGAACCGGTCGCGCTTTGAGCCCGCGAGTTCAGGAAGGGCGGCGCGCAGCGATTCGATCCAGGCGTCGTCCAGACGCAGCGTGACGAGATCGGGCTCGGGAAAATAACGGTAGTCGTGCGCCTCTTCCTTCGAGCGCATGGAGGCCGTGGCGCCCTTCGCTTCGTTCCAGAGACGGGTTTCCTGCGTCACGGTCCCGCCGGACTCGATCAGTTCGATCTGGCGCGCCACCTCGTGGTTGATCGCGTCTTTGACGGCACGGAAGCTGTTCATGTTCTTCACTTCAACGCGCGTTCCGAGCTTCTCGGTGCCCGCTAGCTTCACGGAGATGTTCGCGTCGCACCGGAGCGAGCCCTTTTCCATGTCGCAGTCCGATACGCCGATGTACTGCACCGCGGCTTTCAGCTTCGTGAGATATTCATTGGCTTCCTCGGGCGAGCTCATGTCGGGATGGGAGACGATTTCGATGAGCGGAACGCTCGAGCGGTTCAGGTCGACGAGAGAATAGGGCAGGTCCACGGAGCCGATCGCGTGAATCAGCTTGCCCGCGTCCTCTTCGATGTGGATGCGCTGGACGCGAACCGTCTTCGAACCGGCCGTGGTCTTTATCTCTATTTTTCCATCGAGACAGACGGGCTGGTCCGACTGTGAAATCTGGTAGGCCTTCGGAAGGTCCGGGTAGAAATACTGTTTGCGCGCGAAGTAGGAATGCCGGTTGATGGTACAGCCGAGCGCCAGTCCGACTTTCACGGCACCTTCCACGACTTTCCGGTTCAGAACGGGAAGAACACCGGGCTGGCCCGTGCAGACGGGACAGACGTTGCTGTTCGGCTCGGAGCCGAAGTCCGTTTTGCAGGCGCAGAAAAGCTTGGAGTGGGTCTTGAGCTGGACGTGGACCTCGAGACCGATAACGGTGTCGTAGGTTCTGGCGGTGGCGGTGGTCATCCGGGGATTATAGGAAGCGGAGAGAGAGGAGCCTAGCGGTAGGAATGGGGGTTAGACCTCCAGTTTCTCCAGAAGCTTGAAGTCGGAGGCATAGGTGATCAGGCTCCGGGCTTCGGCCGGAGAGGCCCAGCGGCAGCGGAGAATCTCGCCTTCCATCGGTTTCCCGTTTTCGATGACCGGTTCCATGACGAACCAGCGGACAACCTTGTGAAAACGTACGCCATCCTTCACGAAAAAATAGTCAACGTCCGTCAACGGCTTCAGGACGCGGCATTGCCAGCCGGTTTCCTCGTGAACCTCGCGGAGGGCGGCCATCTCATCCGTCTCGCCTTTTTCCGGATGGCCTTTGGGGAATGTCCAGACCCTGGCGCCCGACAGGTTCTCGACTTCGACGATCAGAAGCTGTTTGTCAGCCCCGACCACAATACCGCCGCAGGAGAAATCTTGTTTGGTTTCCATGGTGAGGAAGCATGGTAACAGCGCCGACCGGGCGGGTCAAGAAATCCCCTTTCTTCAAAGAAGTAAGATCGAATGATGAAAACATCATCGGAACTGGCCGGCATCAAGATCGGCGGCGGGCATCCCGTCCGCATCATGGGCGTCATCAACGTAAGCCCGGAATCGTTTTACAAAGGCTCCGTCCAGAACCGGAAAACCATCCAGAAAGCGGCGGCCGCGCTGGCGGAACAGAAAGCCGACATCATCGACATCGGCGCCATGTCGACGGCGCCCTACCTGGCGAACCAGATTTCCGAGACCGAGGAAACCGAGCGGATCGTCTGGGCCGTGAACGCCGTGCGCGCCGTCACCCAGATTCCGATTTCAATCGATACAAGCCGCCCCAGCCCGGCCCTGGCAGGCATCGATGAGGGCGCGGACATTCTCAATGATGTCACCGCACTGGCGGGCGGCGCGCCCATGGCGGCGGCCGCGCGGGCCGCACGCGGACTTATTCTCATGGCGCATCCCGCGGCGCTCTCCGCGGATTCGGTTTCAAGCCCCTTCCTCACCGTGAAGAAGCTTCTCACCGACGCCCTCAAGCGGGCGAAAATGGCCAAAGTAAATCCCGCCCGAATCCTGATCGACCCGGGAATCGGATTCTTCCGGCACGGGAATCTCGAGTGGTGGAAATGGGATCTAGCGGTCCTTCGGGAACTGAAGAAGCTGCGCACCCTCGGCGCCCCCCTTCTCGTCGGCGTGTCGCGAAAATCTTTTATTGGTGAGGTTCTGGGCGGACGCGTACCGGAAGACCGGCTTGCCGGATCGCTCGGCGCAACCGTGGCAGCGGTGCTGAGCGGCGCCGCGGTGATCCGGACTCATGACGTTCGGGAAACACGCGACGCCATCCGTGTCGCTGAGGCCATTGATCACGAGCGGGAGCTGTTTCGAAGCGAGATCGACAGGAAGGAACGCCGCGCCAGCCGGCGTTAACGAGGGGAGGAGCGGCGGTCTTTCTTGATCCGGCCGTTCTTGAAGCGAAGCCAGGAATTCCCGCCCAGAATGATTCCAAACCAGCCTTCGATGGCGACACCCGCTTCCTGATCCCGGGGTCCCGCCGCCGCGCGTGTCCATGCGACGCGCGCAAAGCAACGAACGCCATCCGATGAGCTTGGGAAGACGACTTCCAGCGCGTCTCCCTTCATGATCTCGCCGTCCACCGCCAGCCGAAGGCCCGTTCGCCCGATGTCACTGGCCACGCCTGGCCGTACCTTTCCGGTTTCGATGAACCGGATCACCACATCTTCGCGGGATTCAAATCGCTGCTCCAGGCGGCGATCCGAAGCGGGATTCACGACGTAGAAACGAACGTGTTTTCTGGCGGGAGATTTCATCTCTCAAAGGATGATCCTCCGCCGGTTTTCTGTCAACAAAAAAAGCCCCTGCTCCCGGTCGGGAACAGGGGCTTTTCGGTGCGTCAGGAGAGCTTATTTCTTCGCGGTGATATCGAAGTCCAGCCAGAACTGGTCGTTGATGACTTTGTCGCCGAGTCCCTGGAAGAACTTGCCCGATCCGTAACGGATGTCGAAGAGCGTCCGGTCGATGGCAACGCCATTCGCAGTCGCGGTGAAGACTTTGTCGTTCATAGCGATCTTGGCTCCGAAGGTGATCGGGTTCGTCTTGTCCTTGATGGTCAGGTTGCCGGTCACTTCGTGCGTCTCACCCTTGGCGTTCGGCGCGTCGAGCTTCTTGACCAACGTGATCTCGAACTTGGACGTCGGGTACTTCACGACGCTGAAGAAATCTTCCGATTTCAGATGTCCGTTCAGCTTGTCGTGGTATTCGCCATTAAGAGAGGTGTCATTCAGATTGGCGGTATCGATAACGATCGTGCCTCCCACCAGGGCGCCGTTGTCGATGACAACGTTGCCCGACTTCACCGGGACCGTGCCGTTGTGCTGGCCCGTGACCTTTTTTGCGAGCCACTGAACCGTGCTGACCGACGTATCGACGGTGTACGAGACCGGCTTGGACTTGGCCGCCGGCTTGTCCGCGGACAGAACGGCCACGGGAAGGGCAAGAACGAGCGGCATCGCGAGCGCCAGAACCAGCGCGGAAATCTTTCGAAGTGACATTGAAGAGCCTCCTGAAGTTGATCCGCCGACCTTTGGCGGTAAGCCTGTAAAACAGAAAAGAATGAATCCGGTTCCTTAATAATACGAATGAAAGAAAGATTTAATCGGCCGGCGCCGAAGCGAACCGCCTCCTTTAAAGGCGGATTCCGCTCAGTTCAACCTTAAGTCGGACCACCGCGGCGTCTTCCACGGCGATGCGCGGGAGATCAAACAGCGCGGCACCCGGCCGGGCGCGTCCAAAATTGGTGGTAAGGGCGTACCGGTAACCGGCGGTTTTCAGATCAACGGCGACCCCCACGGGAATGGAGTCCGGTTTCCCGAACGGGAACGCGAACCCGTCGACGCGCCGTGACAGCCGCGCGTCCAGCCGGCGTTTCGATTCATTCAGCTCTTGCAGCATGGCGGCGCGCGGGAGGGCCGACAGCCACGCGTGGGAAATGGAGTGGGAACCGATGTCCATGCCCGCGCCCTCCAGACGGCGTGCGTCATCCCACGTGAGATAGAGACGGCCCGACGGCGCTTCGTGAATGTTGAGCGCCTCCGTCAGCTCCGCGACGATCAAGGCGATCTCGGCGGGCGGTTTTTCCCGGATCTCGAGAATCAGGCGTTTCGCGGATTCCGTCCGCGTGCGCTCGCTGGCGAGGTCCAGCCGCGTGTTCACAAGACGCAGGGCCACGGGGCCGCGCGCCGGGGCACTCAGAAGCATGCGCTCGATCTCGTCGTAAAAAAGACGGGTCGGAGCATCGAACTCCGTTCCGTCGAGCACTCCGGCCGGCAGGAAGAAGGTCGCCTTGGCGCCATATTTCTCCAGAATCGGCAGGGCCACGCGAGCGTTGTCGGCGTATCCATCGTCAAAGGTGAGCGCGACCCACCGGGAAGAGGGCTCCTCGCCCTTTTCTATCGCCGCAACGATCCGCGACACGGGGACAATTTCCCAGTTCTTCGAAAGATAGGAGACGACCTGTTCGAAGCGAGCGGCGGGCAGGCGGTTGTCGGAGAAAGACCGGTCGTCGCCGATGCTGTGAAACATCAGGATCGCAGCGCCCTGGCGGCGGAACCGGTCTGAAAGACACGCGATGCCGGAATAGTAGAAACCGAAAGCGATGGCCGTCTTGATTCGTTCCGCGGTCTTGTAGGAAATGACCTTCAGCAGCAGATTTTTCATTTCACGAACGCCCGCCGGCGACGGCTTTCGCGTAGCTGGCGAGATGTCCGTCGGCCGACTGCTTCCACGTGTAACGGGACGCCGCTTCGACGGCCCGGTCCGAAGCGACCACCCGCAGCGCCGGATCCGCAAGCAACTTTTCTGCTTGCGCGGCGAAAGCGGCGTCATCCAGGGGATTGTCGACGAATAACGTCGGTTCAAGCTCGGCCAGCGCGGCGATGCGCGAAATGACCGTCGGAACGCCGCAGGCCATCGCTTCAAGAACGGCGAACCCGAAGCCTTCCGTCATAGACGGGAAAAGAACAAGCTCCGATCCATTCAGAAGCGGGATGAGCTCATTGACCGGGACGAGTCCCAAGAGTTTCACCCGGGCCGTCAGTCCGCTCCGCTTAATCTCCGCTCGCACCCGGTTCGCATAGGCATCCTGCAGGGCACCCGCGATCAGCAGGTCGACGTCCGGATGGCGCGACGCGATGCGCGCAAAAGCACGAACGGCCGTAAGGTGGTTCTTGACCGGAAAAACATTGCCGATGCACATCACGTACCGCCGGGGCGATCCGGCGGCGCGTGGAAGACGTTTGAACCGCGAATCCAGTCCGTGCGGAATGACGTCGATGCGTTCGCCGGGGATGTGGTGATTCGTGATGAGATCGTTCCGAACAAACTCGGACACGGCGATAAACCGGTCGAGATGCTTCAGGATGGGAGCGCCGTACACCGCGTTGAATACCTTTGCGGACATCGTGCTCGGAAATCCCGCGACCTTGTCGCGAAGAACGGAGTGCATGGTGTGAATCGACCGCACGGGGTTGTGCCAGGGTCCGGGCAACTTCATTCCGTGATAGAGATCCGCGCCGATATCTCTCAGCAGCCCCGGCAAATGCAGAAGCGTCCAGGCCATGTAGGTCAGATCGTCGTTGCTGGGGCAGACGACGACCTTTTCGAGGGAATCAAGGAAGGGAAGGGTCTGGCCGGCGGAGATCACGCCAAAAAAACGGTGTCCGGACCCGGACGAAAGCAACGCGGGCACGATGTTCTTGATGTAGACGCTAGCGCCACTTTCCGTCTTGTAGCGTAGATCGAGGCAGATCTTCATTGTAGGACGTGTGTCCGGGTTGTCATGAGAAAAAAGTAATGGGCAGGGCAGGATTCGAACCTGCGAAGGGCGAAGCCCGCCAGATTTACAGTCTGGTGCATTTGACCGCTCTGCCACCTGCCCAAATGAATCTCTTCTTGTTCAGAAACAATCGATTTCGGTGCTTCGGGATGAAGCGAGGAAGGATCGTCCGAAACGGATTGTACCTTTCTTGTATCTATTTGAAGGATCTTTTGACCCAGCGAGTCATTTGCGTCCCTCAGCTCTTCCGGGCTCACATGCGCGTAACGCATGGTCATGCGAATCGACTTGTGACCGAGAAGCTCTTTGATTACCGCGATATCGCGGCCAAGGAAACGCTGCTGGGTTGCGTAAG
>JAYTIE010000187.1:0-9585 GCA_043732015.1 Elusimicrobiota bacterium | reverse complement strand
GAAAGCCAGAACGACCGGGAAGCGGCGTCTGCGGCAACGGCCAGCGTCGCGGATTCCTGCCCGACGCTGAAGCCTTCGCCGATCGGCATCGATGCGTTGACGGTGACATCGCCCTGAGGGGTGCGAACCGTCATCTGTCCATCGGACCGTGGACGAACGACAAGAGAGGGGATCGAGACGCCCGCCTGGTAGAGCCGAACCGCGGCATCCACAAGGAAGCGCAGGCCGTTGCCGGCCGATGCCGGATTCCGGGTTCCCACCGCGGTTTCATCCGGCGCGAGGAAGAGACGTTCGCCCTGGAAAAGGCGATCCAGCGGCGTTTTCTCACGCGCGAAGACGGAGAGATACGCGCTGCCATCCTTCAGATCAATCTTGGTCAGCCGCGGCGTCACAACGATGTACGGGACGCCGCGGTTCCGGAGCGCTTCGGTGATTTCGGGAGCGTGGAATCCACCAACAACCATCACGCGTCCCCGGCTACCGTTGGAAAGAATCTGAGCGATCATGTATTCACTTCGTGCATCGGCTTCGGCGTAGAAATTGAGGAAAGGTGCCAGAAGTCCGGACGCCGCGGACAATCCGTCCACCAGCGGGCGCGCTTCCGGCGCGGTGAACAGCGGGGCCGTCACCGAGAATTCCTTGTACGTTTTCCATTCCGAGGGCGAGAGCGCGAAGTCGACCATCTGGCCGGCAAGGTAAAGATGCGTGGAAAGCTGGACGAGCGCTTTCTGAGCGGGCGTGGTCGCGAGGGCGTCGACAAGCGATTGCTCAATCCGGGTCACCGCAGCGAACAGTTCTTCGGCGCGGATTCCGTCTGCCAGCATAACGTAATGAACGTACGAATCGAAGGCCGGCGCCGTCTTCAGGGAAACACCCTTGCTCTCACAGAGCTTTGAGAGCTCGGTGTAGTAAACGCCGAACCCGATGCGGCCCGTTTTGTACGCGATGCTGTTGGAGAGAAGTTCTGAAAGTTCGGCGTCCGAGAGTTTCATCGCCAGGGACTCAATGACGCGGCGGCGCTCCTGCTCAACGCGGGTGAAGTCCAGCGCCCGCTCCATTTCATATGCCCGAAGGAAGCGTTCGACGACCGGCTCGGGTTCCGAAATCCCGGAGGCCAGCCTGGCGAGATAGACGCCGAACGGAATCGAACCGGATCGATAGGATTCGTTCAGTCGATCGAACTCCGCAAGCCGCGGCGAATAGACGGCGGCCTTTTCTTTAATGAGATCCTGTTTCAGAGCGGAAAGCTTCTTTCTCGCTTCCGCGCCCTGGCCACGGGAGGCGAGATACGCGTCCACGTTCTTCCGGTAGTGAATGGGTTCATCGATGCCGATAAAGAGCGGCGGCGTCTTCGCCATCGTGATGCCGGCGTACGAGGGCGCGGCCAGCCGGTTCAGCTTGAGATACGCGTCGGCGACGCGGCGAATGATTTCCTGACGCGGAAGCTGACGAAAGGGCGAGAAATCAAATTTTCCAAACGCGCCCTCGACGCCGACCACGTCTACGCGGCCCGACGAAGCGACCGCTTCGATGACCTGCGCGATGTTGCGCTGGGCTTCGAGATTCAGGTGGATGTCCTGCACGACGAGCACGGGAACGCTGGGCGCTTTTCCGTCGCGAATGTCGCCCACCGTCACCGCATTCAGGGGAATGGTTTCAAGAAGGGCGCGAAGCGGCGCTGAGGCGCCGGGAACACTGGGATGTGCGGACCAGCGGCCCTGGGGGAGAGAAGGGGCTGCACCGGGAAGATGATCGGCCAGTCCGTTTCGAATGGCCGGCGTGATGGAGCCGGGCAGGAGGGCGACCTGAGCGATTTTTTCTGGGGCGCGGCGGCGGCCCTTCCAGACTGAATCCAATTGCTCCGCCTGCGCCAGCGGCGACAGGACAATGTCGACGCCAAGGGCGAGCAGCACCAGAATCGCCAAACGCCGGCGAACGGGAAATGTGAAGGTCTTGTTTGTCATTGAACGGATACCACGCGACAAGTTGCCACCCCACCGCTTAAGACCGCCTTAACGATCTTGAACGGTGCTGTAACAGCGTTTCTAGCGCGACATCCGTAAGAGAAGGGTGCAGTCGAAGGAAATCAATTTCAATAACTGAAACCAGTCCAATTCCGACGAGGAACTGGACGGGCCAAGCGCCAAAACGGGTTGATTTATCAATCCAGACGGTCTTTCTGGGGTTCGCGCCTGTCGCGGGGACGCGAAAGGGTCACGGATTTCGCATCATGGATGCATGACGATTCCGGAAGATTCCATCGCCGACCGGCTCGCTCGGGCGGGCATCCGGGAAGAGGACCTGCGCGAGCAATTCACGCGCTCCGGAGGCCACGGCGGCCAGAACGTCAACAAGGTATCCACCTGCGTTGTGCTGACGCATCTGCCCACGGGACTGATGGTCCGCTGCGAGACAGAACGTACGCAGGCGCGCAACCGGGAGATCGCCCGGATTCGCCTTATCGATCGGCTCCAGCAGCGTGAGCGTGATCTGAAAAGCGCCCGGCGCGATGCCGCCGAACGCGCCATGCGACAGAAGCGCCGCCCGAGCAAGGCGGCCCGCCGTAGAAACGTGGAATCAAAACGGCATCGGGGCGAGATCAAGAAAGGACGGCGGGGAAATTTCCATGACGAATGAATTTTCGAGGAGCACAAAATGAAAGAGCCGTTGCACGGATCCAAATTCCTGATGGCGGAGACCGCTCATGAACGCCTGCCGGAATCGGTCGCGGAAGTCGCATTCATCGGGCGGTCTAACGTCGGGAAGTCGTCGCTCATCAATGCATTGACGAACAACTGGAAACTGGCGCGTATGTCCAAGACGCCGGGACAGACACGCTCCATCAACGTCTACGAAGTGAAACCCAATCGCTGGATCGTGGACATGCCGGGTTACGGTTACGCCGTCGGGCCTGCCCGTGAGCGCGGATACTGGCCGGAAATGATTGGAAAATACCTCGGAGAGAGAAGCGCCCTGAAACGCGCCTATGTGGTGATCGACTCGGATGTCGGTCCGACCGACATTGACCGGTCCATGTTGAATTGGTTGGGCGAAAGCGGAATTCCTCACAGGATCGTCGCTGGGAAAACCGACAAGGTGGGGGGATCGAAAATCGGCGCGCGGAAAAATCAGATCGCTTCTGAACTGAATCGGCCCGCTGCTGACTTCTTCTGGATTTCCGCCAAAGACGGGCGCGGCGTGTCACCCCTCCAACAGGATGTCATCGCCGCGCTCGAATTGTAAGAGTCTTAGAAGAACGAAACGCCGACCAGCGCCTTGCCGTAAACGCCAGAAGCATCGAACGTCGCGTTCAGGCTGTTGTTGTTGGCCTGCTTGAACTTGATGGACTGGTAACCGGCTTCGGCGCCGAGGATCACCGGGCCGATATAGAATCCGGCTTCGACGCCCGCGTTGTAGCTGAGCGTGTTATGGTCCAGATGCGTCTTCGTGCGAACCGATCCATCCGTGTAATCGATGTTGGCGGACGGATAACCCACGCCCACGATCGGGCCAACGTAGAAGACAGGCAGCTCGATGATCCGGAGATCGACGAGAAGCGACGTGTTCGACGCCTTGAAGTTCAGGTCAGAGCCATTGTTCCCGCTCGTGGTCATGTTGAACCACTCCTGGCGAACACCAACGCCCAGCGGTGACGCCGGTATGTTGAAAAACAGATCCGCGTTGTAGGTTTTGAACGAGTTGGCATCGATGTTGGCGTTGCCGGTCGCGTTCACCTTGTTTTCAAAGTCCTTGGGATTTGCCGCGCTGTAGCCCCCTCCCAGCCTGAGATCGAGAAGTCCCGCCTGCGCCTGAGCCGCGCCGAAAATCAACACTGCCAGCATTAACAATCTCTTCATATCGATACCTCCGTAGAATCTGTCCATCTCTTACGTCCGAAAGGAGTATTCGTTTATGGGATGATGAACGAAATCAGGACGGAAAGGAGATTTCATGTTGATCACCCACGGTTTTGCCGCGCGAAAGGTCTCGGGAAGCTTCGAGCCATTTACCTTTGAACGCCGTGACCCCGGCGCGAACGATGTGGTGATCGACGTTCTCTACTGCGGTATTTGCCACTCGGACATTCACACGGTCCGCGATGAATGGGGGGGCGTCCAATATCCGGTGGTGCCCGGTCATGAGATCCTGGGCCGTGTTTCACAGGCCGGCCGGAATGTCAGCGGATTCAAAGCGGGCGACTTGGCCGGCGTCGGCTGCTTCGTTTCGTCCTGCCGGACCTGCGCGGCCTGCCGCCGTGGCGAGGAACAATTCTGTCCCGGCATTGTCTTCACCTACAACGGCACCGGCGGCGACAGCAAGAATCATCTCACCTACGGCGGTTATGCGGACCGTATCGTCGTCGACCACCGGTATGTCTTTCGCCTCCAGAGCGGCCAGCCGCTGGCCCGCGTCGCCCCACTTCTCTGTGCCGGCATTACGACCTACTCTCCCTTGAAGCGGGCGGGCGTCAAGCGCGGCACGCGCGTCGGCATTGTGGGACTTGGCGGTCTCGGGCACATTGCCGTCAAGATCGCAGCCTCCATGGGCGCAGAGGTGACGGTGTTCACGACCTCGCAGGACAAGGTGCGCGACGCACGCCGCCTCGGTGCGCGATTCGTGGTCGTCACGAAGAAACCCAAGGCCTTCGCGTCGCTGGCCGGCCGGTTCGACCTCATCCTGGACACCGTCTCCGAGAAGCACGACCTCGCACCCTATCTGGCTTCGCTGAAAGACGGCGGCGCGATGACGCTGGTCGGCGCACCGGAGAAGCCCTTCGAACTGTCGTCCTTCTCGCTGATCATGGGCCGCAAGACCCTTGGCGGATCGCTCATCGGCGGCGTGATTGAAACGCAGGAAATGCTCGACTATTGCGCGTCGCAGGGAATCCTGGCCGACGTCGAAGTGATCTCGCCCTCGCAAATCGACCGGGCCTATGACCGGGCCGTCGCCGGGAAGGTGAAATACCGTTTCGTGATCGACCTGAAGACGGGAAATTCCGGGAAAAAACTTTCCAGAAAATGATTCCTCGCCGGGTTCCTTTGCTATTTTCTCCCCGTGACATCCGACAAGAAGGTTGAATCCGCCCGGACCGTGGTGCAGTGGCTCCTGCCACAGATGAAGTTGCCCGGTCTTCAGCTTGAGCGTGTTGGCTTTGACCACCTCCGCCAAAGTTTCACCGTGGCCCTTTCCCGCAACGGGCAGGGCGTGATCCTTACCGTTCCAACTGAGCGACTTCAAGCGGTGAGAGACTCCGCTCCATTCTCTCTTCGCTACATGAAAAAGCAGATCCACGCGGCTTTCGGCGTCGAATAGGCATTTTTCTCCCCTGCATTAAATTTTCGTCAATGGCTGGCAGGCCGACGACGACAACCACATACTCTTCCGGTGCTTCCCCTAACCCGACACCGCCCGCATTTCTCGCTGGCCGCGTTCGTCATCGCCATTCTGGCCATGCCGTTGCACGCCGATTCCCCCGTCAAGATCGTCCTGACGCAGACTGAAAACTCCAACGTCGACGATTCCCAGCTGTCCTGCGACGGCACCATTCATGGCTACCTCACGTTTCCCGCTCCCGTTATCGGCGCGCACGCGCTGGCGAGCGTCTGGGTCCGTCCGGACGGAGAAGTGCAGGAAGACGCCGAGGGCCAGATCGACTTCCCGAAGCCCGGCAAGCGCACCGCCCAGGTATGGTTGCGCTTCAACGACCGCGAGGGCGGGGTGCTGGCACCGGCCCAGAACGAAAACGCGGGGCCAAGCCCCTACAACGGCGAGTGGAAGCTGACCGTCCGTCTCGACGGAAAATCAATTCTGAATTCCAGATTTCGAGTCAAGTGTTGATCCTCTAGGAGGCCGTATGAAGAAGCATCTATACAGGCGGTGGTTGATTCTGGCGTTGGGCTTTGGACTCGCCGGCTTCACCTTGTCGTCCTGCAAGCACAACAACAACAGCACGTCGTCTGGCGTCTCGCACTCAGGCCAGAGCGTCGTTACGGTAAGGGGGGCCAACTCATGAAATCACTTAAATTAATGATGGCCGCGGCCCTGCTCACGGCGGTCGCTTCACCCGGCTTCGCCGGGGACACCGGAGATCCGAGTGCCGTCGGACTCAAGATCTACGGCGCCTGGGTGTCCGCTCACGCGGACTGCTCGGAACCGGTCGCAATCTTCTCGGACGCGGCTGCCACCTACCGGAACATGGTTGAACATCCGTCTTTCGGATCGGGGGCGATTCCCAACGGCACCTATCCGTGCGTGATCTTCAAGGTGTCGGACGCCATCAAGACCACCTCGGCATTCAACTCGACGAGCGGTCACTGCATCAGCGGCCACGAGTACATCCAGGACATCTTCCGGAACAGCGAAGCGTCGTCCTGCCCGGATGGCTCAAGCGTGTCCGGTGTGGACAACGCGGTGGGCGCCGAACAGCATCCATGCGTCTACTTCGCCGTCGGCGGCGGAGGCGAGGGCGCCTTCGGGCCCGGCGCCAGAGCCATTCCGATCGCCAGCGCGTGGACCATCAATGCTGACTCGGATGCCACGTTCGTGATGGACTTCACGAACAAGATGATCGACAGCGGCAGCCTCGGAAATGACTGCGGCGTCGACCCGCCCGTGATGTCGTTCCGCTAAGCGTAAATTAATCGCAAGAAAGGCCGGGCGGGGATGCTTCTCCGCCCGGCTTTTTCTTATTCTAGCCGCCATGGCCAACGAAACACGTCTCGAACAGGTGCGCGGTCTGCTTCAGGATCTTCTGCCCGAGTTGGGAATTGCAGGACTTCGTCTGGAAGGAATCGGTTTTGATTATGTCCGGCAGAGCTTTTCCGTTTCTCTTGCCCGCGAGAGCTGCGGGGTTACCCTGTTGCTGACTGTCGAGCGGGTCGACGAACTCCAAAGCGCCTCCCATTTCGCGATTCGCCGCTTCCGCCGGGAAATCGAAACCGCCCTCGACGACGCTTGATCCCGCCCACGCCCATTCTCGAAGTCCTGAAGACTCGCTTCGGGTTCGACTCTTTTCGTCCTCTGCAGAAGAACATCATCGACGCAGTTCTCGCGCGCCAGGACGTCACCGCCATTCTTCCGACCGGCGGAGGCAAGTCCCTCTGTTTCCAGCTTCCCGCCCTGATGCACGACGGTCTCACGCTGGTAATCTCACCGCTGATCGCGCTCATGAAAGACCAAGTGGACGCGCTGACGGCAAACGGCGTGCCGGCCACCTTTCTCAATTCCTCCATCATCGCCTCGGAGAGCGCGGCCCGCCGCGCCGCGCTGGACAAGGGCGACATCCGGATTCTCTACGTTTCGCCGGAACGGCTCCTGATGCCGGAATTCCTCGCCCTCTTGCCGCGCTGGAACGTTCAGCTCATTGCTATCGATGAGGCGCACTGCATATCCGAGTGGGGACACGATTTCCGGCCCGAGTACCGGCGGCTCGCGGAGTTGCGAATCCATTTTCCATCGACACCCATCATTGCATTGACGGCCACCGCGACGCCCCGGGTTCAGGATGACATCGTCTCCGCGCTGAAAATGAAAAACCCGGCGCGATTTGTCGCCAGCTTCAACCGGCCCAATCTCACCTACGCGGTTCGTCCGAAAGAGAAGGCCTACAATGAGATCAGCGCCTTCATCCGGGCTCACGGGCGGGAAAGTGGAATCGTCTACTGTCTCAGCCGGAAGTCAACCGAGCTTCTCGCCGAGCGCCTGTCGTCCGACGGCGTGCCGGCCGTCGCGTACCACGCGGGTCTGGCGGCGAACGAGCGGTCGCGGAATCAGGAACGGTTCCTGAAAGACGATGTGCGCGTGGTCTGTGCCACCATCGCCTTCGGCATGGGTATCAACAAGCCGAACGTGCGGTTCGTCTGTCACGCGGATCTTCCGAAGAGTGTCGAAAGCTATTACCAGGAAACAGGACGCGCGGGCCGCGACGGCCTCCCTGCCGATTGCCTGCTTCTCTTCCGGGCTGGTGACGCGATCCAGCAGATGCGCTTCATCAACGAAAAGCCGGACGCGAACGAACGCGAGATTTCCAAGAAGCAGCTCGACCAGATGGTTCACTATGCCGAGAGCGCGGCCTGCCGGCGCCGGGAGCTGCTCGCCTACTTTGGTGAGACACTGGCGGGAGACAACTGCGGCGGCTGTGACAATTGTCTCACTCCCCGCCCGACCTTCGATGGAACGCTTCTCGCTCAGAAATTCCTTTCCTGCGTCTATCGCATCCGGGAAAAAGGATTTGGAACGGGCGTGGCGCACGTAATCGATGTGCTCCGCGGTCGCGAAACCGACAAGATCACACAATGGAGGCATGAGGCGCTGTCCACCTATGGCATCGGGAAAGACACGACCGCCGCCGAGTGGCGAGAAATCGCCCGCCAACTCATCCGCCGCGGCTGGTTGTCTCAGACCGAAGGCCCCTATCCGGTTCTTCAACTGACCGCTGAAGGATTTTCCAGCCTTACGCGGCGCGAAACCGTCACGCTAACGAAACTCATTGCGCCAAAGTCAGGGAAAAAAGACAAAGGCATTTCGCAGAACGTCGCGTTCACCGGCGCGGACGAAGCCCTTTTCGAGCGCCTCCGGTCCGTCCGGCGGGGACTGGCGGAGGCCCGTGGGGTTCCGCCGTACATCATCTTCTCAGATGTCACGCTGAAGCAGATGGCCACGCGAAGACCGCGGACGAATGAAGAGCTGCTGTCAATCACCGGCGTCGGAGAAAAGAAGCTGGCCGACTTCGGAACCGCTTTTCTGTCGGAAATCGGAGCGCATCTCGACGAATAAGAGGCAACCGGCGGTGACTTCGATAACGAAATAGACCCGTGGAAACAGGCCTGAAAGACACCGCGATCTCGTGGTCAAAATCTGAATTTTTAGCAGGAGAGAGTGGCCAAAATGGCTACTTCGAGCTATAGTTTTGTTAACGTTCAGCCGTATCCCCAAATTGTTCAGAAGAGTGAGAAATCAAGCAGAAATTGAACGGTATCAGCGATGCCTGTCGCGAGAAATAAGCCGCATATTGTCATACATCCATAAAATCTCGCGCGGGCCATAAAGGAAACTTATGAGCCTGAAAAAAGTAGCGAAAGGTTTCACCCTAATCGAACTCATGATCGTCGTGGCCATCATCGGTATTCTTGCCGCTGTCGCCGTTCCGAAGTTCGCCGACCTCGTCACGAAGTCCAAAGAAGCCAGCGTGAAGGGAGCGCTCGGAGCCGTCCGCAGCGCGCTCAGCATCTACTACGGTGACGTGGAAGGCACGTATCCGGGCAACCTGTTCATCGGACTGACGGCAGGCAACAAGTACATGCCCGCTGCAGGCGGATCGTCCAGCCTTGGACGCTTCGAAGTTCCGGCCAACAGCAACGGCAACACCGGCCACAAGACCGGCTACTACGCCAACGCCACGGCAGAAGCTGCGGTTAATTACGACACGAACGCCGCCGACGGCGCGACTGTCGACGAAGCTGGAGGCGCAGCGCTCGTCTACATGAATGGCCTTTCCCTCGGCGAAGTGTATGTCAACTGCTCGCACCAGGACACAAAAGCCGCGCAGTGGACCTCGTACTAATCAACTAGATACTCACGAAAAAG
>JAYTIE010000186.1:0-9599 GCA_043732015.1 Elusimicrobiota bacterium | reverse complement strand
GATGAACTACGTCGCCCTGGAAAGTTACAAAGTGGGCCCGGACGGAGTCACCGCGCGTTTGAGGAACGAGGAAAACGGCGAAACCGTCGTTGTGAACGCGAAAGTCCTCTTCAATGCGGGAGGCCCTCATGTGGATGAGATCAAGGCGAAGGGGAATTCCGCCGAGCCGATGCTCGTCGACCGCGTCGCGGGCGCCCACATCGATGTTCATCCTGCATTGACGGAGAAGTCTTTCTACATCACGGCGTCCGATGAACGCCTCGTGTTTGTTCTGCGGCGGGAAGAAGACGGCCTCGCCTATACCCGCATTGGAACCACGGAGCGTCCGCTGTCGTCAAACGAATCCAGCGATTCTCCCAAGGCGTCAGCCGAAGAAGTCCGGTACCTCATCCAGCTTGCTCGGCAATTTTTCCCGAAAGCGGACCTCAACGCGCACACGGTGATTGGTATCGATGCGGGGATTCGGCCCCTGCGCGCCCAGGATTCACTTGACGCCTTCCAGAAGAGCCGGGAGCACGAGATTGTCCGCGATGGCCGCGCTTTTCACATCGTGGGCGTGAAACTGACGGATTTCCGTCGCGTGGCCGCCGAGATCATGGACACGCTGCCGTGGGCCGGCCTCGGCGTCTCCGTTGGGCCAGCGCGTTCTCTGCCGCTCCGGCCGGTGGGGGAAAAAATTTATAGGGAAGAATCCGTGAGCGACTGCGTTTCGCAGACCATGGTTCTCCATTGGGACGACTACGTGCTGCGGCGCCGTGGCGCGGCCACGCGGGTGATGCGCAGGGACGATCCGAACCGCCTCGAAAAAGAACTGGGCGAAGTGGCGCGTCTTCTCGGATGGTCCCCGCAGCAAACCCTCTCTGAAAAAGACCGCGTCACCCCGCCCAGCCTTCCTTAAAGCTCCCCTACACCGTTTAATCTATTTCGTTTTTGCCGGTGCCAGGCCCTCTGCGAGTGCCTAGAAAAGAGGAATCCTGCGCCCGGGGGAAATGGGGCGCAGGATCCTCGTTAAAATGGCATCCCGCTTGGGACGCCGTATGATGTTTCTGCTTTAGAAGCCGACGACGACCTGGATGGTGCCCGTGGACGCGTTGTCCTTGGCGACACCCTTGTCATCAACCCACAGCTTCTTGTTGGAGGTGTCATAGCGATATTCCGCGCGAACCTGCACGTTCTTCGTGATGGCGTATCCCGGAGTAACCGTGAAGTTGGTCGCAGAAGCATCGGTGACGCCCGTACGAGCTCCGTCCTTGTCGGCGAAGTACTCGAGGCGGGAGCCGATGGTGAACTTCTCGCTCACATGAACGAGAGGCTGGACGGCAGCGCCGCTCCAGGAACCGCGGGATTCGGCAACGCCGTCTCCGTCCTTGTCGACAACCTGACGCTCGGTTCCCAGGTTACCCTGGAGCCAGAGATCAACCTTCGGGATGATCTTGGTGACGAGCGTGAGGTCGATGCTGTCCCGGTTGGCGCCATTTCGGCCGTCAACCGGAAGTCCGGTGGTCGAGGAGACGACCGTGCTCTGTTCCGGGCCATGATAGCCGGACAGGGTGGCGCTCAACGGATCACCGAAGTTGAAGCCGATCTTTCCAACAAGGGTCTTGCCCGTGTTGTTGTCGTTCGGAACGTCCCAGCCATTGACCACGCCAGCGGCGAAGTCAAGTTTGCCGATCGCATAGGTCAGCACGCCGCCCACATGGGTGAATGGTTCCGCGAGGCCGAACAGATAGCCCCGGGAGATGGTCGGATTGGCGTTCGTTTCGATGACTTCAATGCCTTCGAAGGTCACGAACTTGCCGGCCTTGATTCCGATGTGTGTCACCGGGCAGGACCAGGCCAGATAGGCTTCCTGCAGAGCGACGCCAGAAGCGGACGTACCGCCAACAGTTGTGTTGGCATCATGTCCCGCGTCCAGTTCGACCGTGTAGTTCACGTCGCCATCGAGAGCACCCGTGAGAGCGAGGTGCGCTGTGTTGGAGATCGTGTTGTCCTGTGAATCGAAGCTGCGCAGTGTCGTCACTCCGGTTACCGGCGAAGCAAAGTTGTAACCATACTGCGTGTCAACGTATCCCCCGATCGCCGGCCCTTCCGCATGAACGGACCCCGCGAGAAGCGTAAGCAACGCTCCCGCGATCCCAAGGCCGCGCCCCCTAAACTTTCTGTTCATAACTCACTCCTCCTTGACAATTGTTGATCCAGCTGAAAACCCTTCTTCGCCGCCGTATTGAGCATCCCGACAATAAAAAAGCCCGTTGACGATAATCTGTCTCACGGGCTTCGTTGCCAAGTTGCCCGCCACGACGCTGCGGCGAACGAGGAACTGAATACCAGAACCCGTTCGGGGTTGTCAACAAGATATTTTTTTATCGATGTGATATCGTGCGGCCTATGGAAGTGGTGGAACGGCTCATAAAGAAAGTTCAGCGCGCAGCCGACGATCTCGTCGAGCTGAAGAAGCAGAACCGCGTCCTGCAATCCGAAGTGGATCTGCTGCAGAGACAATTAAAGGATCACCAGAATTTGTTGCGCGACAACGAACGGCACCGCCGCACGTTCGAGAAGTTGAAGGGCCGTCTCACCAAACTCCAGAAGAAAGTCGAACGCGCCATGTTCATCGCGCCGGTTGGCGAGTCGGAGGAGGCAAATGGTCATGAAGAACGTCCTCAGTAGCGATCGCGTCCGGGTCCAGATTTTTGGACGGGAATATGAAATGGAAGCGGGGGGCCTGACCGCGCTGGAAGTCCAGAGTCTGGCCGGCTTCGTGGACGAGCGCATGCGGGAAATCGCGCGCGAATTCAATCTCGTTGACACGCAGAAGATCGCCGTTCTAGCCTCCATCAACATCGCTCTCGACTATCTCCAGCTTCGGGAGAAGGGCCAGACCGGCGGCGTTCAGCTGACCGAACGTCTCGAAGAAATGGAAAGAACCATCAGCGCCGCCCTGAACGCCTGACCTTTCCCGTGGATCTTTTTCAGGCCGCCGACCCCGCCCCCGCCAAATC
This sequence comes from Elusimicrobiota bacterium, assembly GCA_043732015.1. Classification (GTDB taxonomy): domain Bacteria; phylum Elusimicrobiota; class Elusimicrobia; order F11; family F11; genus JBBRXR01. The sequence continues at coordinate 6,597 of JAYTIE010000186.1, read as the reverse complement.
GAAAACCGACACGCCGCTGGCCGCCCGCATGGCGCCGCGCGCGTGGGAAGAGTTCGCCGGCCAGGAGCATCTCGTCGCCGCCGGAAGCCTGCTTCGCCGCGCGATTGAAGCCGATCGCCTGGGGTCGAGCATCTTCTTCGGTCCTCCAGGTACCGGAAAAACCGCGCTGGCCCGCCTTGCCGCCCGAAAATCGCAGGCGGCCATCGAATACGTGAACGCCGTGACCGCGGGCGTCGCCGAACTTCGTCTCGTCGTGAAACGCGCAACCGATCGCCGCAGCGTGAACGGCCAGCGAACCCTCCTGATCGTCGACGAAATTCACCACTTCAACAAATCCCAGCAGGACGCGCTTCTTCCCGATGTCGAGCGGGGGAACCTGACCCTGGTTGGCCTGACGACCGAAAATCCTTTCTTCTATGTGAATGCCGCGCTGATGTCCCGGTCCACGGCCTTCGAGTTCAAGCCACTGAAGGAACCCGCGCTGAACGGGATCGTCGACCGGGCGCTGTCGGACCGCGAACGCGGTCTTGGTGAGACGACGGTCACCGTGACGGCCGAGGCGCGCGCGCATTTTCTCTCCTGGTCTGACGGTGACGCGCGCCGTCTCCTGAACGCGATCGAACTGGCCGTCACCACCACCGCGAAAGACGCCGATGGTCTTGTGACGGTGGATTTGAAGGTCGCGGAAGAATCCACGCAGAAACGGCCTGTGCGCTACGACAAGTCCGGCGACGAGCACTACGACACAATTTCCGCTTTCATCAAATCCATGCGCGGTTCCGACCCGGACGCCGCTGTTTATTGGATGGCCAAGATGCTGACGGCAGGAGAAGATCCGAAATTCGTGGCCCGCCGTATGATGATTTTTGCCGCGGAAGACGTCGGCAACGCGGATCCGCAGGCGCTCGTGATCGCGACGGCCGCAGGTCAGATGGTGGAGATGCTCGGCATGCCGGAAGCACGTATCCCGCTGGCGCAGGCCGTCACGTACCTCGCCTGTGCGCCGAAATCAAACGCCGCCTACAACGCCATCAACAGGGCGATGGCGGAAGTGGAGAAGGGCCCGCGACGGGACGTTCCGAACGCGCTTCGCGACGGCAGCCGCGACAGCGAAGCGCTGGGGCACGGCGATGGCTATCTCTATCCGCATGAATTTCCCGGCCACCACGTAAAGCAGACCTACATGCCCGACCGGATCACCTTTTACGAACCCACGGAAGAGGGCGCTGAAAAGGAAATCAAGAAGCGTCTCGATCAATGGCGAAAGAAAAATCCCTCTTGACCCCCGCCGCGGAAGCCAAGAGATGGCTCCGGAAGCATCTGGTTCGCCGCCGTCAGGCGATCGGTCCGAAAAACGCGCAGCGACTGAGTGCGACAGCCGTCGAACATTTCATCGCGTCTCAGGCCTATCGCCGCGCGAAATCCGTGGCCCTTTTTGTTTCGTTCGGCAGTGAGATCCAGACGGAGTCCATCATCCGCGACGCCTGGAAGCGGGGGAAAGAGGTGTTGATCCCGATCACGGCTCACGGATTTTCGAAGCCGTTCTTCGCGCTGTTCCGTAAAGGCGATCGCCTCGCGAAAACATCCTACGGTCCGATGGAACTCGTCGAGAACGCCCGGCGTTTTGATTTCCGACGGGTGAATGTCGTGGTCGTTCCTGGCCTCGCGTTCGACGGAGAAGGTTTTCGTCTCGGATACGGTGGCGGAGTCTACGACCGGTTGCTGAAAATGACGCCGAAGGCGCTGCACATTGGATTGTATTTCGGGCAGCAGCGCGTTTGTCATCTTCCACGTGAGTCCCACGATCGTCCGCTGGGCGCGGTGGTTACCGAAAACGGGTTCTCGATCTCGACCAACCTCCCCCGTTAATTCGTCCTTCAGCGGGGTTTCCCATGTCGACGTTGGTCACGGTCATCTTTGTCTTTCTTTCCTACACCGCGTTGAAGGCCGCGTGGATGTGGCCGGCTCATGCGATGCTGGCCTCGGTCCTCACCGTTCCCTTCTTCGGCTTGATGCTCGCCTGGCAATTCATTTTCCGTTCCAACCAGCTGATCGCCGAGACCGTGTGGTACCGCGCGCTGGCGAATATCGGTTCCTTGTTCATGGGAACCTGGGCCACGTTCATCGTGCTTACCTTTCCGATTGACGTCGTTCGATCGTTCGGCGCGCTCATGCGTGCGGTTCATCCGGCGCTCCTGAATGGATTACCCGCGTGGTCCTCTCCGGAAATCTATCAGCGCCTTCTGGCCGCGTCCCTCGCGTTTGCCGTTCTTGGGCATGTGACGGCGAGGCGTGGTCCCATCGTGAAGCGGGTCTCTGCTCACCTTCCAGGCCTGCCTGCCGCCCTTCGAGGATTCCGGATCTCCCAAATCAGTGACCTGCATGTGGGCCCGACCATCCGGCGGGAGTACGTCGAGGACGTCGTTCAGAAATCGAATCAGACCGATCCCTACATCGTTGTGGTGACAGGCGACCTCGCCGATGCCGACGCCCCGGCGATTGAGAGCCAACTCGAGCCGATGCGCAGGCTCAAGTCCCGTTTCGGGATCTACTACGTGACCGGGAACCACGAGTATTACCACGACGCCGAAGGTCTGATCGGCCGCGCGCGTGAGCTCGGATGGCGTCCGCTCATCAATGAGAACGCCGTGGTTGAGCGAGGCGGAGGGCGCGTCATGATCGTCGGCATCACGGATCCAATGGGGGAACATCTATCGGAGGAACACAGGCCGGATCTCGCGAAAGCCGCGCGCGGCGCGTTCACGGACGTGAAGGTCCTGTTGGCGCACCGCCCGGAAGCCTGTTTGGAGGCCGAAAAGCTCGGGTTCGACCTTCAGTTTTCGGGGCATACGCACAACGGACAATTCTTCCCGTTCAATCTCCTGATCCGGTTTTTTCATCGGTATCACCGGGGCCTCAACCGGCATGGGAACATGTGGGTTTACGTGAACCCCGGAACGGGTTACTGGGGGCCGGTGAATCGCTTTGGAAATGCTGCGGAAATAACGGCTTTCACGCTTGCCTGATCCGAAAGTGGCCTTGCGGTCAACGGCCCAATAAAGGCAGAATACCTGTCAGTTTTCGACGGAAAAATGTATCAAAAATTCCAAGGGAGACCGCCTCGTTATGGCCCTTCTCGAAATGATCCAGAACCCCACTGACCTTCGTCACATTCGCCCTGATCTGCTTCCCGAAGTTGCCCGGGAAATCCGTCAGAAAATCATCGACGTCACCGCCCAGACCGGCGGCCACCTCGGATCGTCCATCGGCTGCACAGACCTGATCCTGGCGCTTCATTACGTCTTCAACTCGCCGACCGACAAACTCATTTTCGACACCGGCCATATGGCCTACGCGCACAAGCTCCTCACCGGCCGCTGGGATCGCTTCCACACCCTCCGCCAGTTCGGCGGAATCTCCGGCTTCCTGCACCGCAATGAGTCCGAGCACGACGTGTTCGGAGCGGGCCACGCGTCCACCGCCATCTCGGCGGCGCTCGGCTTCGCCGCCGCGCGTGACGTCCTGAAACAGGACCACAAGGTCGTCGCCATTGTGAACGACGGATCCATCACGGGAGGTATGGCGTTCGAAGGCATGCAGAACGCGGGTCAACTCGGCACCGACCTCCTCGTCGTTCTGAACGACAATCAAATGTTCATCTCTCACCGCGTCGGCGCTATTGGCGCCTTTCTGGCGAAGTTCCTCACCGGCGGCCTCTACCAGCGTTTCGAGAAAAAGGTGGAGAAATTTCTGGCTCGCATGCACTTCTGGGGCAGCTACATTCTTCGCATCTCCAAGCGCATGAAAGTTCTCCTGTTTCCCGGCGTTCTGTTTGAAGAAATGGGATTCACTTATCTCGGCCCCGTGGACGGACATGACGTCCCGAAGCTGATTGAAGTCCTGAACAGCGTGAAGCAGCTGAAGGGCCCGGTTCTCCTTCATTGCGTGACGAAGAAGGGACGCGGCTACATCAAGGCCGAAGAGCAACCGATCAAGTATCACGGCGTCACGAAGTGGGACCCGGCCACCGGCGAATTCGCCAAGGCGGCCCCAGGTGCGCCCAGCTACACGAAGGTGTTCAGTCAGACCGCATGCAGATTGGCGAAGGAAGATGAGAGAGTAGTCGCCATCACCGCCGCAATGCCCGAAGGAACAGGCCTCGACACATTCCGGGACACGTTCCCAACTCGCTATTACGATGTCGGTCTCGGCGAGCAACATGCCGTCACGTTTGCTGCCGGCCAGGTGTGCGGCGGGCTGAAACCGATCGTCGCCGTTTATTCTTCCTTCCTGCAGCGCGCGTTCGACCAGATCGAACATGACGTTGCGCTTCAGAAACTTCCCGTCGTGTTCTGCATCGACCGTGGCGGTCTCGTTGGGGACGACGGCGCCACGCACCACGGCGTTTTTGACCTGTCCTATCTCCGAATGATTCCGAACATGACCGTCATGGCCCCGAAGGACGAGAATGAGCTTCAGCACATGATGAAAACCGCTCTGAACCACAAAGCTGGCCCGGTCGCCATCCGGTATCCGCGCGGCGCCGGCGAAGGCGTGGCGATGGACACCGCGTTCAAGCTGCTGCCGTGGGCCAAGGGTGAGATTCTGCGCGAAGGCGACGCGCTTGCTGTTCTCGCGATCGGCAACATGGTTTATCCTTCTCTCCGCGCCGCCGAAGCGGCCGCAAAGAACGGTGTCAACGCGCGGGTCGTCAATGCCCGCTTCGTGAAGCCGCTCGACAAAGGCTGGCTTCTTGAGGCGCTGAAAGGCGTCAAGACGGTCATCACCGTCGAAGAGAACGTGCTTCAGGGCGGATTCGGCAGCTCTATCCGCGAACTGCTTGAAGGCGAGGATTTCAATATCCGCAGCCTCGGCATCCCGGATCGCTTCATCGAACACGGCCCTCAACCCAAGCTTCGCGCGCTCGTCGGACTTTCGGATGAGCAGATTGCCCATTCGATCGTCGCCATCGCCGCTGATCCGAAGGCGAACGTCACGGTCGCTCCCACCGCCGCGACAGTCCTGAGCTGAACCCGCCCAGATTCTCATCCGCGCCGCGCGAGCGGCTGGACGTGGTGCTGACCGAGAGAAAGCTCGTTGACACGCGGACAAAGGCCCAGGCCCTGATTCTCGCGGGCCAGATCCGGGTCGATGGGGACATTGTTTCTAAAGTAGGCTCCCGCGTTCCCCTCGACGCCATTATCCAGATCGTTGCCGGCCCCAAGTACGTCTCGCGAGGTGGCGAGAAGCTGGAAGGTGCGCTTGAAGATTTCCAGGTCAGCCCCAACGGCCTCGTGTGCCTCGATGTGGGCGCCTCAACGGGGGGATTCACGGATTGTCTGCTGTCCCGCGGCGCTACAAAGGTTTACGCCGTCGATGTCGGCCGCGGCCAGCTGGCTCAGACCCTGCGCGACAACCCGCAGGTCATCAACCTCGAAAGTGAACACATCCTGCGCATTGATCCCGCTCTGATTCCCGAGAAGGCCAGGGTCGCCGTCGTCGATGTTTCTTTCATCTCGACCAAGATGGTCCTGCCGCGCGTGCGGGAATTCGTTGAGACGGGCGCGATCGTGCTTCCGATGGTGAAACCCCAGTTCGAAGTTGGTCCCAAATTTCTTAAAAAGGGTGTGGTTCGCGACGAAGCCGTGCGCGACCGGTCCGTTGACGATGTCCAGGCCGCCGCTGAAGCCTGTGGTTTCCAGTGCCTCGGCCGCACCCCGGCCCGGCTGAAGGGGCCGAAAGGCAACCAGGAATTTTTTCTCAATTTGCGAGCGATTTGAATTTTACGCCGTCATTCCCGCGAAAGCGGGAATCCAGGCCAGAAGCATTCATGGCGAATGGTCGGTGATAGAGGGCTCAAGTCCAGCGGCAGAGCTGGATTCCCGCATGCGCGGGAATGACAACGAGATCCAGGAGATACAATGGCCGTGTACGGTTTTAAAGAAATAGAAACAAAGTGGCGCGCGGAGTGGGAAAAACGTGGGACGTTCAAAACGCCCACGCCCACTCCTGAAAAACCCGCCTATTTCATGCTCGTTATGTTCCCGTATCCTTCCGGGAATCTGCACATGGGCCATGTGCGCAACTACACCATCGGCGACGTTCTCGCCCGCTTTCACCGCCGTCGCGGCCGCTCCGTTCTTCACCCCATCGGCTGGGACTCCTTCGGCCTTCCTGCCGAGAACGCCGCGATCAAGAACAAGACCAATCCTTCCGACTGGACCTGGAAGAACATCGGCGTCATGCGCGAGCAGCTGAAGTCGCTCGCCGTGTCTTACGACTGGGACCGCGAAATCGCGACTTGTCATCCAGATTACTATCGCTGGAACCAGTGGATCTTCATCAAGATGATGGAGAAGGGCCTCGCCTACCGGAAGAAAGCGCCCGTGAACTGGTGTGAGACCGACCAGACTGTTCTCGCCAACGAGCAGGTTCACGACGGCAAATGCTGGCGCTGCGACAACGTCGTCACCCAGAAGGAACTCTCCCAGTGGTTCTTCAAGACAACCGACTACGCGGAAGAGCTCCTCACGGGTCACGATCAGCTTCGCCCCGCATCCGGCCGAAAAGGCTGGCCGGAGAAGGTCCTCACGATGC
>JAYTIE010000185.1:0-3709 GCA_043732015.1 Elusimicrobiota bacterium | reverse complement strand
CGCAATCATTCGTGGCGTTATCCGGAACTTCGAGGGCGGCGCGTTCGGTGACGGGACAGCGAACCCGATCCTTAATCCCGTCCTCACCGAGATGGACAGAATGACCGACGCGGTTCAGGAGAACAAGAAGAAGCATCTCTTCGAAAAGCTCATCTCCGGCAACTATCTCGGTGAGATTCTTCGCAATTCCCTTTTGACGATTCGCGCTCAGTCCGACCTTTTTGCCTGGGACGTTCCCGCCATCCAAACGCCGAAAGCGCTGAAGAGTATTTTCCTCAGTCAGGTCATCGCCACGGCGGGAGAGCCGGAATCCATGGCGTCCGTTCTGGCCGGTATCGGCGTCAGCAATGCGACCCTGGAAGAGCAGGCGATCCTGTACGCGTTGTCAGATGCCATCGTCGAGCGCTCCGCCCGGCTTGCGGCCATGACGATCGCGGCCACCATCCGGAGCCAGGATCCGGCTCTAACAGAACGGCACGTCATTCCCATCGAAGGCAGCGTGTTCTCGGACACGCCGCGCTATGCGGACCGCATGATGGCGGCGCTGGTCGAACTGCTGGGAGCCGAGGCCGCTGGCCACGTTCAGCTGATCCCCAACAAGGGCTTCTCGGGCGCCGGCGCCGCATTGATTGCCGCCACCGCGAACACGAGCGCGGCCGTGAGATTTGCGCGAATTGCCAACGGCCTCCCTGACAACGATAAGTTGCCGCTGAATTTGCGCGTGAGCATGGATGATGGCACCCAGGTAATCCGTGTGCCCGCGATCCCCGCACAGAACCGCCGTGCTCTGCTCCTTCAGGCGGCATCTGATACCCAGATTGAAAGGCTTCTTCGGATTCACTCGGGGCGGGTGACGCTCGCGGTCGAATCGGTAGACGAATCTCTTCGTGACGGCGAGGAATATGGACGCATCCGCTGGAACGTCAGCGATCCCAACGATCCCTCCGGAGAAATCTCCGGAACGGTTTCGCTCACGCTGGTCGGGAACGACTGGATCGTCACGGCGAACACCACCGTCGAGGAATTTACGGTCGAAGCGCTGTCCCATGTTATGGGGGTGCTGGCGATGCATGGCTTTATCGGTTCAGGCGTATCGGGTGGAACCAGCCGGGCTTTGTTGGTTGAAGGTACCGGCTCCCTGGGCCTGACCCTGATCGGGATTGGCGTTCTTCCGCTGGGAATGGGGCTTCTTTTCGGCGCCCTCGCCTCTTACTTGTTGATTTCTCTTCGCTTCTCAGTCCAACGTTCCGTTCTGATCGGCAGCGTTGTGGGCCTCGGGTTCATTTCGCCGGTGGCGGGCGTCGCCGTGATTGTGATGTCAGGTATCGTCGCCGCGTACCGAACTCTTGCGCCCGCGTTCGTCGCCCGCCAATGGTTGGCGCGGGGCCGGCGCTACGCCAACGCGGTCACGCAGCAGAAGGGGCGCAACCTCGTCGATGTTCTGAACGAGAACGCCCCGAACGGATTGTTTTTCGGCCGGGCCACGGCCAATGACCTTCGCAACGCCACCTTGAGCGGCTACGTCGCTTCCGCGCAGGCCGAGACGAATCCCGCGAGCCAGGCGCTGCAATGGGCGGCGCTCGAAGGCTATCGGCGTTCCGTCCCCAGCGACGGAACCATTTCCATCGACCAGGCCGCGCAGCGGTACACGGCCGGTGTGAAGGTCGCTGTCGCGTCCTATCACCTGAATCAGGTGGGAGAGGCGGCGTTGGAAAGCGAATTCAGGGAACTTGAGGCGCTCATTCAGGCTGAGAAAAATATGCGCACCGAAAAATCGTTCCGCGCGGTGGTGATCCCGATCACGGGAACGCTTCCGGACGATTATCAGGCGCGGCTGAACACGATTGTTCGCGACTCCGAAGGCGTCGCCATCCCGGTCAGCGTGACGGAGGATTTCCGGACCGACGACGGCCTCGCCTACAGCTACGAGAGAATTCTCGCGCAGTCGATGCTCCAGTCGAGCTCGCCGGCGGTTCGCGCGCTCCTGAACGGTTCCTACGATACGGCCTCGTTCGTGACGTTCTCGAAGATTCCGTCCCAGTTCCAGGCGAACGGCCGCCTCCGGGCGATCTGGACCATCCTGGCCAACATGGGCGCGGGCTGGGCGCCGCTGCCGGTGGACACACTCTTGAAAGCAGCGGAGATCGCGCAGCAGCAAGCGTAGTCAACGCATCATCACGGATTGAAGGCACGCCGACGGGAAGGAGAGGGCCCGTCGGCGTGTGCTTTTATATGTGGCGTTTTGCAATCATTCAGGCCATGGAGCCCTTTTGACGAATCCCATTTCAAAGCGACGTCATTCCGACACGCCCGCGCGTCAAATATTTACCGCCCGGAAATTCCTGAGTCTTCTCGCGATCGGCGGGATTCTCTGGGCGTGGAGCCAGCCACTGCTGATTGTTTCCCGCGTGACGAATGGTGAATGGCTCGCAGCAAATTACGTGCTGGCCGAAGAAGATCCGTCCCACCCCCGCCTGAAGCTCCTCCGGGAACGGGAGAAGCTGAATGATGTGGTGGCGGGCGGAAAGACACAGTTCGAAAAATTTCTCCTGCTTCGACACTGGGCCCATCAGCAGTGGTCCTACGCGGGCGCGCCGTTTTACTACCCCGCCTGGGACGCCGTAGAAATCCTGGACCTCGCGAGAAAAATCGGGAACAAGGCTTTTTGCGCTCAATACGCCATCGTCTACCTGCAAGCGTGCCGCTCGCTTGGCCTTCATGCGCGGTATGTCGAACTCCCGGATCATTTCGTCGTGGGCGTGTGGTCCGACGAAGAAAACCGGTGGATCGTGATGGATCCCATCAACGATGTTCACTTTGAAAGGGACGGTCTCCCCATGTCCGGTCGCGGGCTGTGCGACGCCTACTGGAAGAACAACCTGAAAGGTATCAAACGTGTTTCTTTTGACGGTGGCGGAGTCCAGGTAAAGAGGGACGAGCTGTATGTCTACCGAATGTATTCCATCGTTTCGAGAGCGGACCAGCTGGAGAATCCCATCGAGATAGACGTCAATCTCAAGGGCCCTCACAAGCTCGTCCGGGAGTCGGATTACCGGAAATATCCAAGGATCGGCCAGGACAAGGTTGGGTTCACGTCGAATTACATCGCCTGGAAACAACCTGGCGCGGGAGAGCAGTTCAAGGGAATGCTTCAGAGCGATGACCATGACGATTTCAACTACCGGATGAATCAGTCCATGATTTTTGTCGCCAGAACGGACGCCGCCCGGGGCTACGCGAAGATCATTCTCTGGCCGGAAAACTCGCCCAACTTCAAGGAATTTGAAATAGACCTGCAGGATGGGACGGGTTGGAGGCCGATTCCGACAAAAGAACTTCTCTGGGCCATGCGTCCGGGGATAAATAAGGTCCATGTCAGGGTCAAGACTGAGTTCGGCTGGGTCGGTCCTGAGAGTCGTTGCGAGATATTGTTCAAGCCTGCCTGGTGGGGAATCAGGCCGCCATCTGGCCCCGAAGTGCCGTCAATGAAGCAGCCGTAGGTCTTTTTCGACGATCGTTTGTTGCGTCCGCACGAAGGTCTTTGCTATAAAGCCCGTGCGGGATGGAGCAGCCTGGTAGCTCGCGAGGCTCATAACCTCGAGGTCGTGGGTTCAAATCCCACTCCCGCAACCATTTAGAAGACGCCTCAAATCCAGTTCGGGTTTGAGGCGTTTTTATTTTCGTCCCAGTTGAAGGAGTGATTATGGCC
>JAYTIE010000184.1:0-3718 GCA_043732015.1 Elusimicrobiota bacterium | reverse complement strand
CCAGCTGTTCTCGTAGGTGGTCTTGTTGAAACCATGGTACCAGGTGTCATTGTCCTGGACCGTGGGCGCATCGAACGAACCCGCGCCCCAGTTGCTCTTGCCGTTCAGATCGGCCACCTGGCTGTCGTTGCTGGAATAGGACTTGGCCGTGGATTCCTTCAGGCGGACGGCACCGAGCGTGTGCCAGAGGTCATCGCGGTTCGTCTGTTTCAGATCTGTCTTGGAGAATCCGACAATGTTGCCCTCGCCCATGCCGCTGTCGCCCCAGCTGAAGCCGGACGCGGTCGGCGCGGTCTCGGAATAATGGCCCATCTCTCCGAAATTCTTCAGGAACGAGCCCGTGTAGACGGATTCGACGTCGTTCCGCTGGCGGTTGTCGTCGAAGGCCTTCAACGGCGCGTCAAATGATCCAGCGCCGTAGATGGTGGTGCCCGCGTCCTTGAACGCCGCGCCGTCGGTCTCTTTGCTCCCGTCGTCGGCGTCGGACGAGAACGAACGGCTGCGCGAGCTGATCAGCACCATGCGTCCCAGTTTCGACCAGAAGAACGGGTCGTTCACCTGCGTCGAGTTGGAGTGCGTGTAGGATTTCAGGCCGTCGAAGCTCCAGTTCCAGCTGTGGACTTCAGGAATGGCCGATTCGATGATTTTTCCGTTCGCTCCATTCCAGCTGAGGCTGTAATCGGTGTACGAATAGCTCCGCATCTTGGAGTGGTCTCCCCACTCCAGTGGCGCATCGAACGTCCCGCCGCGCGAATAGTCGGACGAAAAGGTCCGCTGGTAGGCGCCGAACATGCGCTGGTTTCCACCGTTGAACCACGCCGTGTTATTGAAGAGTTGAACCATGTCGGTCTTCGTGAAGCCCCAGGCCTCGTGAGCCTGACCGGCCGGCGTTCCGTCGAAGTTGAAGCTCCATCCGGCGGACCGGGGTGCCGAGTTCGTGAAGCGCGACGTGAGCTGATCATAGGCATCACGGTAGTCCGAGGTGACCTCGCTCGCGGTGTATCCCTTGGTCTTGTTGGGAATCGGACTGAGAAGCGTCCCGCCGCCGTAGGATTTGGTCTGTCCGAGCGGGCTTGTGTACGTGACCGGCTTGGTGTCGTCGGACGACCAGCTCTTGCTGACAGATTCCGAGATGATCGCCCGGCCCAGGTTGTACTGGAGGGCGCCGTTGTATTTTTCCGTGCTCTCGGAGCGCGTGTAGTTGTTGATGCCGTCGAAATTCCAGGATTCCGCGACGATGACGATGGGAGCTCCTGACTGATCCTCGATATCTCCCGAGCCGCGAACGACCTTGGCCATCGCGTCATAGCGCGGCGTGTTGTCGAGCACCTTGTAATTGCGGCTGTAGCTACCGTCCGCGTTGTTCGCGAACGGTTTGTCGTAGGTGCCTTCCCGCAGGCTGTTGGAGGTGAATCCGCGGGTGTAGACCTTCGCGTCGCGCTCAATCTTCCAGTTGTTCCAGAGGTCGTCGCGGCGCTCGCTCACGAACTCGCTTCTGTTGAAACCCATCTCCAGCGCGACCTGCTGAGGGATCGAACCGTCGGACTGCCAGCTCCAGCCCGTCGTGACGGGCGCGGTGCCGGCCGGGCGGGATGTGTTCACATCGAAGCTGTGGCTGTAATCGGTCTGCGAATAGGAAACCTGGCGAAGGCCGTCGAACTGTTCGAGCGGGTGGTCGAAATCTCCGCCTCCGTGTTCGATCGTGGCCGTCGCGAACTTTCCGCCGTCGTTCAGAGCCGGGCCGTTGGCATTGTCGGAAGACCAGGACGTGTTGGTGACCAGGAACTGTTCGACCTTCGCCAGATGGTTCCAGATGGCGAGGTAGTTCTGGACGTCGGTGGAGGCCTTCGTGTAGCGGTAGCCGTCGAACGACTGGCTGATGCTCTTCACGACCTTCGGCACCGCGCTGCGGACGACCTTGCCGTTCTCGTCATAGCTCGCGCGCCAGTCTTCATCGCGGAACGAGCGGTTCCAGGCGCCCGTCACATCGGCAACCGGCGCGTCGTAGGAGCCGGTGCGGGCGAAGTCAGAGGAGAAGCTGCGCGTCACGGACCGTTCCATCTTCTGCATCTTCCACCGGTGCCAGAGGTCATCGCGGAAGAACTGGCGGGACTCCGAACCCGACAAGCCGAAATTCGTGACCGACGGGTCGAGGGCCGATCCATCCGCCTGCCAGCTCGTGCCCGAGGTCAGGACCGAACCGACGCCCCACCCCAGCTGGCGCGTCGCCGGATTCAGCTGATAATTGTTCGTCATGTTTGTCTCGCTGTGGGAGACGCTCTGGCTGTCTTCCATCTGCTTGACCGGATGGGCGTAGCTGCCGTGGCCGTATCTCTTCGTGGCGGTTCCGAAGAGATCGGCGTCGTCGTAGTCTTTTTTCAGATCTGCATTGTCCGACGACCAGCTGTAGCTTTCGGTGTATCCCGTTTCGAGGCGGCCCAGAAGGTTCCAGAGCGCGACATGCCCCTGGATGGTGGTCTCGGTCTTGTTGTAGCGCCAGAGATCCGAGAACGAAAGGCTGTACGTGTCGACCGTCGGAACCGCGCCGGCAACAATTTTCCCGTTGCGATCGTAGGAGTGCGACCAGTCTTCCGCTCGGTAGCTGCGGTTCCAGGCGCCCGTCACGTCGGGAATCGGCGCGTCATAGCTTCCGGCGCGCGCCTGGTTCGACGAGTAGCTCCGGGTCACGGATGTTTCCAGCTTCTGGGATTTCCAGTTCGCCCAGATGTCTGCGCGGAAAACCTGAACGAAGTCGGATCCGTTGAATCCGTAGTTCGTGAGAGCCGGGTCGAGGGCCGTTCCGTCGAACTGCCACGATTTTCCCGTGGTCTTGACCTGGCCGATTCCGCGGGTGGTCAGACTGTCCACATTGTCGCGGAGGTCGGTCTTCGAATAGCTAGCGTTCATGCCGTCGTCGGGATTCTTCAGCGGCGACAGGTAGGTCCCGCGGCCATAGATCTTGGTGTTGTCCCCGAAGAGCGACTTGTCGGACATCGTGAGACGAACGCCGTTATCGGAAGACCAGCTCCAGTTTTCGGTGACGCCCGTTTCGGGGCGCGCCAGGTTCCGCCAGATGGCCGCGTTGTTGGTGGTGAGGGATTCGCTTGCGTTGAACCGCGCTTCCCAGGTGTCGCCGGTCTTGATGCCGTCGGACATCGACTGCGAATAGCCCGTGATCAGCGGCGCGGCGCCCCGGATCACGGCACCCTGCCCGTTATAGGAAGCCGTCCAGTCTTCGGCGCGATAGCTGCGGTTCCAGCTGCTGGTCGCGTCGGCTTCGGGGTCGTCATAGCTGCCGTTCCAGTCCACATGATCTTCCGGAGATTCGTAGATACCCGTGCGGCGGCCGGTGGTGAAGCTGCGGCTGTCGCTGTAGGACACCTTCTGCAACTTTCCCAGCGCCCAGAGGTCCGTCCGGAATTCCTGAACGGAAACCGTTCCGGTGTAGCCAATGTCGGTCAGCAGCGGGTTCGGTACGCTTCCGTCGAACTGCCAGCTCGATCCGTAGGTACGGACGGTTCCGATGCCGCGCCCGATGCGGCTCAGGTCAACGAGCTCGTAGTTCTTCGTCATGTCGGTCTTGCTGTAAGAAGCGTTCATCGCGCCGTCGGGATGCTGAAGCGGAGCGTCGTAGGTGCTTCCGCCATAGATGACGGTCGGGTCGCCCCAGACGTCGGCGTCGGCCACGACAAAACGGACGGATTCGTCGGAGGACCAG
>JAYTIE010000183.1:0-3741 GCA_043732015.1 Elusimicrobiota bacterium | reverse complement strand
GGGGCGCCATCACCATGTCCCGATCGCTGACAAGGCGAACGCGGCGCAGCGCCTTGTGCTGTTTAACGAAAGCGACGCCGATGATCTCGATCTCGCCCGCCTGACCGTTGCCCACGGTGTCCTCGCCGAACTCGAACGCGAGCTGGCTGACGCGCGCGTAGTCCACCGCTTCCCGCGAGAAGATCGCGGAATAAGGAATCACGAGCTGGACGGTCTGTCCCGATGGAAAGCCGCGGAAAGGAAGAATGTCCGTGCGGCCCTGCGGTTCGTCAACGATTGTCCAGTGCGGGTCCTGAAGGCCGATCCAGAACCGGAGACCGGGATGGCTGGTCTTCACCCACATGACGACCGAGTTGTAGCGCGCGGCGTTGACAGGTTTCTTGAAGTGGATGGTGCCGCTGGCCCAGCGGAAGGCGCCTTTGTTGCGCAATTTAAGGGAAAGGCCGCCGGGGAGGACGGACTGGCTGCGTTTGAAGCTAAAACCGGAATCGGACCCCGATCCATAGAACTGGACCGAGTCGACGTGTTTCAACCGGACGATCAACCCCGTCTGCCCCGCGAACCCGTAGGGAAGATTGAGAAGTCGCTCGGCGACTTGCGTGGTGGCCTGTTCGTCGTACGGTGTGGCGGTGAGATTCAGGGGATGGATTAGGGGTGTACACAACAGGCCGACCCACGCGATTATGCGTGCCTTCCGTCTCACTTCGGTCATTGAATTCAATTTTCGAAGGGACGCCAAGGGAAAATTTTTTCGACGCGTGTTTACGCGTTTCCGACGGGGAATGGAAGCACGCGAGCAGCCCGTCGTCATTCCCGCGAAAGCGGGAATCCAGGCTCAGCCCAGCTTTTCGAACAAATCCTCCCAGTGAAGATTCATTTTCTCGATAAGCGCCAGCTTCCATTGACGCCGCCACTTCTTGATCTGCTTCTCTCGAAGAATCGCTGAAGCCATGGTTGGGTGAGATTCAAACCAGAC
Organism: Elusimicrobiota bacterium; assembly: GCA_043732015.1. GTDB lineage: Bacteria > Elusimicrobiota > Elusimicrobia > F11 > F11 > JBBRXR01. The sequence continues at coordinate 2,765 of JAYTIE010000183.1, read as the reverse complement.
AAGAATTCCCAGCCCATTTCGCTTCGTGAAACCATCGACGATCCCACTTTTGTGAATCCAGACGCGGCGTTCCAGATTCGAGGTGACTCCAATGTAGAGCGTACCGTTCCGATCGCTGGACATGATATAGACGGCGGGAGGTTTCATCGGCCAAGACTATGCAGCAGTCATAGAAAACAGGATCAGGTCATTGTCAGTGCATTGTTAGCCTGGATTCCCACTTCCGCGGGAATGACAGCGCGGAAGAGGGAATGACAGTGGGGAAGGGGGAATGACAGCGGGGAAGGGGAAAGACAGCGGAGAAGGCGGGATTGTCATAGGAGGGAGCCCGGTGAATGAAGGAATTCGAGCGACCTCCGTCATCCCCGCGAAAGCGGGGATCCAGGCCCTCCCGTGGCCCTCCCCTTCGGTCGGAATGCCCGCGGCAGCGGGGATGAGGGCTGTTTGACGCTCATTTCTTCCTTTGTTATGGTTGCTCGCCTCACCTGCTGAAGCGGTTTCAAGGCACCCAACTCATGATAAAGACCGTCCTCTTTGATCTCGGCAACGTCATCTTGCCGTTCGATTTGTCGCGCCTCGCCGGGCGTCTGAAGATGTATTCCAAGCTCAGTGTCGACGAGATCATCGCGAATCTCTGGAATGACGAAATCGCCAACACTTTCGAGACCGGCATGATGGCGCCGCAGGAATATTTCGCGCACGCGACCAGGGTCTGCGGGTTCGAGGGACTTAGCTACGAGCACTTCGTGCCCATCTTCAACGACATTTTCGTCGAGGACCAGGAAGTGAAGGATCTGATCGGCCGGCTGGGGAAGAAGTACCGGATGGGTCTTATCTCGAACATCAACCCGATCCATGTGCCGTACGTCATTCAGACCTGCGACACGCTGAAAGCTTTCGAGCGGCTGTGGTTTTCGAACATCGAGCGCGTCCGCAAGCCAGACCCGGCCATTTACCGGCTGGCTCTCGACCATTTTGACGTCGCTCCGTCCGAGGCCTTGTTCATCGACGACATGCCGGTGAACATCGACAGCGCGCGTAAGATCGGGATCAACGGCGTCGTTTTCAAGAGCGCCGGTCTGCTGAAAGAAGAATTGACCAAATTGGGGGTAACGTACTGATGTCGTCCTTAGTCGTCGTTGGAGCGCAGTGGGGAGATGAAGGCAAAGGCAAGATCGTCCACCTGCTGGGGAAGAACTCGGACGTGATCGTCCGTTACCAGGGCGGCAACAACGCCGGCCACACCGTCGTGTTCGACGGCAAACATTTTGTGTTGCACCTGATCCCTTCCGGAATTCTCGAGCCCGGCAAGAAAGGCGTCATCGCCAACGGCGTTGTCGTCGACCCGGCCGCGCTGAAGGAAGAAGTCGAGTTCCTGGACACCAAGAAGATCAAGGTGGACGGCCGCCTGTTCGTCTCCTACCTCGCGCACGTGATTCTGCCGTACCACAAGTACCTGGACGTGCTCCGCGAAACGGGAGACAAGTCCGGCGTCGTCGGCACCACCCGCAAGGGCATTGGACCCGCGTACTCGGACAAAGTGGGACGCACCGGCATCCGCGTCATCGACTATCTCGAACAGGACACGTTCGAGGAACTGCTCGACATCAATCTGCGCGACAAGGAACCCCTGCTTTCGAAGATCAAGCCGATCAAGGAAATCCGCGCCGAGATCATGAAGGCGTACCCGACCCTCCGCAAGTTCATGCTGAAGTACGCGGCGGACACGTCCGTCCTGCTCGACAAGGCGTTCAAGAAGAACCAGCGCGTCCTGTTCGAAAGCGCGCAGGGCACCATGCTCGACGTCGACTTCGGAACCTATCCGTACGTCACCTCGTCGAACCCGACGGCGGGCGGCGCGTTGGCCGGCTCCGGCGTGGGTCCGCGGTACCTCGACGAAGTGCTGGGCGTGATCAAGGCCTACACCACGCGCGTCGGCGATGGACCGTTCCCGACGGAACTGAACGACGACACCGGAAACTATCTGCAGTCGAAAGGCCAGGAAGTGGGCGCCACCACCGGCCGTCGTAGACGGTGCGGCTGGTTCGACGCGGTGGCCGTCCGCCACGCGGTGCGGGTGAACGGCATCGGAAAATTCGCAATGACCAAGCTGGACGTCCTGGAAGGCGTGAACCCGATCAAGCTCTGCGTCGCTTACAAGATCGACGGCAAGCGCGTGACCGAATTCCCCGCCGGGCGCGGAGCGCAGATGCGCATCGTTCCCATCTACAAGAACTTCAAGGGCTTCAAGGGCAACCTGCGCGACATCAAGGATTACAAGAAGTGGCCGAAGGAAGTCCACGCGTTCGTCTCCGCGATGGAAAAAGAGATTGGCGCGAAATGCGCCCTCATCTCCCTTGGCAAAAGCCGCGAAGAGACCATCGTGCTGGACAAGACGGTTAGCTGGCTCAAATAATTTGTCAACGCGGGGCCTTAAGCAGTCATCCCCGCGAAGGCGGGGATCTAGACCTTGAACCGTGGATCTGGAACGGTGACAGCAGAAGGGCCGGATCGCATCAGTAGGAGCGGCTCAGCCTTGAAACGCTGAACGCAGTCTCACTAACATTTGGACTAGATTCCCGCCTTCGCGGGAATGACGGGGACAAAATATGACAACTCAAAAACGAACCAAGACGAAAGCTTATCTGGCGCTGGCCACGGGCCGCGTGTTCACGGGGTGGAGTTTCGGGGCTTTGCCGGACAAGGCCCATGCAAGACATGGGAAGACCGGCGGCGAGGTGGTGTTCAACACCTCGATGACCGGG
>JAYTIE010000182.1:0-3746 GCA_043732015.1 Elusimicrobiota bacterium | reverse complement strand
TCTGAAGGAGGCAGCGCTCGGTCTCGGCGCCACCCACTGGGAAGCGGTGCGGATGGTGACGCTTCCTTACGCGTCCTCCGGAATCATGGGCTCGATCTTTCTCGCCCTTGGACGCGCGTTGGGTGAAACAATGGCCGTTACGATGGTGATCGGGAACGTGCCCAAGATTTCCGCATCGTTGTTCGACCCGTCGTACACGATGGCGTCCGTGATCGCGAATGAATTCACCGAAGCGACCTCGGATCTATATGTTCATTCGTTAATCGCGCTGGCGCTGGTGTTGTTCGGCATCACTGTCGTGATCAACGGCCTCGCGCGGCTCATGATCTACCGCGTTTCGAAAAGACGGGCCCGATGAGCGAGATGATCGACAACTACGCGCTGCGGCAACGCCGCAACAAGCTGATGTTCGGCTTGACGGCGGCATTCACCGCCATTTCTCTCGCTATCCTCTTTTCTATTCTCGGCTACATTGCCTACCACGGATTGTCTTCGCTGAACTGGAGCTTCATCACGAAACTTCCCGTTCCTCTCGGCGAAACCGGCGGCGGCATTGCGAACGCCATGCTGGGCTCGCTACAGGTGGTCGGCATGGCGTGCCTGATGGGGCTCCCGGTCGGAATTTTTGGCGCCGTCTATCTGGCGGAGTACGGAAACAACCGGATTGGATTCGCGATTCGCTACTGCGCCGACGTCCTGAACGGCGTTCCTTCGATCGTGATGGGAATATTCGCCTACACGGTCGTCGTGCTTCCGATGAGGCATTTCAGCGCTTTCTCAGGGAGCGTCGCGCTGGCCGTCATCATGGTTCCGCTCGTTCTGCGCACCACGGAGGAATTCATTCGCCTTATTCCTCTCAGCATTCGCGAAGCCGCGCTGGCGCTCGGTGTCCCGCAGTGGAAGGTCGTCCTGCGCGTGGTTCTGCCGACGGCCACCCGCGGCATCATGACCGGTTCGATTCTCGCTGTCTCCCGTATCGCGGGCGAAACGGCGCCGCTCATCTTCACATCGTTTGGCAACCGGTTCTGGGGGGAGAGCGTGATGCAGCCGGTCGCGACGCTTCCGCACACGATTTTTACCTACGCCATTGCGCCGTATGACGACTGGCACAAGCAGGCCTGGGCCGCTGCCCTTCTGCTGATGATGGTCGTTCTCGCTGGAAATATCACTGCCCGAATCCTGATGAAATCTCCGAAAGGAGCGCAGCGCTAACATGGAAACCACTCTTATGGACAAGCAAGCTGAAAAACTGAATACAGTCAGCGACGAGAAGATGCGCGGTGAGCCGGGAACCAAGATAGAAGCGAAAGAGACCCCCGTAAAAAAAACGGTGATAGAAATCGCCGGCCTTCGAGCCGGCTACGGCGCTGGAGACACGCTGAAAGGCATCGATATGCAGTTCTTCAAGAACTGCGTCACAGCCATCATCGGACCGTCCGGTTGCGGAAAGTCCACGCTGATCCGCTGCGTGAACCGCATGCACGAGGTTTACTCCGGCGCGACCCAGTCCGGAGACATCCTTCTGGAGGGCACGAGCATCTTCGGAATGGATCCCGTCTCTCTGCGCAGGCAGGTCGGTATGGTCTTCCAGCGGCCGAATCCTTTCCCGACGATGACCATCGCCCAGAACGTCGCTGCGGGCCTCGTCCTGAACGGTATGCGGGACAAAACCCGCATCGCCGAAGTCGTGGAGCAGAGTCTGAAGCAGGCCGCGATCTGGGACGAAGTCAAAGACAAGCTGAACACGTCGGCCCTGAATCTCTCAGGCGGGCAGCAACAGCGTCTCTGCATCGCGCGCGCGCTGGCCGTGCAGCCCAAGGTCCTTCTTCTCGACGAGCCCTGCTCCGCGCTCGATCCCATTGCGACGGCCCGCATCGAAGAATTGTTGCTTCAGCTGAAGCGTACGCTGAGCGTCGTCATCGTCACACACAACATGCAGCAGGCTGCGCGCGCCTCGGATTACACCGGATTCATGTTCCTGGGCGAGCTCGTGGAATTCGGCGTTACCGACAAAATATTTACGAACCCGGAAGACAAGAAGACGCAGGACTATGTCACCGGCCGGTTCGGTTAGGACCAGGGGGAAAACGTGCACCGTCATTTCGAAGAAGTTGAAGAAGAACTGAAGTATCGCCTTCTCCACATGGGAAGCCTGACGGAGGAGATGATCCATCTTGCCGTCACGGCGCTCGTTGACCGCGAGGAAGAGAAGCTGGAAGCGGTCCATCTGAAGGAGAAGGAAGTTAATGACCTTCACATCGAAATCGATGACCGCAGTTTCAAACTGCTTGCCCTCTATCAGCCCGCTGCGGCGGACCTCCGCTTCATCGTCGGCGCCATCAAGATCAACTCGGACCTGGAGCGGATCGGCGACCAGGCCGTCAACATTTCGCAGACCACCCGTCACCTGCTCCGGCACCCGCCGCTGGATGGCAAGCTGTTCGACATCCCACGCATGGCTGAACTGGCCAAGCGGATGCTGAAAGACGCGCTCGACGCCTACGTGAAGCGGGATGTCGACCTCGCCCGCTCGGTTGTTCAGCGGGACGCGGAGGAGGACCGGTTGAAGAGCGAGGCGTTCAATGAGCTCTCACAGCTGATGCAGGCCGATTCGTCGACCATTCAGCGCGCGCTCAGCCTCATCCTGATCTCGCGGAACCTGGAGCGCATCGCCGACCACGCCACCAACATCGCTGAAGACGTCATCTTCATGGTTCTGGGCAAGGACATCCGGCATCGCAAGGAAGATCCTCAGCTCGCCTGACCGCCTTTTCCGCCCCGTCTTTCCCCAAAGACCATAGACAGTGGACGCTGGTTTCTTTATGATCCGGCGACTGCCGGTGTGAGCTTCGTCCCCGGCCTTGCCACTTCAACCATTCCAAGACCGGAGAAACCATGTTTTTTGGCCTCATTCCAAAAGAAGAACAATTTTTCGACCTGCTTCAGAACGCCGCCACGAATGCGGTGAAGGCGACGAAAGAGTTCAGCCAGCTCGTCCACGAATGGAGCCAGACGTCCCCGCGCTTCAAGAACGTCCGCGACATCGAGTCGGAAGGCGATCTGATCACCCATGAAGTGATCGACAAGCTGAACCGCACCTTCATCACACCCATCGACCGCGAAGACATCCACAAGCTGGCCGGCGAGATCGACGACGTCTGCGACATCCTCCAGGCGCTGTCGGACCGAATGCAGCTCTATGAACTCACCGCGATGCCGCAGCGCCTGCTCAAGATGGCGACGCTCCTGGAAGAAAGCGGCAAGCACATGGAAGCCGCGATAAAGCAAGTCCCCAACTTCCGCAAGACCAGCCGCGTCACCGACCACCTCATCGAAATAAAACGCGTTGAGAATGAGGCCGATGAGCTCCTGAAACACGCGCTGGCCGAGATGTTCCGGGAGTACAAAACCGACCCGCTCTATGTGATCAAGTGGAAGGAAATCTACGAGACGATTGAATTCGCCCACGACAAGATGGCCCACATCGCGAACACGGTGGAAGGCATCCTGGTTAAAAACGCCTAACCGCGCGCCTCCGTGAGCACTTCGCATCTCGTTTTCATCGTCGCCGTTGCACTGATTTTTGACTTCATCAACGGTTTCCACGACTCGGCGAACTCCATCGCCACGGTTGTCTCCACCCGCGTTCTCTCTCCCCGCGCCGCCGTCATCTGGGCGGCGCTTTTCAACTTCGTCGCCGCCTTCACGCTCGACTTCAAAGTAGCGGGTACCATCGGAAAGGGCGT
>JAYTIE010000181.1:0-9717 GCA_043732015.1 Elusimicrobiota bacterium | reverse complement strand
GCTGTCGGACATTGCCCGCCGTTTCAACGGCGGACACCTGCGCACGATGGTTCAGCAGAATTTCGTCATGCCGTTCGTTCAGGACGCGCATCTCGTCGCGCTGTTCAATGAACTGAAAGCCATCGGACTCGACACCGCCGGCGCGCTCCGTCTGGCCGACGTCACCCGCTGCCCGGGCGCCGATACCTGCCAGATCGCGGTCACCAAGTCACGCGGTCTCGCGAGCGCCATCCTGGACGGTTTCAAGAACGGCATGGCGGCTGAAGCGGACATCAAGGACCTGACCATCAAGATCTCAGGTTGCACCAACTCGTGCGGCCAGCATCATATCGGCAACATCGGATTCTTCGGCACCTACCGGAAGATCAACGGCAAGGAAGTCCCGCACTACCAGCTTCTGCTGGGCGGCGACATCCGCGAAGGAAGCGCGAAGTTCGGAACGCCGCTCACCGCGATCCCGGCCAAGCGCGCGCCGGAAGTCGTGAAGCACCTGATTGCTCTCTATAAGAAGGAAAAGCAGGGCGAGGAGCGCTTCGTGCAGACCATCGAGCGCCTCGGGCGTGAGCGGCTGAAGGCCGAAGTGGAACCGTTCCGCAGTCTTCCGTCCTACGAAGAAAATCCGGATCTGTACCAGGAATGGGGCGAGAACCACGAGTTCAAGGCGGTCATCGGCCAGGGAGAATGCGCGGCATAGACAGCCCCGGGGCATTGTCTTATCATCGCTCAACCCCAGAGAAGTCCTTTTAGTGAATCAAACAACTGTAGACGAGGAGATCCGATGTCAGAAACCTATGTTGTTGTGAGCAAGGTCAAGAAGAAAGTGAAGGACGCCGGATTCCGCACCGGAAAAGACTACACGGACGTTTTGTCCCAGAAAGTGGACGCAATTGTCACGGCCTCGATCGATAAGGTCAAAGCCGAAGGCAAGAAGAAGACCCTGGGGGCCGAAGACCTTTGACGCCGGCCTCCGCCCCAATCCGGGACATGTTCAATGCTCTCGTCCCGGAGTACGATCGATTTAATCGATTGAGCAGTCTGGGGCTAGATGTCCGTTGGCGGCGGGAAGTCGCCGCCCTTTTCCCGAAGGACGCCCGTATCCTCGATGTGGGCACAGGCACCGGCGACCTGGCTCAAAAGTTCGCCGAGCGTGGTTGCACCGTGGTGGGCGCGGACTTCTGTGACAAGATGATCGGTGCCGCGCAACGCAAACTGGCCGGGTATCCCAACGCCAGTTTTGTCGTCGCGACGGCCGATGAATTGCCGTTCGAGCCGCGGACGTTCGACGGGCTCACGTCGGCCTTTGTCGTCCGCAATCTGTTCCAGGGTGAGGCGATGGCGCAGAGCTTTCGCGAGTTTTACCGCGTGCTCAAGCCCGGCAGCCAGATGGTTCACCTGGAATTGACCCGGCCGAGAATTCCGCTCCTGTCGGCCGGCCATCGCGCGTATCTGCGATGGGTTCTTCCGGCGCTGGGACGGCTCAGTTTCGGCGAGCGGTGGCCGAATGACTATCTGAAGGGCTCCATCGAACGATTTCCGGAACCGAAAGCGGTGGCGCAGCAGATGCGCTGGGCCGGTTTTGAACGCACGAGCTTTTATCCTTTAAGCGGCGGAATCGCCGGTTTGTTTGTGGGTTGGCGATGTTGAACCTCATGCAGTACGCGGGTCTTCTCATCTATTTGTCCCTCGGTTTGTTTTTCGTAACAGCCGTCTTCCTCCTCTCTTCCGTGGTCCAGGAACGTGGTGTGGACCCCCGCCGCTCGTCCGTCTACGAATGCGGCATGGACACAATCGGAACGCCCTATGTTTCCCCGAACATCCGCTTTTACGTCTTCGCCCTCCTTTTTGTCGTGTTCGATGTTGAAGCGGTCTTCGTCCTTCCGTGGGCCGTGAAATTCCGCGAGCTCGGATCCGCTGGTTTTTTCAGCATGGGAATTTTTGTGCTCGTCCTGTTCGCCGCTCTCGTCGTTGTCTGGCGCAAGGGCGCCCTCGAGTGGGAGTGACCCTGTCCAATGAGCATCGTTTTCGACAACCTCGCCGTTCTTAAAAAGCAGAAGTTCCCGGGTGGAGAACTTGTGTTGACCACCGTGGACTTCTTCATCGACTGGGCGCGCAAATCGTCCATTTTCCCTCTGACCTTTGGACTTGCCTGCTGCGCCATCGAAATGATGGCCGCCTATGCGTCCCGGTATGACTTCGACCGGGTTGGCGTCATCCCTCGGCCCACGCCCCGCCAGGCCGACCTCATGATTATTTCCGGGACTGTGGTGAAGAAGATGGCGCCGGCCATCGAAACCCTTTATCACCAGATGCCCGAACCGCGTTTTGTTATCTCCATGGGCGCCTGCTCGAACTGCGGCGGACCGTATTACGATTCCTACTCGGTGGCAAAAGGCATCGACAAGGTCATCCCGGTCGACGTCTACGTGCCCGGCTGTCCGCCGCGGCCCGAAGCCCTCCAGACCGCGCTCATCGCCCTGCAGAACAAGATTGAGAAGTATTGGGACGCGGGACGCCGCGTCGCGCACCCGAAACAGCCGACGAATGAAGTTCTGAAGAGCATCAACGACGCGGCCATTCGCGCCCGGCAAGCCTGATCATGTTTGACGGTGACATCTGCGCGAAGGTGATAGAGAAGTTTCCCGACGCCGTCCTGCCGCCCCTGCCCGAGAAATACGTTCGCGATCCCGATCCCCAGATCATTGTCCCGGCGAAGAGTCTCTTTGCCGTGTGCCGCTTTCTACGGGAAAACGACGACCTGCTGTTCGACCTTCCGTTCCAGATGACCGCCGTCGATCTGATCAAAGAGAACCTGTTCGAACTCGTCTATTACCTGTACTCCACCGCGAAACGGAAAGCGATCGTCGTGAAGTGCCGCATTGACCGCGCCAACCCGGTGATTGACAGCGTCACGCCGCTCTGGTCCGGCATGGACTGGCAGGAACGCGAGGTGTTCGACCTCATGGGGATCACGTTCCACAACCACCCGAATTTGAAGCGCATCATGATGTGGGAAGGATTTCCCGGCCATCCGCTCAGAAAAGATTACGTTCACGTGACCGACAAGTATGACTCCGGTCTCGAGATCGGGACGCCCGGTCTCGACGCAAAAGGTGTTCCGGTGGCGCCGGCGGGGATTCCCGATGTCCACTGAGGTAAAGCCCGCCAGCCTCACGCAGGGGCCCGTGTTCGAAACCAAGTTCGAGCAGGTCGGCGAACACGAGATGCTGCTGAATCTCGGTCCGCAGCATCCCGCCACCCACGGCGTTCTTCGCGTCGTCCTGAAAATGGACGGAGAGATGGTGAACGACGCCGAATGCGATCTCGGCTACCTGCACCGCGGCGTCGAGAAGCTGGCGGAGAACCGCACCTATCCCATGATCATTGTTCTCACCGACCGGAACGATTACCTGTCGGCGATGAACAACAACTGGGGCTTCTGCCTCGCGATCGAAAAACTTTTGAAAGTGGAGATTCCGGCGCGCGCGGATTTCATACGCGTCATCGTTGGAGAGCTGAACCGCGTCGCGTCCCACATGGTCTTTTACGGCACCTTCGGCATCGACATCGGCGCGTTCACGCCGTTCCTGTATTCGTTTGGCCGGGACCGCGAGGAAATCCTGGATCTCTTCGAAGAACTCTGCGGCGCGCGCATCACGTACAACTACGTGCGTGTCGGCGGCGTGATGCTGGACGTTCCGGACGGATGGATCGGACGCGTGCAGGCGTTCTGTGAGCGCATGAAGCCCCGTCTCGAGGAATACGACAAGGTTCTGACCTTCAATCCCATTTTCATGGACCGCACCGTCGGCATCGGAAAGCTTTCCGCGAAGACGGCCATCGACCTCGGAACCACCGGCCCCATCCTGCGCGCGAGCGGCGTGGCCTCGGATCTCCGGAAAGATCATCCCTACGGCCTCTACGGGCAGTTCAAATTTGACGTGGCGGTGGGCAAGCAGGGCGATTGTTTCGACCGCTTCTACGTGCGCCGCCGCGAGATGAGCGAATCGCTTCGCATCGTCGAGCAGGCCTGCGCGGCGTTTCCGGAAGGTCCGACGATGGGCAAGGTGGGGAAAATGTTCCGGCCCGGCCTCGGCGAAGTTTACGCCCAGGTGGAAGGCCCGAAAGGCTGGCTCGGTTATTATGTCGTGTCTGATGGAACGGACCGGCCGTACCGCATGCACATCCGCGCGCCTTCATTCATTAACCTCCAGGCGCTGAAACATCTTGTGAAGGGATGGAAAGTCGGTGACGTGATCGCGATCATCGGCTCGCTCGACTTTGTTCTGGGCGAGGTGGACCGGTGAGCGAACTGGTTCAGCCCACTCCCGCACCGGCAACCGTGCCGGTTCCGCCGCCGGCGCCTGCCGTCAAGCCCAATCTCTATGTTGAAGGCATGCGCGCGAAGGAAGTGCGCATGCACGACAGCTGGTGGCGCGCGGCCATTCTTCTTGCAGTGTTGAGCACTGCCGGCATCGGCTTGGTCAGTCTCGTGGGAGAGCTTCAACCCATTTTCGCCGCCGGTCTCGCGTTTTTCACGGCCTTCGCCCAGAGCCATGGTCTTCCGTCGTGGTCGCCTGTTTTTGTGAGCATGGCCGTTCCGGCGTCGTTGACGCTCGGCCTCGTTCAGTTGATGGCGGCGTTTCTGGTCTGGTGGGAACGGAAAGTGGCCGCGCACATGCAGCTCCGCCTGGGCCCCATGAACGTGGGCGGCTGGCACGGCTGGGCGCAGACGTTCGCGGATGCGATCAAACTTCTTCTGAAGCAGACCGTTGAACCGGACGGCGCCGACAAATGGGTTTACCGCCTGGCGCCCGTGATCGTGTTCGCGCCCGTTCTTCTCACCTTCGCGCCGATTCCGTTCGGGCGCGGTCTCGTCGGCCTTGACCTCGACACGGGGCTTCTCTTCGTGATGGCGGTCTCCGGTCTTTCCACGATCGGAATCCTGATGGCGGGATGGGGATCGGCCAACAAGTTTTCGGTGCTCGGCGGCCTTCGGGCCGCGGCGCAGGTGGTGTCGTTCGAAATTCCGAGGCTTCTCTCCATCGTGCCCGTCGTGATGTGGGCGGGGACGCTGCGGCTCACCGGCATCGTCGACGCCCAATCCGTGCCGCTGTGGGGCTGGTTTCCTCACTGGTTCATTTTTTATCCGTTCGTCGGTCAGCTCGCGTTTCTCGTTTATCTCATTACAACGATTGCGGAGACGAACCGAGTTCCCTTCGACATTCCTGAAGCCGAGTCGGAACTCGTGGCCGGCTTTCACACCGAATACGGAGGGATGAAGTTCGCGATTTTCTTCCTGTCCGAATACGCCTACGTGTTCGCCGGGTCGCTTCTGGGCGCCGCTTTGTTCCTGGGCGGCGGCGCGCCGCCGTTGCCGTGGCTCGGATTCATTCCGAGCTGGGCCTGGTTCATGGCCAAGGCGTTCGCGATCATGTTCGTATTCCTCTGGTCCCGCTGGACGTTCCCGCGTCTCCGCGTGGACCGCGTCATGGACCTCTGCTGGAAGGTTTTCATTCCGTGGACCCTGATCAACATCGTGGTCGCGGGCGGAATGATTCTCTGGAGAGCGCGATGAGATTCTGGGACATCCCCGCCATCATCCGCGTCACCTGGGCGACCATGAAGGGCATGGCCGTCACGCTCAAATATTATTTCAAACCCGCCATCACGGTGCAGTTCCCTGAGGAGAAGCGCCCCATTCCCGAACGATTCCGCGGGGTCCTGTCGTTCCACCCCGAGGTCTGTATCTCGTGCGAGATGTGCGTGCGCGTGTGTCCGTCCGACGTTATTTCGATGGAATGGGCCCGCAACGAGGAAACCAAGAAGAAAGACCTGCTCTGGTACCAGATCGATTTCGGAAAGTGCAACGTCTGCCGCCTCTGTGAGGAAGCGTGCCCCACAAAAGTGAAATCCGTTCACCACTCGAACGAGTACGAAGTTGTCTTCGACGACCGGAAAGATTTCATCGTGCGCTGGGGCCCGACCACGGCCGACACAGTGGACGCGGGATCCAAGGCCCAGGCGTGGTACCGGTACATGCCCGACGGACGGCGTGAGCTGATCACAAAACCCGCCGACGAGGCGAAGCCGTCATGATTTCGTCGCTGCTTTTCTTCTTCCTCGCCGCGCTTGTTCTGATTCCCGCGCTGCTCGTTGTCACGGTGCGGAACGTGTTTCATTCGGCGCTTTGGCTGATCGTGTCGCTGATGGGCGTCGCCGGGGTTTATGCCTGCCTCGCGGCGGACTTTCTGTTCGCCGTCCAGATTCTCGTGTACGTGGGCGGCGTCATGGTTCTCCTTTTGTTCGTGGTCCTTCTGTCGGGCAAGCCGTCCGATTGGGCGGGCCGTCAGGTGTCGCAACATTCCTGGCTCGCCGCCCTGGCCGCCAGTTTCGTTGCCGCGGCCATTGTGTCCGTTATTGCGGCCTGGCCGTTGACCACCGCGGCGCCTGAGGCGCCGCTCCTCACGACGGGCGCGCTGGGATCGGTGCTTATGAATGAACTCGTGCTTCCCTTTGAAGTGATCTCTCTCGTTCTTCTGGCGTCGCTGGTCGGCGCGGTCTATTTCTCCGCGAAGAAGAAGCCGTCATGATCATCGGTCCAAAACATTTTCTTATTTTAAGCGCCGCGATGTTCGCCATCGGCCTTCTCGGCGTTCTTTCGCGCCGCAACGTGGTCGGCGTGCTGATGTCGATCGAACTCATGTTCAACGCCATCGGAATCAATTTTGTCGCGTTCAACCGCTATGTCCATCCGGAAGGCGTCTGGGGACAGGGCGTCACGCTGTTCATCATTGCGCTGGCTGCCGCCGAGGCGGTGGTGGGGCTGGCACTGGTTCTTTCAATCTTTCGGGGATCCCGCACGGTTCTTCTCGAAAAAATGAACATACTCCGCGGATGACGCCTAAATCTTTCATGGGATTTTTCGGCGGAAAGGATGACGAAAAAGGAAAACCGGAATCGTCCGATCCCAAACAGGAAAAGCGGAGGGAAGCGCGGCTGGATGTCGGGGAACCGGCCATCACCATGACGCTGGACGGCCCGGATGGGACGGTGGTTAGCGCCGAGGTTGTGAACGTGAGCGCCCGGGGATTGCGTCTCCGGATTGCACCGCCCGCGCGGGCGCTTCTGACGGTGGGCCAGGATTTCACGGGCTCGCTTCAGCTGGAAAAATTTGAGATTCGCATGACGGTCCGTCTGGTTCGCCTGATCGGAGAGAACGAGGGAGGTTTCCGCATCCGGACGCCGTTCCCGAAAGATCTCGACCGGCTCGAGCGGTATCTGGAGCCCCGGTTTCTGGGGAAGTCTCTCCGGGAAATCGATCCGGCGATGCTTCAGCGGCAAAGCGGAGAAACGAAGTTGATGCGCTGGTTTCAGGGACACAACGAAACCAGCCTGTTCTCCTGGGACAACGAGAGCGGCGACGTCGCGCATCAGCAGCTTCTGTTCCTCGAGCGAGTGGTGGAGTGGGACCTGGCCAGCCCGGTGAGAACCGGACGCATTCGTGGCGAGGGCCCCGGCCTCTCCGGATGGGTGAAGGCGGACCTTCTGGAGTTCGACACGTCTCCGGACGCCGAACTCGTGGCGCGGGCAAGGATTTTGATCGGAAATTCTTCGATCGACTCGAAAGTGAAGGAAATTTTCCTCGCGAAAGTCGGACTCATCCGGCCGCCGCAATAAATTCATGTCTGGTCTCTTTTTACTCAATCACGCGTTCCTGATCCCGCTGGCGCCGCCCGCGGCGTTCGTGGTCATTCTCGCCTTCCGCAACAAGCTGGGCCTTCAGGGTGCCTGGGTTGGCATTCCGGTCATGCTGTACGCGCTGGGGCATGCGCTGCTCATCGCAGCGGGTCTGTTCTCCGGCTCGCTCGTTCTTCCGAAGGACGGCCTTCAGGGCAAGTATTTCGAATGGGCCGTCAACTGGTTCTCGGTCGGGAACTTCGATTTCCGCGTCGGCGTGCTTATCGATGGACTGTCGTCGCTGATGCTCGTTGTTGTCACACTGGTGTCGCTGCTGGTTCAGGTCTATTCCATCGCCTACATGCGCGAGCACAAGCGCTTCGGTCGCTACTTCGCCTATGTGAACCTGTTCACGTTCTCGATGCTTCTCCTTGTTGTCGCCAACGACATGCTGCAGTTTTTCATCGGGTGGGAGCTGGTCGGCCTGTCCTCCTATCTCCTGATCGGTTTTGATTTCGAAAAGGAAACGGCGGCGGTGGCCGCGCGGAAGGCGTTTCTCACGACACGGTTGGGCGACCTCGGTTTCTATCTGGCGCTGCTGACCATTTTCAATTACCTCGGCACGTTCAACATCCCGCAGCTTTTCCAGAACATCACGGCGGTTCCATATCCGTCCTGGGTGCTGACGGCCGTTCCGCTGCTTCTGTTTTGCGGCGCGATGGGAAAATCCGCGCAGGTTCCCTTGCACGCCTGGCTACCGGACGCGATGGAAGGCCCGACGCCGGCGTCCGCGCTCATCCACGCCGCCACCATGGTCGCCGCCGGCGTGTTCCTCGTCGCGCGCGTCTATTTTCTTTTTCAGGCCTCGCCCATCGCCCTCGATGTTGTCGCCTGGATCGGCGTTCTCACGGCGCTCATGGGCGCCATCATGGGCGTTGTTTCCAACGACATCAAACGGGTGTTGGCTTTCTCCACGGTGAGCCAGCTTGGGTTCATGATGACGGCGCTGGGCTGCGGCGGGTACTCAGCCGGGATGTTCCACCTGGCCACGCACGCCGCTTTCAAGGCGCTTCTTTTCCTCTGCGCGGGCAGCGTCATCCACGCCGTTCATACCAACGACATGTGGAAGATGGGTGGACTGAAAACCCAGATGCCCGTCACCGCCGCCTCCTATCTCGTCGCAACTCTCGCCATCACCGGTTGCCCGCCGTTCGCAGGGTTCTATTCGAAGGAAGAAGTCCTGGGCGCGGCGCTTCATCACAACCCGGTCATCTTCGCGCTGCTGGCCGTCGCGGCGACCCTGACCTCCTTTTATATGTTCCGTTCCTGGTTCCTGACGTTCACCGGCATGCCGCGTGACCGCGAGCGCTTCCAGCACGCGCATGAATCGCCCGCGCTCATGACCGGCCCGCTCATTATTCTCGCTTTCCTTGCGGCAAGCCTCGGCTTCTTCTTCTGGTACCAGGGCAACCTCGAGAAATTCGTTCACTGGGGAACGCCGGAGACGCACGGTGGAGGCGACCTCGTGATGTTTACCTCGCTCTCGGCGTTCACCGTCGGTCTCGCGGGCGCCTGCACCCTGTATCTGGGCGGAGCACCCAAAACGCACCCCGCGCCGGCCGGCGAAGTTGTGGCCCGCCTGTACCGCGACCTGCTGGATCTCGGACCCGTGGCGTTCGTGACGAAGTCGGGCCAGTTGATTTCGAAACTGGGCAGCCTCTTTGACGGCCGGATCATCGACCGCGTTTTTGTGGACGGCCCGGCGGTGTTCCTGTCACGCGTGGGGGAAAGTCTCCGCCGCGTCCAGTCCGGTTTTGCGCAAAGCTATCTGTTCTGGATGATTGTCGGCCTGGGCTCCATGCTCGCCTGGGTCGCTCATAAATTTCATTAAGAAGGAAATGTGCTGATACCGAACCTCCTCTCCTGGCTCATTTTTGTTCCGCTCATCGGCGCAGCGTTGATTCTCTGCACCAAGACCGATGACGCCCGCACCCAGCGCACCATTGCCCTGTCCATCGGCGCGCTAACGCTGATTCTCTC
>JAYTIE010000180.1:0-3756 GCA_043732015.1 Elusimicrobiota bacterium | reverse complement strand
AGGTCTTCACCATCGTCGAGATTCCGATCGCGGGCGGTGTGAACATCGCGAAGATGGCCGAAAACAATTCCGACAGCATCACGATCGGGCGGGACACGTCCTACAACCACCAGACCATGAGCACGAAGAACACCTGGGGCCTGAACGGCCTGCGCATCATTCTCACGAATGTGGTCGGCGACGGTGAGATTCTGGAATCGCATTCCGGTCATGACCTGGCGGGCGGCATGGGCCAGGGCGGCGGTCCGCTGGATGAGCGCGCGTGGTGGGACACGACGGTCGGAACCATTCACCAGGACTACGCGATCTTCTTCGACAGCATTTCCAAGATGTCGCACAGCCTGAACGATTCCATAACGATGGGTCGCGACGGCGCCTTCTCCACATCGACATCCGATCAGTACAACGCCTACAACGACTTTGGCCGTCAGATGGAAATCTACGACGTCGACGGCGATCACCAGATTGAAGGAATCAGGACCGTCGGCAATGCGACGGTTCCGCCGACGGAAGTGGCGCCGGGCCGCTATGAGAAGACGGAAAGCCTGTCCCGCCAGACCAGCCACTCGGGTTCGGACCGCATGTTCATGTTCGACGTCCAGAACGCGGGCGACTTCCGCATCCTGCCCACCAACTGGCTGGACCTGACCGGCGCCCAGCACCTGACGATCATCAACATCCTGAAGGCCGCGGCGGACGCGCATGACACGACGATCAACGCGGCCGCCGTGGACCCGTGGTGGGACTCGACCACGGGAACGACGGTTACCTCGTTCTCGATTCTTCGGGGTCAGCAGGCCAAGGCCAGGGAGTCCGATTCCTCCAGCTTGACCGTTGGGCTGGACGGAGCGGTCAGCCTGTCGGTGAACAAGACGGTGAACAAATACAACCGGTACAATCAGTTTGATTCGGGCGAGACCAATGGCACGCAGTTCTCGGACGACGGCAATGGATCCGTCACGATCTCGGACTCTCACGTGACGCAGCTGGCCGTGAATGGAACCGGGAAATCCGGCGAGTCGTTCACGCGCTCCTACCCGGCGTCGGCCGACGGATCCGTTTCCTACTCCGCCAGTTATTCGAAGACCGCCTATACCGCTACGGGTCGCATTTCCGCGGCGGCCAGCGTCGCCCGCAACGCGAACTGGTCGATCGATTCGGAAGGCAACGTCACGGCCTCCGGCGTGCTGACGGCGGACGGATATGTCGATCTCTCTGCGCCCGCGGATAACCACACCACTTTCGCTCTCGTGAACGGCCAGAACAAGGCGGTGAACACCCACACCGTGACGGCGACGAACAACATCGACGGTTCATCGACACGGCAGGTCCTCGACGTCGATACCACTTATGAGATGACCGAGGATCCGTCGCATGGTCAAATCGTTGGCCGGATTCTCGACGCCAACGATCCCGCGCATCCGGAAGGCCACGGAACCTGGCAGGCCTGGGATGGGCTGGACCCGCAGCCTGGACACATGACCACCGGAATTGTCTGGCAGGACATGCATGTGATTAACGGCCAAAACCACCTTTACCGCTCCGCCACCCAGACGGGCAATACGATCGTTATTCCGAGCATCCCAACGGTGCTGGGCAGCGACGGCGTGTGGAACCGCGAGCTCATGTCCATTCCGCTTTTCACTGCGCCCACTCCTCCGATCTACGCGCACGTCGAGAATTTCTCGGAAACAAAATACGACGCAACCGGCGCCGTGATATGGAGCCAGAACGCGACCGACAACTATTCCAACGACAATTTCCTGTCCCACTCGGTTCAGCGGTCCGTCTATACCCGCGTTCTGGACGGCAGCCGGATGGTCCGGTCGGTCGGAAATATCGACGGCAGAACATCGAAGTTCGAGTACGACACGGACCTGGGCACCATCGACACGACCGCGCTCGAACTGACTTATTTCGACACGGTTGAAAACTACGCCCAGATCCCGGTGTCGTTCTTCCCGGTCTCGCTGACACGGAAGATGGACGCGACGACGAATTCCAAGACCTATGACCTGGCGGGCTCGTACAACCAGCAGACCCTGAAGACGTCGAATACCTACGACGTCAACGCGGTCCTGACGAAGACTGAGGGCCACGGCACCACGGTCAATCATTCCGGCCGCGACGTCGAGACCATCGCGCTGGGCCAGAACATCAAGGACTCCTGGGAAAATACGCTGAACAGTTTCCCGGAACAGGTTTTCGACACGACCTTCGGCACGATCGATCAGGATTACGCCATCTTCAAATTTGACCCGGCGGACCGCGGTCTACCACCGATCCAGGCGCCGCTCAACAAGCTGATGCCCGGCATTGCGCGCATGTCGAAGAACCACAACGTCACGACCACCGTCGGTCGCGATCTCGCCTATTCGCACCAGGATTCAACCACCTATCAGACCTACCATCCGTTCTCCGATCAGAACCGCGCGCTTCAGCTGGCGCTCACGTCTGACCTCGACAAGGACCACACGATCGACGATCCGTCTACCGTCACCGACAGCAAGTACGAAAAGACCTTTGGCATCGCGACCACGATTTCTCATGGCGGCCGGGATGAGGGGCCCGACAATCCGTTCGATCACACGTTCCCGGCCGTCGCCAACCTGGCGTCGTTGAATTCGCTGAGCGAAGCCGAAATGGCGTTGATGGGCAACGACATGCTGACGGAACAGGCGGCGTACGCGGGATGGTGGGACCGGTCTGAGGGGACCTCTAACACGGTTTATCTGGACCCGGACCAGATCCTGGGCCAGTTGAAGGTCGACAAACAGATTTCGAAGACGCAGACGATCAGCCGCGACGGCTCCCAGAATTTCCAGGACAACACGCTGACCTACAAGTACACGAACCTCCCCAGCGCGCGTCCGAAATACGCCACCGTAGAAGCGGTCCCAGGTGATAAGACGACCGCGATCATCGTCGCCGATAACGCGTTCACCCCCGCCGTCTACAATGCGCCAAATACGGGGGGAATCCTGGTGGGCGCTTTCGGTCAGGCCAATTTCGTTCAGGACGACGGAAGCGGAAACCTCACGGTGGGGAGCACCGAGCAGCGCTATATCATCACGAAGGGCCAGCGGGCCCAGGTGTACAGCTCGTTGAACATCTCGGACGCGTCGTCGACGGACGGCGGCGTTTCGCACTCGCTTTCGGAAACCATTTACCACTACCTCTCGCGGACCGGACGTCTCTACGCCGCCGATCCCGCGAAAGGCATCGGCGCGTCGTGGTCCATCGACGGTGAAGGAAATATCACCAGCGGCGGCGTCATCGGAACCAAGAATTCGAGCGAGTCGACGCCGTTCGACATGACGAATGAAAAGATCCTTCCCTATGCCGCGGACTCCGTGAACACGGCCGAGGGCATCGTCGGAAAGTATGGAACCAGCCAGCTTTCAAAGTTAATCAATGGCGTCGCCAAGGTCTGGGAGAACAAGTCCATCACCCGCACGGACTCAGCGGATGGAACGGTCCAGATTCAGCGCATCACCGCGACGACCGCCTATTCCAACATCGGCCAGGTCACCTACACGAACAACGGCGTGGACACAAAGGGCATTGGAAACTGGATTTCCTATGACGGCAATACATCCGCTCCGAACGGCATCGGCCACACCACCACCGGTGGCATCTGGCAGGACTTCATCATCGTTATCGGTCAGCAGAGAATGTCATCGAGCCAGCAGAACGAAGGAATGATCCGGCTCACGCCCGCGCACATCACGCGCAGCGGTCTCGACGCGGACGGGA
>JAYTIE010000179.1:0-9738 GCA_043732015.1 Elusimicrobiota bacterium | reverse complement strand
GCCGAGGCCGCCCAGGTAAGTCGGCTTGGACACCATGGGCCAGGCGGTTGACTCTTCCGCGATGGTCTGGGCATCCGGAAAAAACTTGAACACCTCTTCGTTCAGGCGGCGCAGGAACGAAATCGCCTCGAGGTTTTCGCGACCGCCGTGCTGATTCGGGATCCACTCGCCGGCCTTGCGCGAATAGTCGCGGTAAAGCATCGAGGCGACGCCGTCCACTCGCAGGCCGTCCACATGGTATTTCTCGAGCCAGAACAGCGCGCTCGAGATCAGGAAGCTTCGCACCTCGTTTCGGCCGTAATTGAAAATGAAACTCTTCCAGTCCGGATGGAATCCCTCTTTCTCGTCGGCATGCTCGTAAAGATGCGTTCCGTCGAAGAATCCGAGGCCATGCTGGTCGGTCGGAAAATGCGAGGGCACCCAATCGAGAATCACGCCGATCCCGCGCCGATGAAGCGTGTCGATCAGGTACATGAAGTCCTGGGGCGTGCCGTAGCGCGCGGTGGGCGCAAAGTATCCGGTCACCTGATATCCCCAGGACCCGTAGAAAGGATGTTCCATGACCGGCATCAGCTCCACGTGTGTGAATCCCATGTTGCCGCAGTGCTCGGCAAGACGCGGCGCGATTTCGCGGTAAGTGAAGGAGCGATTGCCTTCGCCTGGGTCGCGCATCCAGGAGCCCAGGTGAACTTCATAGGTGGAAATCGGAGAGTCGAGCTGATGACGGTCCTTCCGCGTCTTCATCCACTCTTCGTCTTTCCACTTGTAGTCGAGGTCCCAGACAACCGACCCCGTGCGCGGCGGCTCCTCGGTGCGGATTCCGACCGGGTCGGCTTTCTCGACTTCATAGCCATTGTGATGAGAGCGGATGAAATATTTGTAGCAGGTCCCTTTCGGAACGTCCGGAATGAAGTTCGCCCAGACTCCGGACTCGCCCTGAGAAAGAAGCGGGTGCGAACCCCGGTTCCAGCCGTTGAAATCGCCCACGACGGACACGTATTGCGCGTTCGGCGCCCAGACGGCGAATTCACAGCCGGCGACGCCGTCCTTTTTTGTCAGGCGCGCCCCGAGTTTGTCCGCCAGCTTGAAAAGACTTCCCTCGTTGAACAGGTAACGATCGTTCTCGGTCAAAAGCATCAGGATTCTCCCTCTTTCTCATCTTCGTCGATCATGCTGAGGATGCCGCGGATCGGGATGTGAACCCAGTCCGGGCGGTTGTTCAATTCGTATCCAAGCTCATACACGGCTTTTTCCAGAAGATAGGTCCGGAGCAGCAGTTCCCGCTGACTCCGATCCGACGGTAGAAACACCGAACCCGCGGATGTTTCAAAGTAGGCGCGAAGAAACGCCGCCGACACCGCGCGAAACCAGTCCACCGCCCGCTTCTCCACTTTCGGATCCGGCGCGGAACCCAGGTCCGTGTAGGCGGCATAATGAAAAGAACGGATCATGCCCGCCACGTCCTTGAACCCGGACCGCTTCAGCCGCCGCTCGGTAAGCGATCGGGCTGGTTCGCCTTCAAAATCAATGATCGAGAAATCCGAACCGTTCCAGAGGACCTGCCCCAGGTGATAATCGCCATGAACACGGATCTGGGAGGCGCGAACCGCCCGGGTGCTGATCAGGGAAAATTCGTCATGGATCCGGCTCTCGAGGCCCGCAACCCGTTTCGCGTCCGCCACGACCGACGGCGGCAACGTGGGCAGGCGGCGGGAGAGGATCTGAAAAATCTTCCGGTTCAGGCCGCGCAGCGACTGGTACATCGAGCGCTGAACGAACGGCGATAACGGTTCCGGCCGGAAGACGGGGTCTTCCGAATCGGATGACAGCGCGAGATGCAGTTCGGCCGTCCGCCGTCCCAACAGCGCCGCCGACGCCAGGAACGGTCCGACCGCCGGGGCCACGATCTCCCCCTCCGCGAGCTTCGTCAGCGACCCGGCCGGGAGATTGAGCGACATGCCCTTCGCCAGGAACTCCCGTAGCGACTCCAGCGCGTATTTCCACGCGGTGCCCTTGTTCGGAACGTAGTCGAACAGAAGTCCGAACGTGACCGGTTCGTTGCGGCCCGAACGGTAGGAAAGTGAACTGGCGAGCGAGGCGCTGTGCTTGAAATGAGCGCGCTCCGTCAGGAAGCGGCTGATTTCATCATCGGCGTTCACGCCGCTCTCAAGGCGGCGAATCAGCTTCATGATGTAGACGTCTCCGAAAGAAACAGAGGTATTGCTCTGCTCACCTTTCATCGGTTTCGCCTCCGGCGTTTCTTTCGGGGTGCCGGACAAAAAGGCCGGCAAAGGCTTCGAGGCCACCGTGCCATTAAGCCCCGTGAAGTTTCCGTTGCTCGCGAATGCCTGGAAGAGCACGCGGGCGACCTGCGGATGGGAGGATGCGTCGACCAGCACGCCATCGCGCCCGTCCGCGAAGGCGTTGCTGACGCGGGCGATGACCGCTTCCGGGTGATCCTTCAGAAACGTTTCAGAAGATCGCGTATCGAGACAGGAGAGAATAAGCTGGTAATCCTCGGGGCGGCCCTCGTTGAATTCGAAGTGGGTCATGACGAAAGCAACCTTCGGCTCGCCCGGCAACTCGACAAAATCGATGATGCGGGACAGCTGGATAGCCCGGGATTTGCTGGCGAACCACCGCCGGTTCCGAACATATCCGGGCAGGAGCGCCTCCAGCTGGGCGCGGGAGTCGAGAAGCTCCGTCCAGTCTCCATGCGACGTGAGGACCGGCGCTTCCGCCGTCAGTTCGGGAATGACGGTTTCGACGCGCGGAGACTCCAGCGAGAACCAATAGAAGTTGTGAGGGCCCAGCGTCACGAAATACGGCAGGTCGCCGATCGGCGGAAACTCGATGCGACCGAAAATCTCGACCGGGTGCAGCCCTTTGTAGGACGACAGGTCCAGCTCCACGAACTGCACGAAGCGGGACAGGTTCGCGACCACCAGAACGCGCTCGTTTCCGATCCGGCGGATGAACGTCAGCACCTTTGTGTTGTCCGGATAAAGGAATTCGATCGTTCCGCGGCTCATCGCCTTGTACTGCTTGCGGATCGCGATCAGGTGTTTCGTCCAGCGCAGCAGCGAGTGCTGGTTTTCGAGCTGGGCTTCCACGTTGATCGCCTCGTAGTGGTATTCCGGATCGATGATGATCGGCAGGAGAAGTTTCTGCGGGTTGGCGCGTGAGAAACCGGCGTTCTTGTCGGAGCTCCATTGCATCGGCGTGCGGACGCCGTTGCGGTCGCCCAGATAAATATTGTCGCCCATGCCGATTTCGTCGCCGTAATAGAGAACCGGCGTTCCCGGCAGAGACAAAAGGAGGCCGTTCATCAACTCCATCTTCCGGCGGTGATTTCCAAGGAGCGGCGCCAGACGGCGGCGGATGCCGAGATTAATGCGCGCGGTGGGATCTTGCGCATACACCTTGTACATGTAGTCCCGTTCCTCGTCAGTGACCATCTCGAGGGTCAGTTCATCATGATTCCGGAGGAACAGCGCCCACTGACAATTGTCGGGGATCGCCGGCGTCTGGGCCAGTATTTCGATCAGCGGCTGGCGATCTTCCATGTGGATGCCCATGAACATGCGCGGCATGATCGGGAAATGGAACGCCATCTGGCATTCGTCGCCGTTCCCGAAGTAGTTGACGGCTTCCTCGGGCCACTGATTGGCTTCGGCCAGAAGCATGCGATCCGAATATTTCGCGTCAACGTGCGCGCGAAGCTCTTTCAGGAAGCCGTGTGTTTCGTTCAGGTTCTCGCAGTTGGTTCCTTCCCGCTCATAGAGATACGGGACCGCATCCAGACGGAATCCATCGACGCCCAGGTCGAGCCAGAAATCGAGCACGCCCATGATCGCCTTGTGAACGGCGGGATTGTCGAAATTGAGGTCGGGCTGGTGCGAGAAAAAGCGGTGCCAGTAGTGGCTCTTCGCGACGGGATCAAATGTCCAGTTCGAATTTTCGAAGTCCTTGAAGATGATCCGCGCTTCGGAATACCGGGTGACGTCGTCGCTCCAGACGTAGAAATCGCGGTAAGGATCTCCCGGCGGCGCCCGCCGCGCGCGCTTGAACCAAGCGTGCTGGTCCGAGGTATGGTTGAGCACAAGCTCCGTAATGACTTTCAGGCCGCGCTTGTGCGCTTCGGCGAGGAATTTCTTGAAGTCGTCCAGCGTGCCCATGTCGGCGTTCACGGATTCGTAATCGGAAATATCATACCCGTCGTCCTTCAGCGGCGACGGGTAGAACGGAAGAAGCCAGATCGCGGTGATGCCGAGATCCTTCATGTAGTCGAGCTTTTCGGTCAATCCGCGGAAATCACCGACACCATCGCCGTCGGAATCCGCGAAGGAGCGGACGCGGACCTCATAGATCACGGCGTCCTTGTACCAGAGCTTGGCGCCCTCCTGTACGGAAGTCACGAGGTCCGCCCCTTCACCTGCAAAAGATGCGCCGGCTGTTCCGGGCTCAGCTGAACCCAGTTCTTCTCGCCCCAGTTGAACGTCTGTCCGCTGAGAAGGTCGTGGACATCGAACCGCGCCTCGGTGGGAAGTCCCAGCCGTTCCATCGGCAGCCGGATCCAGGCGCTTCGTGAATTGAAAGGATCCAGTGAGACGATGCCGATGACCGCGTTCGAGCGATCCGCGTTCGTCTTCACGAAACCGAGAATCTGGTCCTCGGGAATTTCCAGGAAAAAGATGTTCGACAGTTTCTGCAGCGCGGGGTTCTCACGTCGCGCGGCGTTCAGGCGCTGGATATACGCGCGCAGGTTCCCCGGTGCATTCCAGTCGCGGGGCCGGATCTCGAATTTCTCCGAATCCAGATATTCCTCGCTGGCCGGAAGAGGCACGTTCTCACAGAGTTCGAACCCGCTGTAGATTCCCCAGGTCGGCGACAGCGTCGCCGCCAGCACGGCGCGAATGCGGAACGCCGCCGCCCCGCCGTTCTGTAGAAACCCGTGAAGGATGTCGGGCGTGTTCGCGAAAAAATTCGGTCTGTAGAAATCGCGCATCTCCGTGTGCGCCAGTTCCGTCATGTATTCCATCAGCTCGCGTTTTTCGTTGCGCCACGTGAAGTAGGTGTAGGACTGCGTGAAGCCCAGCTTCGCGAGCGCCTTCATCGGCTTCGGACGGGTAAAGGCTTCCGCGAGAAAAATTACGTCCGGATGGTCACGGCGGATTTCCGAAATCGCCCATTCCCAGAATGGGAAGGCCTTCGTGTGCGGATTGTCCACGCGAAAAATTTTCACGTCATGCTTTACCCAGAAGAGCAAGACGCCGAGGAGCGCCTGCCACAGCGTGTCTGCGGCTGGCGAATCGAAATTCAGCGGAAAAATGTCTTCGTACTTCTTGGGCGGGTTTTCCGCATATTTGATGGACCCGTCTGCGCGCCGGTAGAACCATTCCGGGTGCGCTTTCACCCAGGGGTGATCGGGAGAACACTGAATTGCGAAATCGAGAGCGACCTCCATCTCGAGCGCGCGGGCGCGCGCGACAAACCGGTCGAAGTCGTCAATCGTTCCGAGCGAGGGCTCGACCGTATCAGGCCCGCCGTTCTCGTTGCCGATGGCCCACGGAGACCCTGGATGCGACGGACCGGCGACCAGTGAATTGTTCGGGCCCTTCCGCGCCGTTCGTCCGATCGGGTGAATGGGCGGAAGATACAGCACGTCAAAGCCCATGGCGCGAATATCAGGCAGGCGCTTTTCCGCCGTCGCGAAGGTGCCGCTTCTGGATTTGTCGGTGGTTTCGGACCGCACGAAAAATTCATACCAGGCGCCGAACTCGGCCCGAGGCCGGTCCACCCAGAGACGAAGCTCAGGCGCATAGGTGACCGCGTCCCAACGGTCCTGCGTCCGGGTCATCGCTTCTTCCAGCGCGGGCAGGGCGACGGCTTTCAAGGCGGCCGGCGCATCGCCGGCACGGGCCTTTAACTCGTTCATTGCGTCTGAAATCAACGTCGTCTCTTTCCCTTTCGCCAGCTTCAGCGCGCCTGCCAGCAGCGCGACGCCCTCGGCGGCGTCGCTCCGCACGTCCTGGGCCGCGGCGACGCGCTTGCGGAAGTCCGCGAGCCAGGACGAGAAAAGATCGGTCCACGCCTGGATCGTGAACGTGTACTCGGCGTTTTCGGCGGTGGGAAACGCGCCGCGCCAACGGTCATTGCCGAGATGTTCCAGGCGAGATTCAGAATAAGAGGTCGCGCCGGCGCGCTTCCACCGGATGACGGCCCGGACGATTTCATGACCGTCACGAAAAATGTCGGCTTCCACGATGCATGAACTTCCCGCGACGCTTTTCGCCGCGTAACGGCCTCCGTCCACGCAGGGCGACGGATTTTCGATGATCAGATGTTTTCTGAGAGATGTTATCGGAGCGTCGATGTCACTATCCTCAGTTCTGTTTGGACCGGCGGGCGTAGGTTTCGGTCAGCTGATAAAGGCGGTCGGCAATCTTCTCGTTGAAATCGCCCTTTTCGAAACGCCACTCCCAGTTTCCCTCGATGGTTCCCGGCGTGTTGGTCCGCGCTTCGGAACCGAGTCCCAGAATGTCCTGGGCGGGAATGATCGCTGTGTTCGCGACGGACATGAACGCGAGGCGAATGAGATCCCAATGGATCTCCTTGCCGTCCGAGCCCGCGTAGCGAAGCGTGAACTCTTTCTCCCGGCGGATGTCTTCACGGCTGCGCGTGCTGTTTTTTCCGCCCATGTCGTGAAACCAGCCGACCGTCGTGTCGTTGTCGTGCGTCCCTGTGTATACGACGCAGTTGCGCGGATAGCTGTGCGGCAGATAGTTGTTCGCCTCCGACTCCGATCCGAACGCGAACTGCAGGACCTTCATGCCGGGAAAATCGAATTCATCCCGCAGCGTCTTCACTTCCGGCGTCACGAGGCCGAGGTCCTCGGCGACCAGCTGGATCCTCCCGAGCTTCCGGATCATCGTTTTGAAGAAATGGGAACGCGGCCCCGGAGTCCAGTGGCCGTTCCGCGCGGTGGTGTCGTCACCCGGAATCCGCCAGCAGCGATGGAAGCCGATGAAATGGTCGATGCGAACTGCGTCGAAGTAGCCGAACATCGAGCGGAAGCGTTCCAGCCACCATGAGTAACCTTTCCGTTTCATCACGTCCCAGCGGTAAAGCGGGTTTCCCCAGCGCTGGCCGGACGCGCTGAAGTAATCGGGCGGCGTGCCCGCGACGTAAGTCGGATTTCCGTGCGCGTCGACCCAGAATTGATTCGGATAGGCCCATACGTCGCAACTGTCCTGCGCGACGAAAATGGGCATGTCGCCCATGAGGCCGACCCCTTTCTCGCGCGCGTGCTGGCGGAGGCGGGTCCATTGACGATGAAACTGCCACTGAAGGAAGCGGTAGAAGTCCACCTCCCCGCGCACGCGGGCGGTCGCGGAACGAAGCGTGGCCGGCTTTCGTTTGCGGAGGTCTTCGGGCCAGTGCTGCCAGGCCACGCCTTTCATGGTGTCCTTGATCGCGCAGAACAGGCTGTAGTCGCGAAGCCAGCTGTCGTTGGCGGTGCAAAAAGCGTCGAAATCATGGCGGCCTGAATGGCTGGCCATGAAACGCTCATACGCCAGATGAAGCCGGGGGCGCTTGAACTCCCACACGTGCGCGAAATCCACGTGGGTTTTGCGCCGGTCGCTTTCGTGGCGAATATCGTCCACCGTCAGCAAGCCGTCGTCGTTCAGGTAATCAAGGCTGATGAGGAGCGGATTGCCCGCGTGCGAGGAAAGGGCGGCGTAGGGCGAATTGCCAAAGCCGGGATGGCCCAGCGGAAACATCTGCCACCAGGTTTGCCGCGTGCGGTGAAGGAATTCGATGAAAGAATGGGCTTCGGGACCCAGATCGCCAATGCCGTGTCCACCGGGAAGAGACGTCGGATGGAGAAGGATGCCACTGGTTCTGTTTTCAAGGGAAGGAGAACGGTTCATGACGCCTTCTCAAAAAGGATGCCAGGCAGATCGGTGCCGGTCTTAGTCATACGAGCCCCCGCTAGGAAGGTTCATTTCGACGGCACCGCCACATAGACATCGCCGTCCCGGATTTCCACCGCGAATTTCTCGACGCCCATTCCCGCTCCTCCGGCGTTGGCGCCGGACGTCAAATCAAAATTCCAGCGGTGAAGCGGACAAACCACCGTGGTTCCGATCAACGCGCCGTCCGCCAGCGACCCCCCACGGTGAGGGCAGACGTTGTCGATCGCATAAAACAATCCGGCCACATTAAAGACAGCCACCGTCCGGTCTCCGACCGGTACAGGCACACCCCCGCCCGGCGGGAGGTCTGCGACCGCCAGAACACGCTGGAATTCAGTCACGAGGGGAGGCGAAACTCGAGAAATGGAGCGTCACCGACGAAGGTTAGCAAAGGATAAAGCGCTTTCTGGGCACAAAACAAGCGGCCCGGCGAAGCCATCAGCGAAACGCTGACAGCCGCGCCGGGCCGCGTCGTGAACTTTGAAGCGTTTAGATTTCGCGGGGAATGTCGGAATCCCGTTTCGACTGCCAGATGGCCCAGACCAGGCCGCCGCTGCAGACGAGGATGACCGCCCAGAAGCCGAACCCATAGGGCGCGGCGACAACGTTGACGTTGACCTCTCTCAGCTTTCCGACCAGGAAGTGGTCGTAGGGCAGAATGAGACCGACGGCGAGAAGGCTGACCATGTTCATCACCTTGATGAGCGGATTCACCGCGGGTCCGGCCGTGTCCTTGAGAGGATCTCCCACCGTATCTCCGGTGATCGCGGCCTTGTGCTTCTCGGAGCCCTTGCCGGTGTTCTTCTCGAAGTCGACGGGTTCGTCTTCCACCATCTTCTTCGCGTTGTCCCAGGCGCCGCCGGCGTTCGACATGAACACGGCGAGCAGCTGCCCGGAAACGATCATGCCGGCGAGGAATCCCGCGAGCGCGATGGTTCCGAGACCGAACCCGACCAGAAGCGGCACGAGGAGCGCCAGCAGGGCCGGGCCTACGAGCTCCTTCTGTGCTTCGGCCGTGCAGATCGCGACGACCCGTCCGTAATCGGGCTTCTTGGTGCCCGCCCAGATTTCCTTGTCGCGGAACTGCTTGCGGCACTCGTGAACGATCAGGAACGCCGCGCGGCCCACCGCGCGGATGGTCATGGAGCTGAACAGGAACGGCACCGCGCCACCGAGAAGCATCCCGACGAACAGCGTCGGGTTGGACAGGGTGAGCAGGCTGGCAACCACGCGGAACACGTCGATGGAGGCCTCGCCCATTTCACCCCGGCCGCCCGAGGCGATGGAGACGATGTAGCTGTTGAAGAGCGACACGGCCGCGATGACGGCTGAGCCGATCGCGATGCCCTTCGTGATGGCTTTCGTTGTGTTACCGACGGCGTCGAGGTCGGAGAGGATCTGGCGGGCTTCCTTGTATTTCGCCTCGCCCATCTCCTGACGGTCGTATCCCATTTCACCGATGCCGTTCGCGTTGTCCGCGACCGGGCCGAAAACGTCCATCGAGATGGTGTCTCCGGTCAGCGTCAGCATCCCGATACCGCACATGGCGACGCCGTAAGCGATGAAGGACGGGCTGGTGCCGCCATAGATGAACACCGACGCCAGCAAGGCCGAGCAGATGACGAGCACCGCGGCGACCGTGCTTTCATAACCGACCGCAAAGCCCTGAATGATGTTGGTCGCATGACCGGTTTCGCAGGACTTGGTGATGCTCTTCACCGGACTGAACTCGGTTCCGGTGAAATACTCGGTCACCTTG
>JAYTIE010000178.1:0-3777 GCA_043732015.1 Elusimicrobiota bacterium | reverse complement strand
ACAGGGCGGACGCGGCTCTGGCGCAACGCCGCCGCGATCTTCATCGGACGCTTCGCGCCCTCTTTGCCGGTCGGCAGGCGAACGACCTTCCCGAGCTCCGGCTCCTTCAGGCGATTTTCGACCGCGGTGTCATTGATTGGCAGCTTCGCAACGGCTTCCCGCTTTCCGCGTTGGGCTACGGGCGGCACATCGCGGCCGAACGCATCCGCATGCTGTCTCTTCTGCGGAAAGATCCAGCGAACGCGCTTCTCCACTACGCGATCGACCATGTTCGACTCTCCGCGCTGCGGTCTTCCGGGGGAACGGAAGGCAACCGGGTCGCGGATCAAGTGGAGACGGTCTACGCCCGAGCTCTTTCGGATGAACAGCGATCCCGCGTCCGGGAATCCATCGAGCGGGAAGTCGAGCCCGTTCTGGCCAACGGCACCTGGCTCGAACCCAGCCCCTACGCCATCGCGGCGACGGCGCTTCTGTCAGACCTCTCCGGCTTCGCTTCCGGCACCGCACCCATGTCCCTTTTTAAGGGATCCGAGCAGTACGAAAAATACGTCGCGCCGCTGTGGGAAAGTCCGGTGATGACTTTGGCGATTTTTTCTTTGCCGTGGGTGTTCGCCATGTTCGCCTCGATATCAGGTCTGGATCCGAACGAAACGATGTTGACCACCGTGGCAGGCGCCCTTTCATTCATCTTTGTCTTCCTGTTTGGCAGCTGGCTGAGCGACGTTTTCAAGTCGGCTCATCGGAAGCGCGGGCGAATCATCGGTGACGCAGCGCTGTTTGCGCATGGGTTCGGTTTCATCGGGGCTGTAATCGCCGTGACTGTATTTCTCCTCGGTGTGTTCCTCGGATTACTTCCGCATGCGCTTCCGGCGGTTCTGGCCGCAATGACCATCGGTTACGCGGTGGGCCACACCCGCTATCACCTGAGCCATAACATCAAGAGCAAGCGGGAAAACCGGATGAGCCTTTTCGGCGGAACGCCGACCGACGTCACGGCGAGAGTGAATGTGGAAATTCAAAACCGCGCGGCGCAGGGCGCCGCCGCCCTGCAATCGATTCTCCAGTCGGACCGCGACTTCACCCCGGAGGACCGCGAGCGTGCGGCGTCTTTCCTGCAGAGCGTCACGCCCGCCGTTGAAAACGGATTGATACGGGACGGATTCGATTTCGCGAAAACCGCCCGGCTGGTGCGGGGCACCGCCGCGCTGAACGCCCTCAGCAGGCTCCGCGCCCAGAAAGTGCTGGCCCAGATTTCCGTCGCCGAAGAAACGCTCAAGGCCGGACGCCCGACGGACGCCGAACGCAATCAACTGGCGACGCTTCTCGGCCGCCAGGGCACGGACTGGAAAACGGCGCGCGCCCTTCTGAACGCGTTCAATCGCCATCATCGGCTGGCCGGCGAACCCTTTACGGGATTCATTCGCTGGGTGCTGGGCGCCCGCGCCGCCCGCGCCGCCGACCGCGCGACCGCGCGCGGCGTTTCCCTGGATGACGGAACGCCCGATGCCGCGCGGAACGCCGACCCCGCGACCATTGGCGCTTTCGACGTCGGCCTCTTCGCGGAAAATGGGTACCGCGCCATTTCAGAAGAGCACATTCTTCGCCGCGTTCGCGACTTCCGCGCCCGTGGCCACGGCGACGCCCTCATCTATCTTTCGCCCAACGGAACGGCCGCCGCCAATGCGGAAACGGAGCGCCGCATCGTTGAAACCCTGAACGAGCTTGGAAACCGCCGCGGCATGGGCGTTCTGATGCGTGACTATCTCGCAGCGAGCCGCTTCGTCGCGTTCGACGCGGCCACCTTCGATCCAAAGGACGTGTTCGCCCGGTCCGTCGCCGCCCTGTTCAACGAACAGGACGTCGCGAAATACCGGCTCTCGCTCTTCACGGAATCAGCGGGTCATGTCCTGTTCGACAACCCGGTGACCAACATTGAAGTCTTCCTGCTGGAAGCCAGCCTCCGGGCCATTCCCGTGTTCCGCTCCCTTCAGACCGAACTCGACAACGCCCACATCACCGCCACGAACGCCTAAGCGCTTTCTCGACGATTCCGCTACAATCCCGCCGTGGCTCTCGTCTTAAAACAATTCCCGATCGGCCCCATGGCCAACTTTGGCTATCTCGTCGGTGACGACAAAACGCGCGAAGCGATTGTGGTCGATCCGGCCTGGTCGCCGGAGGAAATCTACCGCGTCGCCGCGGAGATGGACCTGAAGCTCGTCGGCATGGCGATCACCCACGCGCACTTCGATCACACCAACGCGATCGAACTGCTTCTCCACAAAACCGACGTTCCCGTCTACGCCCACCCGGATGAAATTCTGTATGCGAAGTCCGGCACCAACATCGTGGGGGACCTGGGGAGAACCGTCAAAGCCGTGCAGGCGGGAGAAAAACTCCGGCTGGGAGAGACCGAAATCGAATTCCTCCACACGCCCGGCCACACGCCCGGATCCCAGTGTTTAATGGTCAGCGGCCATCTGATCACCGGAGACACCCTGTTCATCGGCGGATGCGGCCGGGCCGATCTGCCCGGCGGGGACGCGGCCACGCTTTTCCGGACCCTTCGGCGCTTGGGGACTCTGCCCGGCACCCTCGAAGTGTGCCCGGGCCACGATTATGGGTCCGCGCCCCGGCGCCTCCTCTCGGAAGAAGTCCAACACAACCCCTATTTGACCATGCGGAACGAAGCCGACTTTTTGAACGCCACGAACTGACATTTCCTACAATACCGCCGACGTAATCTTTTCCAGGAGGCATCATGGCCCCCGTTACCGAACAAAAGCCGCGCGCCGCTGACATTTCGCAACTCGCCATCAACACGATCCGGTTCCTCGCCGTGGACGGCGTGGAAAAAGCGAACTCCGGACATCCCGGCACCCCGATGGCGCTCGCGCCCACCGCCTACGCGCTCTACACACAGGTGATGAAGCACAATCCGAAGAATCCGACCTGGGCGAACCGCGACCGGTTCATCCTTTCCGCTGGCCACGCGTCGATGCTGCTCTACTCGATCCTGCATCTCACGGGCTACGACGTGTCCCTCGACGATCTCAAGAATTTCCGCCAGTGGAAAAGCCACACGCCCGGTCATCCCGAACACGGCCACACGCCCGGCGTCGAAACGACGACCGGTCCGCTCGGCCAGGGCATCTCGACCGCCGTCGGCATGGCGATCGCGCAGCGCTACCTGAACGGCCTGTTCTCCGCCGAAGGAGAGAAGCCGCTGTTGGACCACCGCATCTACGGCATCGCGTCCGACGGCGACATGATGGAAGGCGTCTCGTCTGAATCCGCCTCGCTGGCCGGCCACCTTGGCCTTTCTTCGATGATTTTCTTCTACGATGACAACCGGATCACGATTGAAGGCTCGACGGACCTCGCGCTGACGGAAAACGTCGGGGAACGCTACCGCGCCTACAACTGGAATGTTCTCAACGTTCAGGACGGCAACGATCTCACCGCGATTCTTGGCGCGCTGAAGGAAGCGCAGCGCGAGACCGCGCGCCCGACGCTGATCGTTCTCCGTACCCACATTGGGTTCGGCAGCCCGAACAAGGTGGACTCTCAAGAAGCGCATGGCGCCCCGCTCGGCGCCGAAGAGGTGAAGCTGAGCAAGCAGAACCTCGGATGGCCGCTCGAGCCCACGTTCTTCATTGCCGACGACGTCGCGGCGCATTGCCATGAAGCCATCGACCGCGGCGCCGCCGCCGAGAAAGACTGGCAGGCCCGCTTCGACACCTGGGCGAAAGCCAGCCCGGCGAAAGCCACCCTGTG
>JAYTIE010000177.1:0-26330 GCA_043732015.1 Elusimicrobiota bacterium | reverse complement strand
CCGTCCGTCGACGGGAGGCGGCGTCTCGGGCGTGAGACGCCGCAGGAAACCGGATGAGGAAAAGACCAGCGCCGATTCCGGCGGAACCTCCGTTTCGTAAGCAGCCAGAACCGGACGGGTGCCACGCGCCAGTCCCCCGAACCCGCGGGGCAACTTGAGATCCACCTCCGGCACCGCCGCGGTCGGCCACCGGGACATCATCTGCCAATACCAATCGGATGACGACAGGCCCGCCGCGATCACCGAGAGGTCCGGGCGGCGATGCTCCACGAGTTGCGCCTGCCATGCGGCGAACAGTTGAACGTCTTCCCGGATCGCCACAATGGCCGACCGCGGCGCGCTCCGGAAAAGCGCCTCGGAATAATCACGCAGCGCCCAGGCGTTCCGTTTCACGGCTTCCGGAGAAGCGGACACAGGGTTCCGGGCGAGAAGCGCCAGAGCGGCCACCGCGACCCAGACGCCGAAGCGGAAGCGGCCCAGCCAGTCCAGCGCGAAGGCCGCGGCGATGCAGCAGAACAGCGCCGGCAGAATGAAGGAGGCTTCAAGGATCGCGAGCGCGTGCGGGTTGGGCGGCATGTTCGCCATAAAGAGAAACAGCGGTCCCGAGAGCAGAAAGCCAAGGAGAACAGGAACGCCCGGGAACGGCCGCTTGACCGCGCCGATCCCTAAGCCCGCCAGACCGAAGAGTGCGGCGGCGGGACCGAAATACCGCCAGAGAGAACTCACAAAGAGTGAGAGAGAGACGATGAAATTCGTTCCGGTTGTGTAGGACTGAGACAAGAGATCGAGGCTGCCGCCATAGCTCTTTCGGGACATGGAACGGAATAGGGCTCCGAGCGTCTCCGGGTCGCCCCAGTCGATAAAGGGATCGGCCGCCGAACGAATGGCCAGGTACGCGAAAATAGTCATGCCGAAGAAGGCGAACCCGACGGCGCCGATCAGCGCGCGGCGGTCCCGGATGAACGGCCAGAGAAAAATGGGGGCCAGGATGAGCGTGTCCATGCGGACGCCGAGTCCCATTCCAAAGAGCAGACCGGTCAGCGCCGCGTTCTTGCGTCCGAAGGCCGCGTCCAGGGTCAGCACGACCCACAGCATTCCGAACGTATACATCTCGGAAACGGCGGCCAGTTCCCAGAACGGGCGGTAGAACGCCAGCAGGCCCGCGCCCACCAGGGACGGCAACCAGCCGCACCAGCGGCGCAGGAACAGGAAGAGACACATGATGACGCCCGCACCAGACAGCGCCGAGAAATAATTGGCGCGGAGGGCGATGCATCCGGGCACGAGCTTCGTGAAGACCGATCCGACGAGCGTATAGAGCGGATAGCCCGGCGGGTGCGCGACGCCGAGCGTGGACAGCACGGTGACCATTTCCCCTGAATCGCGGTAGGCGGTCAGTCCCGGCCCGGCGGACCAGACATAGACGGCCGCCGCCGCGAGAAACAGAACAACGGCGGCGAAGCGTTCCAGGAACGGGCGTTCCGGCGTCATGGGGTCCGTCACGGGAGCCCTCGCCGCCGGCGAAGAAACCATTCTCCGGCGAGAAGCAGGAGGACCGTGCCGAGGATCCACGGAGAATTCCAGATCAGGACCTTCCGGCCCGCGCGGTGCTCCACGTCGTGATCAAGATCCATCAGGGCATCCGTCGAGAAATCCGCCGCGGTGGCGAAGCGGCCGCTCGAAGAATCCACCAGTCCCTTCAACACATCAAAATCGGGACGCAGATCGTCGTCTTCGTCATGGCCTTCCGACACGCGGAATTTGAGACGGTCCACCCCGAAGCGGCGGCCGTTCCGGGTTGCGGTTGCGACCGCTTCAAAGGCTCCCGTGCCGGCGGGTCTGAATCCGGCCGAATAGACGCCGCCGGTCTCCGCGTGCGTCTCGATGGCCGTCGACGTGCCGTCGGGCGAAGTCAATTGAAGCTGCACGTCGGCGTCCGGCACCGGTTTGAAATATTCGTCGAACACCCAGACGCGAAGCCGCTCATTCTCCCCGACGCGGGCCATCTTTCCGTCGAGCGCCACGCGCACCGGCTTGAAATCTTCAGACCGGGTCAGCCACAGCACCGTGTTCTTCCAGAACTGCTGGTAAACGCCCGCGGTCTGCGGATCGGAGGCGGCGGTTAGGGACCAGCGCCAGGTGGTGCGCGCGGTGAACGCCGCGACGCGACCCTTGCCGAATTTCCACACGGTGAGAACCGGGTATTCGCGTCCTTCACGCCGCACCGTGCCCAGCACCGTCGCCCCCTCTTTCGCCGACGGAACGAGTGTGACGTCTTCGAGTCCCGGCAAACGCTTCCACAGGTCCGAGTTCCGCGCCGGATTCGGATCGAGTCTCAGGATCGGGTGGGATTCCACTTTCGGAATGAGCGTCAGCGGACCGCGGACCGTCGTGACGCTCGTAGAGCCGAAGTTCACCGGAATCATTTCGCTTACGCCCGGAATGGCATAGGGGCTTCCGGCCCCAAACGCATTGGGACCTCCGGTGATGAGGAAGCTTCCCCCCTCTTTCACGCGCTCGCGGACGGCGTAGAGAACATTTGGCATGAGTCCGTACAGGTTGTACGAAAACTCCTCGAACACGACGAGGTCGAACGTGCGGATCTGGTTGATGAGCACGTCCTGCGTCGGGAAGGGAATCAGCGAAAGCTCTCCTTCCGGCACCGACAGAACATTTCCGGCGTTGCGAAGAATGACGAAGGTGACGAGCTCTACCGCCGGATCGGATTTGAACTGCTGGCGAAGGTATCCATACTCCGGTCCCGGCTCGCCGCAGATATAGAGCACGCGGAACTTGTCGCGCCCGACATCGAGCGTCAGTTCCTTCCGGTTGTTCACCGTCGACGCCTCGCCTGCATAAGTAGACGCCTCAACCATGAGAGCCTTCGTGCCCACCGAATCCGGCGTCCAGGAGAAGGTGACGGACGCATCCGCCTGCGCCGCCGGAACGCGCACGGTCTGAACGGACAGAACCCGTCCCGACTCCAGCAGGCGCACGACAATGTCCTGATTCGGATATCCGGTCACGGAGACGGTCGCCGTCAGCGACGCCGCAATGTTCTTGAACGCGAACGGCGGTCCCTGAACGTTGGTCACCGCGACGTCCTTGAAAAGCGCGGCGTCGCCGATGCCCACAAGGAAAAGCGGCTTGCCGCCGCCCGCGCTGGAACTGACCGTGCCGCCGCTCCCGACCTGTCGCCCGTCAGTGAACACGACCGCGCCACGCAGAGTCTTGTCCGCGAACACGGTGCGGAGCGCCTTCGCGAGATCGGAGCGCTTTCCTTCGGGCTTCAATGTGGCGAGGTCATCAAGCTTCAGCGGCGACGCGTCCGCATCAAAGCGATACAGGTTGGCGTGACGGCCCAGCGCCTTCATCGCACGTGCGGCGAGATCCCGCGCCGTCGACAGGCGCTCCACCGGATCCTTGACGCGCATGGACGCCGACGTGTCAACGAGAACCGCCCAGTCCGTCGGCCCGGCTGCTTCGGGGCGCATGG
The DNA here is from genome assembly GCA_043732015.1 of Elusimicrobiota bacterium. GTDB lineage: Bacteria > Elusimicrobiota > Elusimicrobia > F11 > F11 > JBBRXR01. Next base: position 22,834 of record JAYTIE010000177.1, on the reverse strand, counting down.
CCGTCGGGCGCGCGGCAATGAACGCAAGCAGAAGAACCGCCAGAATGCGCAGCGCAATGAGCGGTTTCATGAGCCCAGTTTCATTTCGATGAATGGTTGATGAATCGCGTCTTTCTTGTAGGTGCCGGTCAGGCTGAAATAGATGATATTGACAGTCAGCTTCACGGACTCCCAACGCTGCGCTTCACCGCCGGGCTCGCATGGGTAGCTGTATTGACCGAGATTGTCGCGCATCCACGCGCCCAGGAGGTCATTCGGGCAATAGACGACGGCGGTGCGCCCCTGTCCGCCCTGGGTGCCGCCCAGTTCCAGACCTTCGATCTGACGCTCGGAAATACGGCGGCCCGCCACACCGCGCAAGAGGAAGAAGGAGCGGAACAGCGCATGGTCCATCGGCAACTTATGGAATGCGCGGTCCGGATAGAGTTCGCTGACCAAAGCGCGGACTGACGCCGCGAACGGGCCCCGGGAATCCGCCAGAGTGTCGTCGAAGAAGATGAAGCCGCCGCGGTCGATGTAGCGCTTCAACCGGAGCTTTTCGTCGCTCGTGAACACCAGCGCGGCCGCGCCTTTCACCAGGAGGAAAGGCGTCTCGTAGAGCGCGTCGTCTTTCAGCGCGAGCACGCGGCGCTCCGGCTCCACCGGAATGTTGGTCATGCTGTGCAGCATCTCGAAGAGGCGCTCGTGAACCATTGGATAGGGATCCCACGCCCCGTCGTACTTGAGCTGCCCCAGGACAAATTTATTGCCGGAGCCAGCGCCGACAGGCAGGGCCAACGCTGTCATTGCGAGGACGGAGTAAAGCGACTGACGAAGCAATCTCATGAGATTGCTTCGCTTCGCTCGCAATGACAGAGCGGTTTTGATCACGCGCGGGCCTCCTTGCGGGGCCAGGAGAGAACGGTTTCGGTGATCAACAAGAGCGCGACCAGGATGATGAGGAGGCCTGTCACATCTTTTCCTTCCAGCGCGTTCTCGAGGCCGTGATCCTCGGCGCGGTACGGCAAGACGTCAATCGCGGCGCCCGGCAGGGCGGCGCGCACGTCGGCTTCCCGGACCATCCGCGAGTCGGCCTCCGTCGCGATGCCGCGCATGTTGACGGCCACCTTGAACCACTGGTCGGGGCGATCGGTGCGAATCTCATAGAGGCCCGGAACGGGCGGGGGCGTCCATTCCATGCGGCCCTCGTGATCGATGCCGGCGCCGCTCGACGCGCCGCCGGGCGACACCACGGTGACGCTGCGCGTGCCCTCGGGCACATGTATGTGGGCCGGTTCATCCACGAACGCCTGCAGCGACGTCTGCTCGCGGTACGGATCGGCCAGCGCGGCCAAGAGCTCGCGCATCAACGGAGCGAACACGGGCTTGGACGGCAGATTGCTCCAGGCGCGGTCCATCGTGGTGGTGAGAACGACCAGATTTCCCTTCCCCACCGATTCCTGCAACAGGAGCGGGCTGCCGTCTTCGAAAGCGATCAGCGTGTCGAAGGACGCGCCGCCTTCCGGCAAAACATGATGGCTGGCGGAGACCTGCTTCCAATCGAACGTTGAAAGGCCCGCCACGCCGGCCAGAATTCCGTGCGCGGTGGGCGCCACAACTTTCGCGTCGCCGTCCCGGAGGCCTCCCGACGAGAAGAGACCCAGAACGAAGCTCCGGGATTTCGGCCAGCGGGAACCGGCGGACAGGAAGAGGCCGCCGCCCTCCTCCACCCACTGGCGGAGTTCCGCTTCGCGCCCCGCGAGATCGGCGGCGTTGGACAGAACGATGGCGCCATAATTTTTCAGCGTGACGCCGGAGAGACCGTCCGCCGACACGGTGTCGATGGATTCCACGCGGGGATCGCGCGGCGACTCGAGCGCGGATTTCAGGTAATAGACCTCGGAGTCCGACGGCGCGACGCCCGGCTCTCCGTCAACGAGCAGGACACGGAACCCCTTCGGCACGCGGCCCGCGACGTAGAAGGCGTCATCCGCGGTCATCTCGTCCGGCGTCAGGAAAACTTTCCCCCCATAGAAACCGCCGTCCGGCAACCGGGCCTCGAACGCTTCTTCGCGAACGCCCGCGCCGGATCCGTTTCCTTTCGCGACGACCCGTTCGTTCAGTTCAACGGTCCAGTCGGCGAGCGGAGCACCGTCGTTCGTAAAGAAAACGGCTTTCCCCCGCAACGCGCCTTCTTCGCTGAGCTGGAGTTCGGCCGCGGTTACCGCCCGCGAAACCGGCGCCTCACCGCACTGCCGCACAATCACGCGCGCGGCCGGATCAAAACCTTCCCAGGCGCCCGCCGCCGCGGCGGCCGCCGTCCACACGTTCATGGCCTGATCGGAGAGAATGACCAGCGTCTTCGTCTCCGCGCCCGCCAGCATCGGCGACCCGGCTTTCAGGGCGGGCAATATGTTCGTCGGACGGGCCAGCGCTTTCGCGGAAGTGAGCCCGCCCACGAGGCGGGTGCGATCCGTCGCGGGCGTCAGTTCCGTTTCCACGCGGTCGCTGAAGGTGACGAGGCCCACTTCCGTGTCCGCACTCACGATGCGCAGCAGGCGGCGCGCTTCGTCCTTCGCCGTGTCCAGCCTAGACCGTCCGGAATAGGTGGCGTCCATGGACGCCGACACATCCAGCAGAATGACAACGCGGGATTTCCCTCCGCCGCTCAGCGCCGCGGAATGGCGGACGACGGGACGCGAGAACAGGAGAACCGCGAAGAGGACGAGGAGGGTCCGCATCAACAGAAGCAGGAGATCGCGCAAGCGGCGTTTGGGCATGCGCGTGCGGTGCGCGAGCTTGATGAGTTCCAGCGAGGAGAACGGCATCGCGCGCGGCTTCCGGCGGTGAAGGAAATGGAGAATCGCCGGCACGGCGATGGCCGGAAGGAACCAGAGGAAAGACGGACTTGAGAAGTTCATGCGCGCGCCATCCGCCAGGATAGGAACGCGCCGAGACCCTTGTCGAACGGCGTGTCGGTGGTGAGCGTGAGATAGTCCACACCGCAGCCGTGGAAGGCGTGAGAAAATCTTTCACGACGGTCTTCGAACGCCCGCCGGTAATCCCCCCGGATCGCATCCGCGTCCGTTACCAGTTCCTCTCCGGTCTCCATGTCGGTGAAACGGATGGGACCATTCATTTCCAGGTCCCGTTCCGACGGGTCGACCACCTGAAGCACGATGACCTCGTTCTTCCGCGCGGCCAGAAATCTCACCGCGCTCAAAATCTTTTCGGGGTCGCCCCACAGGTCAGAGATCACGACCACGAGACCGCGACGGCGGAGAGGCGCCGCGGTCGCGACCGTCTCCGTTAGGTCCCAGGCGCCACTGCCGGGCGCGGCTTCAAGAAGTCCAAAGAACCGCTCCAGATGCCCGCGCGCGGATGCCGGCAGCAGCGATTCCTTCCGCGTGACGAGGCCGATGGAATCGCCCTGACGCGACACGAGGTAGCCGACCGCGGCGGCCAGGGTCCGCGCGTATTCGCGTTTTGTCAGGCGGCGGCCTTCTGAGAAGTTCATCGAGGCGGAATCGTCCATGAGGATCGTCGTCGCGAAGTTCGTTTGTTCCTCGTACTGCCTGATCACAAGGCGGTCGGTGCGACCGAAGATTTTCCAGTCGAGCCCCTTCGGATCGTCGCCTGGATTATACGGACGGTGTTCGGAAAAGTCCTGGGAATGGCCACGGACAATGTTGACGTGGCGGCCGGAGTAGAGACCTTCGAGGATGTGGCGCGCGCGGAGTTCCAGGTTGCCCAGTTGGGCGACAACGACAGGATCGAGCAGCGCGGAATTTGTCATTGCGACGCCCCTGGCCGAAGCAATCTCATCAATGGCTGAAGGATCGATTCATGAGATTGCTTCGCTGCGCTCGCAATGACAGCTAGGACGGGACGCTCTGAAGCAGGTCCGCCAGGATCCGGTCCGCGCCGATGCCTTCGGCTTCCGCCTGGAAGGACGGCACAATGCGGTGGCGCAGGATCGGCAGGACCAGCGCGCGGATGTCTTCCACCGACGGCGTCGTCTGGCCTTTGAGGAGGGCCCGCGCCTTGGCGGCGAGCACGAGCGATTGCGAGGCGCGCGGTCCCGCGCCCCATCCCACCCATTTCTTGACGGCGTCCGGCGCCGCGCCGTCGGCGGGACGCGTGGAGCGAACGAGACGAACGGCGTAATCGATGACGGAATCGGCCACCGGAACCCGGCGGACAATGCCCTGCATAGAGAGGATGTCCGCCGCGGTCAGCGTCGGCGTGATGGTCGGCACCGCGTCACTCGTCGTGCGGGCAACAATGTCTTTTTCTTCCGACAGGTTCGGGTAGCCGATGTTGATCTGGAACAGGAAACGGTCCAGCTGCGCTTCAGGCAGCGGGTACGTCCCCTCCTGCTCGATGGGATTCTGGGTGGCGAGAACGAAGAAAGGCTGCGGCAGGTCGAACGTCTGTCCGCCGACGGTCACCTTCCGTTCCTGCATGGCCTGAAGGAGCGCCGCCTGCGTCTTCGGGGGAGTGCGGTTGATTTCGTCGGCCAGCACCACGTTCGCGAACACGGGGCCCTGCACGAACTTGAAGGTCCGCTCCCGCGTGGCCTTGTCTTCCTGGATGACTTCGGTGCCCGTGATATCGGAGGGCATCAGGTCCGGCGTGAACTGGATCCGCTTGAAGGCGAGGTCCAGCGTGCGCGCCAGCGTGGAAACGAGAAGGGTTTTGGCCAGACCGGGCACGCCGACGATGAGGCAGTGTCCCTGCACGAAAATGGACAGGAGAAGCTGTTCGATCACCTCATCCTGGCCAACGATGACTTTGGCAATCTGTTCTTTGATCGCCCGTTCGGCGGAGATGACTTTTGCGGCCAGGTCGCGGTCGGAAACGGCGGTTTCGCTCACAAAAAACCTCTTTTTTCGCGTTGGATTTTGAGGCGCCAAAGTATAGGAACTTTCTCCGACGGATGGCGGCCCGTTGAACGGCGGCCGAAAACCATTTTCGCATCGGTTTCATGAATCGGATTGACAAAGGGCCGGGCCGCCGTTACCCTTGTCTCAGGGGGATCCACCATGAAAGGACGCGACAAGAAAATTGTTCTCTGCTTAGGTTTGCGAACGGCCATCGGCCACTTCGCCAAGAGCCTTGTGGACATGCCACCCGAAGACCTCATGGCGAACGTGATCCGCGAGCTTGTAAAGAGAACGAAGCTCGACCCCAAGCACGTCGACGGCGTCATGATCGGCTGGGTCGGACAAGGATCGCACGCCCCGAACATCGCCCGCATCGCCGCCCTGAAAGGCCGCCTCCCCGAGAAAGCCCACGCGTTCACCGTCCAGGAGAACTGCGTCTCCGGCATCGAAGCCATTTCGTCCGCCGCCCGCCACATCGTCATGGGCGAAGGCGACCTCTACATCGCCGGCGGCACCGAGTCCATGTCCACATTCCCCTTTGCCATCCGCGGTCCGCGCTCGCTGAAAAGCCTCAAGTCCCTCGAGAACCTGAAGGCGGACTGGGCCAACCTCTGGACCAACCCCGACATCGCCATCACCGACACCGTCGAGGAAGGCCTGACCGATCCGATCCGTCACCTGAACATGGCCGCGACCGGCGAAGTCTGCGCCCAGATGTACGGCATTACCCGCGCGGCGCAGGACAAGTACGCGCAGGAATCTTTCGCCCGATGCTCCGCCGCCCAGAAAAACGGCTTCTATGCCTCGCACGTCATGCCGGTGATGAAGGATGGGGTGAGCAAACTCGACACCGACGAATATATTTCTCTCCGCGAAAGTCTCGTGACGAAGCCGGAGATGTTCAAGAAAGCCCCGACGGCATTCGAGATGAAGGATTTCTACGAGAAGTACGGCCAGTTCGTGAAGGGCAAGTCGTACTCGCCAGACGCGCAGCCGACCATCACGCTGTTCAACTCGTGCGCGCGCTCCGATGGAGCGGCGGGCATCATCGTGACCTCAGAGGAGAAGGCCAGGGAACTCGGCCTTGAGATTTTCGCGGAGCTTCGCGACTGGGCATTCTACGGCGTCGACCCGGCCGTCATGGGCATCGGCCCCGCCTACGCGACGAAAGCCGCGCTGGACCGCGCGGGCCTTAAGTTTGAAGACATCGACAATTTCGAAGTGCATGAGGCGTTCGCCGCCACCGTGCTGTCCATCTTCCATGTGGGCCAGAAAGAGTGGGGTCAGGACTGGCAGTCCCGCTGGGATTCCAAACGCATCAACCCGAACGGCGGCACCATTCCCCTCGGCCACCCGCTGGCCGCCACCGGTACACGCATCGTCCTGAACCTGATGCATGCGATGAAAGCCAACCCCAATTCCCGTCTCGGCCTCGCCACCGCCTGCGCCGCCGGCGGCCTCGGCGGCGCCATGATCATCGAGCGCTACAAGGGTTAAACCAATCCTCCCGCCGCCCGTAAGAGCGGTATGAAACAAACCCGGATCACCTTCAAACAGGCGTGGCGCGTCATCCCCGGCACCAAACAGTCCCAGGCCGCCGTCATGGTCATTCCCCCCGGCGACCGGGAAGGCGGCGTCGGTAACAAGCACGACGGGGATCAATGGCTCTACGTGATCGAAGGAACCGGCCAGGCCGTGTTCGAGCGGAAGAAAGTGAAGCTGAGAACGGGAGCACTTCTCCTAATCGTCGCCGGTGAAGAACACGAAATCCAGAACACCGGCAAATCCAAACTCAAAACCCTCAACTTCTACTCACCCCCGCAGTACTGAGGAGCGGTACTGGAGAAGGTAATCAAAACGCCCTCCGTCATTCCCGCGAAGGCGGGAATCTAGACCAAGTCCCAACACTCGGCGAGATCCGTCCATGAGGGATTTATCCCCTCAATAAGCCGAAGCTTCCATTCCCGGTTCCACTTCTTGATCTGCTTCTCCCGCCGAATCGCCGCAATCATATCCTCATGAACTTCGTACCAGACCAACCGGTTCAGGAAGTGCTTTGAGGTGAATCCCTCAACAGCGCTGGTCTTGTGCGCGGTGACGCGGGCGGGGAGATTGGACGTTACGCCGACGTAGAGGGTGCCGTTGCGCCTGTGGGCGAGGATATAGACCGTGGGAGTCCGCATCGCGCCTAGGATACGGTGATTGGTCCGAGAGAAGGGTCAAGCTTCGGTCAAGTTTGTGTCAGGGCTAGATTCCCGCCTTCGCGGGAATGACGGGGGTTACAGCGGCGTGTGCGTCCAACGCTTGTAGCCGCCCTTCTCGAACGAAGAGACTGCTGCAGGGTCCGCGGTCGGGCCAATTAAATCGCGCTTCAACCTCTCAAAGGCGCTGACAAGATCCTCCAACAGTCGCGTCGAGTTCAAGCAGACGATGTTGCCACCGAGTCGCTTGAGATGCCGTTCCTTGGACGCCTCGTCCTGCTGGATGTCGATGCCTTCCAGCTGGAATTCGTGGACCAGCTTGCACCGGAACCCGTTGTAGAGGAGGGGCGCGTGCTCTTTGTAGCTCGTCGGGAAGTAGGTCGTGATGAATTTCTCGTACCGTCGCCGCACCGGACCGTGCTCGCGGTCCGGAATTTCTCCCCGGTATCTCATCGTCGACAACTCATCGATGGCGACGGAGATCAGGATGAAGGCCGCGACATGACTCTGCTGCTGATTCGCCACGAGGGCCCGCAACGGCGCGAGCACCCAGCGATCGAACCGTTCCAGATTGTTTTCGGCGATGGTTTGGGATTGCATGGTGACGGGTTTTTCCTTTCCTAACAAATGGACTTCGCGCGGCTCACCTCAATCATCGAGGTCTTCCCGTTCAGGAAGAAGATCGAGATGGTATCCGTGACATTCACGAAGGGTTCGTTTCCCTCTGAACAGGCGCGTTTCTCCGCTTTCCATTTCTCATACACCGGGTCATTCTGCGCGAGGGGCTTCTGAAACGCCGTGGCGTATTTCCACTCCGGCCCCTGAACATCCGGCGCCTTTCCCAGGATCTTCTCCACCTCATCCCGGGTCATCCCGACTTTCAGCCCGTTGCTGAAAACCGGCGGAATGGTGCCCGGCCAGGCGCCGCACCCGCTGGCGTTCGGACTCTGCTCCAACGAAACGCTGCTGATCCCCCCGCCCGTGGCCATCTCGCTGTCCGAGAAGAACCGAACGACCACAATGCCGTCCTGATAGCACACACTCTCTTCGGATGCGGTCGCGTCCCCGCTGTGCATCACCGCGCCCGCCCCAATCTTCGCCTGAACATCCATGAGGGCGCTGCGGCCCACTTCGATTCCGCCAAGGCTGCGGGCACCCACCGGCAACCCCGCGGCGATAACGGCGGAGGAGATCAAAAGGGCGGCCGTTGTTCCGACCAAAGCCCAAGAAAGCGGATTCTGATTCGTCAAAGTGTCCTCTTAGATCGGCACCGTCTCTTTTGTTTCTAACGACGCGATCCTATCGTTTTCTTCGCCCAGGCACATTCAAGCTGTTGAGCGAGCAATTCTGCACGATCTCACGTATCGACCGTATTGTTGAGACAACGAGGAGGTGACGAAACCATGAAAAAACCAATGAAACACATCAAGAAGAGTCAGGCTCAGACGCCGTCCCATAAGCCGGCCCAGAAGGCGATACGTCCAAAGGCGCCTTTCGACCGGATTACCCCCGGCAACGCCGAAGGCGACCTCGAAACCGTCGAGCAGGACCTCAACATCCAGGAACAGCGGAAGCCAAACGCACAGCCAAACGAAACCCGCTGACGGTCGTCCGAGCAAAGAAAAAGGCTCACCCCGAATGGGGTGGGCCTTTTTCTTTTAAAGGTTCTCAAAGTTTCATGTTCCGTTCATCAAATAGATATGGCGTTCGTGAACCAGCACCGTGGCCCTAAGATTCGTGATTCACGACTCAATACGCTCGTCGAACCATTGGTGATATTTTTCAATTTCTGCCTGAAGATTGATCACAACTTTATTAACAAGTAACTCCACGTCAGGCAGCTTCTTATCTAATTTGGCGTAGTCAAATCCACGGAACGTCATTGGATAGGTCCATCCTACGTTCGTTTTCCAACGAGCCAATTTAGGGCCATAGTGATTGAGATCTGAATGAGCGAACCGCTCTTTACGTAAGGTGAAAATTTCTTCATGTAGGCCTTTAAGAGCTTTCGGAATTACTTCTTCAGGACACTGATCTTTCCGAATCACGTTCCCCCGATTGACAGAGAATGGCCGAGAATACGAAACAGCGATATCTCTCAAAAGGCGGCAACGAATCTCTAGTGGCTTGATATCTTTCAGGAGCTTAATTGACTCCAGTACCTCCTGAAAATCCATCGAATATATCCGAAGGAAGTAGTACTTCTCCATTCTTCGCTTCTCGGGTTCGGTTAAGTCTCTTCCGCTCATCTTCTCACCTACACGCTATTCCTTGGGAGGCAATTTCACAACGTCCTTCTCCGAGTCGTAGGAGCTCAATAGTTTCAATGCCTCTGCAATTGCCATTTCTCTTTTCTTATTTTCCTCTGCTTCTTTTGCGACATACAAAGCCGTGTGGGCTTTATAAATTCCGAACAATACTGAAGAACAATCCTTAACAAATTTTTTCCGAACCTGATCTGTCACGGTAATCGCGACACGCTGCTTTCTCCCTTGAGGGTGAGCGAGTTTATTGCGCTGACCATGTAGGTCCTGGAAAAGTCCCGCCGTCTTCTTGTCCAAGACTTTGTGGCGCTTGAGAAATTCCATCTTCGCCCTAGCGGGGACCAACGACAGGAGTTCATCTTTTGCATCTTCCCAAGAACTTCGTTGCGTCGTCAGCATTGCGAAGATCAAATCATCGATGGCCATCTCTGATTCGAAGAATTCGACAAGCATATCTCCAACCTTCTCTTTTTCGTCTTTCTTCATGCTCCAAGCCTCATATGCCTTGAGCACAGTTTTTTGTTCCTCTGTTAATGGTGTTACAGGGGGTATGAGAGCTTTCGCAACTGCCCTTCTTCTCGCCAACTTCTCGTTTTCTTGATTCATCTTTACCCCCTCGGATGAAACTTCTTATGAACTTCGGCCAGGCGCTTCGAGTCAACGTGCGTATAAATCTGAGTCGTGCCGATGTCGGCGTGGCCCAACAATTCCTGCACCACGCGGAGATCGGCTCCCCCTTCCAGGAGGTGCGTTGCGAAGGAGTGGCGGAGCATGTGGGGGCTCACACCTTTTCTCAGGCCGGCGGCTTTGCCGAGCGCGCGGATGTGGCGCCAGAAGGTGTTTCGGGTGAAGGGTTTGCCGTTGGCGTTGGTGAAGACGTGGTCGGTGCCGTCGCCTTTCAGCTGGGCTTTGCGGACGTCGTTGCGGACGGTGAGGTAGCGCCGGAGGACGTTCTGGGCGTAGCTGCCGACGGGGACGATGCGTTCCTTGGCGCGTTTGCCGAAGACGCGGGCGTAACCGGACTGGAGGTCGAGCTGGTTGTCGGTCAGCGCAGTGAGTTCGGAGATGCGCATGCCGGTTGCGTAGAGGAGTTCGAAAGCGGCGAGGTAGCGGAGCGTTGTCTCTTCCCCCATTTTCGTCCGGTTCTTTTTTTCAGTACCGTCGGCGCGCCGGCGGGGTTTGTCGCCCACCGTCGCGGCCGAAAGAAGGCGAGAGATGTCGTTTTCGTTCAGGACTTTGGGAAGGCGTTCCGGGCGCTTCGGCAGCGGGATCAGCTTGGCCGGGTCATTGGTCAGGACCTTTTCCTCGACGAGAAATCTGAAGAAGGACCGCAGAGCCTGCAGGTAACGGATGATCGACGTGGCCGACTTCATCGACGCGCGCTGGGTGAAAAGGAAATCGGTGATGACGTCCGGCGTGACGGCGTAAAGCTCGATTCTTTCGCGCACCAGGAACGTGTCGAACAGCGTCAGGTCGGAAGAATAGGCGGAGATCGCGTTCCGCGAGAGACCGCGTTCCGCGCGACAGTAATCCAGCCAGCGTTCAACGAAGGGGCGTATGGTCATAAAAAGAAGAAGGCCCGGCCCCGGCTTTCGCCGGACCGGGCCTTCGGTTTAACTTTTTCCGCGCATCCTTACTTCTTGGATGATTTCGCGAGAGCCTTCGGAGCTTCCTTGGCCTGGGCTTTCGCCGCTTCCTTGGCGGTCGCTTCCTTGGCGGTCGCTTCCTTGACGGCGTCCGCTGCGGCTTCCGCGGCCAGCGCGGCCGGTTTCAGGCCGAGCTGCTTGGCGAGTTCCGCGTCGGCGATGGCCGAGTACTGCTTGCGGACCGTGTCCTCAAGCGCGGCGGCGATCTTTGGATTGGCCTTCAGGAAGTCGACGGCGTTCTCGCGGCCCTGTCCCAGCTTCTCGCCGTTGAACAGATACCACGAACCCGACTTCTCGAGGATGCCCGACTGCGCACCCATGTCGATGAGGCTGCCTTCGGCGGAGATACCCGAGCCGAACATGATGTCGAACTCGGCCTGCCGGAACGGCGGGGCGACCTTGTTCTTGACCACTTTGACGCGGACGTGTGAACCGATGACGGCTTCGCCTTCCTTGATGGCTTCGATGCGGCGGATGTCCAGGCGAACGCTCGCGTAGAACTTGAGCGCGAGACCGCCCGGGGTGGTTTCCGGGTTGCCGTAGAGCACGCCAATCTTCTGGCGCAGCTGGTTGATGAAGATGATGGTGGTTTTTGATTTGGCCAACAGCGCGGTGAGCTTGCGCAGCGCCTGCGACATGAGCCGCGCCTGAACACCGACGGACGACTGGCCCATCTCGCCTTCGATTTCCGATTTCGGAACGAGGGCGGCGGTGGAGTCGATGACGATGAGGTCGACGGCGCCCGAACGGACGAGTTGTTCGGTGATTTCAAGCGCCTGTTCTCCGGAGTCCGGCTGGGAGATGAGCAGGTTGTCGATGTCGACGCCCACGCGCTTGGCATAAACGGGGTCCATCGAGTGCTCGGCGTCGATGTAAGCGGCGGTGCCGCCGTTCTTCTGCGCCTGCGCCACGATGCTGAGGCAGAGCGTGGATTTACCGGAAGATTCCGGGCCGTAGATTTCGACAACGCGGCCGCGCGGGATTCCGCCGACGCCAATCGCCATGTCGAGGCCAAGGGCGCCCGTCGGGATGAACTCGATCTTCTCGGTGGCCTTATCCCCCAGGCGCATCAGGGCTTCTTTCCCGTAGGTCTTTTCGATCTGGGAGAGAGCGAGCTTGAGCGCGTGCTCGCGGTCTTCCTTCGTCACGGGATGTTCGGACTTCTTCTTCTCTTTCTCTTCTTTCTTATACGCCATGTAATTCCTCCGTGGATCCGCAATTGGAAGACACTTTCCGAGGGGAAAAGCTCAGCACCTTCATGCCGAGCACAGTACCCTACAACTGTAGGGTGTGTCAATATTTATTTTTGAGGGGGCTGTTTTCCGTCGGCATTGTAAGACGGATCACCGTCGATGTAAAGAAATTCCGTCGGGGCCAACCGTCATTCCCGCGAAGGCGGGAATCCAGGCCCAGAAGATTCATGGCTAGTTGGGTTGAGACTGAGTGATCGGGTTTGGCAGTGGAGATGGATTCCCGCATGCGCGGGAATGACGGCGTTCTGCCCGGCCTCAGTGCAACGGCAGGAAGGCAGTGAGGGCGAGGGCGATGAGGCCGGCGGCGACGTCGTCCATCGTGACGCCCCAGCCGCCGGGAAGATTCTGAAGGCGGCGGAACGGCCACTTGATGACATCGAAAATGCGGAAGAGAACGAACGCGAGAAGAAGTCCCCAGAAGGAGTGCTGGGCGACGCCTAAGGCGGCGATCCAGGCGCCGATCCACTCGTCGATGACGATGCGCGTGTCGTCATGGACGCCCATGACCTTCTCGGCATGGCCGGAAACGATGACCGAGAAGACGATTCCCCCCAGGAGCATCCACGGAGAGCGCGCCAGGAAAGACGGAAGGGCCACGTAGGTCAGGATGCCGAGGACGGAACCCACCAGACCACAGCCGCTGTGTTTCAGCGTCATGCGGTCCCGGACGGCCGGGATCAGCTTGAATACTTTCAGCGGAACGAAGCTCAAGGCAAGACCTGTGGCCAGGAATACCGACAGGTGATCGATGGGGCTCCGACGGCTAGGAGCGCTTGGTGCCGTCATCAAGCAGGTCTGCATGGTCACGGAGATAGATGATGCCCGACACGATGGTGAGAACGGTGGTGACGAAAGTGAGCCAGTAAGGGCCGCCGTGCAGGAACCAGCCCAGCGCGTTCCAGGCGCCCTGATCGGACAACAGCCGGTCCGCCGAAATGCCGAGGAAGCGGATGAACGCGGAGTTCACGGTGAGGATGACCAGAATGGTGATGATCGCGACGATCTGGGACGTGGTCTTGAACTTGCCCGCGCGGGAGGCCGGCAGGATGCGGCCTGCGGTCGCGGCCAGCGTCCGGAGGCCGGTGATCAGGAACTCGCGGCCGATGATCAGAACGACCATCCAGGCCGGCACGTGGATTTCTTCCAGCTGAACAAACGAGACGAAGGCGGCGGAGATGAGGAACTTGTCGGCCAGCGGATCAAGGAAGATGCCGAGCTTGGTGACTTCCCCCCGGGCGCGCGCGATCTGTCCGTCCCAGAGGTCGGTGAGGCTCGCCAGGATGAAGATCAGCAATGAGATGAGACGCGTCTCGAAACGGTCTTCGATCGTGAAAACAAGAAAGAACGGAATGAGGACGAGACGCAGCAGTGTCAGCCGGTTGGCCAGGTTCAACTTCATTCAGGCAGGTCCAGTTTCTTCTGGTTCTCGGTGATGGGCACCGGGACCCCGTCGAACAGCATGGAGACCTTGCGACTGTGACCAAGCCGGACGGCGAACTTGCCCTTGGCCGACCAGGTCCATGTTGCGCCCTGAGGAATGAATCCTTCAAAGGTTTTGTCTTCCGCCGAGACGTGCACCCAAAGCGGGTACGGCGAATAGACTTCCATCTTGTGGGCGTCGGCGGCGGCCGGCAGATCGGCGGCCACAGCGGGCGCGGAAGACTTCGCCACCGCGACGGGCGGCGCGGCGGGCGCTTCCACCTTCGTGGGTTCGGCGGCGGTCGCGGGCTTGTTCTCGTTCTTCGCCAGCTTGACCAGCACGATCAGGAACACGGCGACGACGGCCACGGCGATCATGATGCCTTTCGACGCGTCGGAACCCCCGTTCGTGTTGTCCGGACCCTGCTGATGGATATCGGGCGACTTTTCGTTCAGATAGGGCGCCATGAGCTTCTCGGCATCGAGCCCGAGATAGACGGCGTAACGCTTCGTGAAACCGCGGGCATAGACCTCACCCGGAAGCTCTCCCCAGTCTCCGGCTTCGATCGCCTTCAGGTAAGGGATGCGGATCTTCAGGATCTGCATGATCTTCTCGATCGTCAGGCCGCGCGCCTTGCGACGTTCGGCCAGGGTCTGACCGATGGACCGCATCACTTCCTGTTTCGAGGGCGGCATGGAGGGTTTGTCGTTTTCTGACATGACGGGTGCCTGTGCTCCTTTCCTAGTTCAACGGAATAACATCGACCCCGCTGGGGGCCTTAAATCTGAAATAAGCATCGGTGACCTTCGGATTCAGTTCGACGCTGGTGAGCCGCGTCACCACGACGGCGGACTCGCTTTTGAAAATCGTGCGCTCGGGCAACCAGGACTGCGTCGAGACGAAAAATTCCATCTCGTATCCCTGGGCTGAGTCCTTCGGCTTCGCCAGCAGGTGAACGCCCCCGGCCGGATCTTCCGCCAGCGACAGCGTGAACTTCTTCTGAAGATCCTTCATGTACCCGCCCAGCGGGACGAGACCTTCGGGGACCGCCTTCGATCCCACCCAGCCTTTCCAGCTGCCGGTCCAAACCTGCTTGAACGCCGGGTTGTAGATCCACACGGTCTTGCCATTCGCCACGGTGAGCTGCTTCTCCGGTGTCAGCTTTTCTATCCGCATGCAGTTCGCCTGCGAGAAAAGTGCCCGCCCGGTCACGGTGCTGGTGGAATTCATTTCAGTGAAGCTGACGGCCTGGTTGAAGTCAAAGCTGATCGTGTCGAACGCCTTCTCAGCATTCTCCATGTTCCGGACCACTTCCGGGAGTTCATATGCGGAAACCGACGTGGCCAGCAGGAGAAGTGTCAGGGACAGGGCGCTTCGGGTCCGGTTCACTGGGCCAGCTCCTGCTCGGGGATGTTGTTCACCTTGGAGATGAACTCCTCGATCATGTCGAAATTGATTTCCCACTTGTTCGTTCCTTCGGGCTTGTTGATGAACTCCTTCACCTCAAGCAGAGACAGGATGTTCGTGGCGCGGGCCGAGGAGCCGAAATGGGCCTTCAGCAGGTCCTGAGAGACGCGCTTCCTTTCCAGGATGAGCTTCAGCGCATCGATGAGGTCCTTCATCTCTTTCTTGTCTTCGACGGCGAACTCGAGGGCGGAGCCCGAGCTGAACAGGTCGTCATAGAACGGCATCCCGAACTGCTTGACGTGCGCGACGAGCTTCTCCACTTCGGCCTCGGACACGTAGGCGCCCTGCGCGCGGGACGGTTCCGGCGAGGCCGGCGGCAGGAACAGCATGTCGCCCTTGCCGAGCAGGGATTCCGCGCCGACGCAGTCCACGATGACGCGGGAGTCGATGGCCGAGGCCACGCGGAGAGCGATGCGGGCAGGAAGATTCGCCTTGATGACGCCGGTGATGACGTCGACGGACGGACGCTGCGTGGCCAGAACAAGATGGATCCCGACGGCGCGCGCCATCTGCGCGAGGCGCTGGACCGAGTCTTCAACTTCCTTCGGCGCGGTGAGCATGAGATCGGCCAGCTCGTCGATGATGACGACGAGATAGTAGGCGGGCGGAAGGCCGGCGGCCTTCTGTTTCTTGTTGAAGGAATCGATGTTGCGGACGTTCGCCTTGGCGAAGAGGTCATAGCGGTATTCCATGACTTTCACGAGACGAACCAACGCCTTCGCCGCCTGCTTCGGGTTCGTGATCACTTCCGCCTGCAACGGGCCGACGCGCGGGTCATAAAGATGCGGAATGCCGGAGTACGACGGGAGCTCGAGGCGCTTCGGGTCGATGAGCGTGAACTTCACGAGATCCGGCGGCATGCGGTAAAGAATGGAGCTGATCATCGCGTGCACGCAGACGCTTTTCCCCGAGCCCGTGGCGCCCGCCACGAGCATGTGCGGCATCGCCGCGAGGTCCACGATGTATGGTTCGCCGGACACGGTCTTGCCGAGCACGAACGCGAGCGGCGACGGATGATTCAGGAATTCCGGACGCGCGAGCAGTTCCTTCAGCGTCACGCTCTCGGGATTCATGTTCGGAATCTCGACACCGACGGCGCCCTTGCCCGGAATCGGAGCGAGGACACGAATGCCGGTGGAGCGCATGGCCAATGCCAGGTCGTCCGCGCGACTGGCGATGCTGGCCACCTTCACGCCGGGCGCGGGCTCGAGGTCGTAGCGGGTGATGACCGGGCCGGGATGGATTTCGACGACACGGGCAGCGATGTTGAAATTGCGGAGCGTCTGCTCGAGCAGGTTGGCGCGAGCGGTGAGTTCTTCCTTCGCGACGGGCGCCGACCGCGTGGCGTTCTCGAAGATGTCCAGCGATGGCGATTTGTAATCGATCTTCCGGGTGGACGGAACCGCGGTTTCCTGCGTTTCCCCCGCGCGCGCGGGCGCGGCCGGCTTGTCGGCCTTGCGGGTGATCTTCGGCTCAGCGCCCGATGCGGGCGCTTCCACCGGGGCTTCGGCCATGTTCATGATCTTGGGCGCGATTTTCGGAAGCGGTTTGGAGAGTTCTTCCCGGGCGGCGACGACCGGCGCCTTCGGTTCGCGGGCTTTCGGCTTCGCCTCGGCTGCGACTCCGGTGATCTTCGCGCCACGCGCTTTCTTCCACTCGGCCCAGTCATGCGACAACGCACCGACGAGCGACTGGATGACGGCGGAGGGCGAGGTGCCGACGAGAAGAATGGTCAGCGTCGTGGCGACACCGAAAGAAACAATCCACGCGCCGACGGTGCCGAACATCCGGCTGTAGACATTGGCGCCGATCAGGCCGATCATCCCCCCGTAATTGGTGGACCAGACGGCGGTGCCGAGCAGGGTAAAGAAGACCATCGCGGAAATGAACAGGCCCGTGCTGAGCGCCAGGCGAAGCGGGCGCAGATGTTTCTGGCCGCGGAAGAGGAAGATGAACGAGAGATAGGCGAACGCCGCTGGAAGGAAGAACCGTCCAACTCCGGAGAGCCAGACGAAGAAATCAGAGACGTGCCGCCCCCAAAGACCGGAAGCCTCAGGGAAGAGAACGCTGAACAGGGAATAGAGCGAAGCGAAAAGGAAGAACGCGGCCAGCCAGCTGACCTTCTTCGTTGAACGTCCCTTCGTCTTGCTTCGGGCCCGGTATGAGAACCGGGACGAGAAGAATCGGCCCATGGCCTCCTCTTGTTAGCCGGCGGGGTCGATGAGAAACAGCGCCTGCCCCGACGAGACGGCTTTCCCGTTTTCTACCAAAATCCGGGCAACGGTGCCCGAGATGCCGCCGTTGATCTCATTGAGGACTTTCATCGCTTCAATAATGCAGAGCGTTTTTTCAGGAGAGACGGGGTCGCCTTCCTTCACAAACAACGCGGCTTGCGGAGAAGGAGCGCGATAGAAAACGCCGGCGAGCGGCGCCTTCACCGGCTTCAGGTTGCCGAGATCCTCCTCGGCTTTTCCCGCCGCGGGAGCAACCGCCGGCGCGTGATGCGCCGGGCCATGCGCCCGTCCGGAGACCGCCACGGGAACCCGTCCATGTCGGACGAGCTTGACCTCGACATCCCCGTCGTTGATCTCGAGCTCGTGCAGGTTTTCTTCCTGCATGACCTTCATGAGATCTTCGAGCCGGTCGGACGGCTTGCCGTCCTCCCTATCTGATTTTGAAGCCTTCGGCATTACCGGCGACCGTAACCGCCACGACCGCCCCCACCACGCCCGCCGCGGTCATCGCCGTGTCCGCCGCCACGCTGGGACGGAAGAACATCTTCCTGTTCCGGCATGCCTTCGGGGCGCGGGAGAAGCGCTTTGCGGGAAAGGTTGACGCGGCCCTGGCTGTCGATCTCGAGAACCTTCACGTCGAACTCGTCGCCTTCCTTGACCACGTCTTCGGCCTTCTCGACACGACGGTGTTCAAGCTGCGAGATGTGCACGAGTCCTTCCTTGCCGGGCATGAACTGCACGAACGCGCCGAGACGCGTCATGACGCGCATGACTTTGGCTTTGTAAACCTTTCCCACTTCGGCGACGGCGTTCATGCCGGCGACCATGGCCTTGGCGGCCGCGACCGACTCGGCGTTGGTGGAGGAGATATAAACGCGGCCGTCGTCGTCGACTTCCACGTTCGCTCCGGTCTCTTCCTGGAGGGCGCGGATGTTCTTGCCGCCCGGACCGATGAGCGCTCCGATCTTGTCCATCGGAATGTCCACGGTTTCCATTCGCGGCGCGTACTCGGACATCTCCGGCTTCGGAGCGGCAAGGGTCGCGTCCATCTTGTCCAGGATGCCCATGCGGGCGGCCTGGGCGCGGGCGACCGCGGTTTTCAGGATGTCGATGGTGATGCCGCTGATCTTGATGTCCATCTGGATCGCGGTGACGCCCTCACGGGTTCCGGCGACTTTGAAGTCCATGTCGCCCATGAAGTCTTCCAGGCCGATGATGTCGGTGAGGATGGCGATCTTGTCGCCTTCCTTGATGAGGCCCATGGCGATACCGGCGCAGGAGGCCTTGAGGGGCACGCCGGCGTCGAACATCGCGAGCGCGCCGCCGCAGACGGACGCCATCGACGAGGAACCATTGGATTCCAGAATGTCGGAGACGATGCGGATCGTGTACGGGAAGTTGTCGGCGTTCGGGAGCAGGGGTTCCAGCGCGCGACGCGCGAGGTTGCCGTGTCCGATTTCGCGGCGTCCGGTGGAACGCTCCGAACGGGCTTCCCCGACCGAGAAGGACGGGAAGTTGTAATGCAGGAGGAAGCGGTCTTTGTATTCGCCGATGATGTCATCGATGATCTGCATGTCGTTCGGCGTACCGAGCGTGGCCGTGACGAGCGCCTGGGTCTGACCGCGGGTGAAGAGCGCGGAGCCGTGGGCACGGGGGAGAACGGCGACCTGGCTTGAAATCTTGCGGACCTGATCCATCGGACGGCCGTCGGCGCGAACATTGTCTTCGATGATCATCCGGCGAACTTCCTTGTAGATGATCTCTTCGACGACACTCGGGAAATATTGGACGTGGTCCGGATGGCTGAGTTTCAGCGAACGAATCGCTTCGGCCTTCAGGACGTGGATCGCGTCTTCGCGTTCCAGCTTCTCGGGCACGCGGAGAGCGGCTTTCAGCGCGGTCGCGATCTTGCCTTCCATCTCGGCGCGGATGGCCGGGTCGAGCGTGGTGGGCGTGAAGACGAACTTCGTCTTGCCGTGCTGCTTAAAGAAAGCGGACTGCCACTCGCAGAGTTCGTCGATCTTCTCCTGCGCAAGCGCGAAGGCCTCGATCAGCTTGTCTTCGGGAATTTCGTTGGCGCCGCCTTCGATCATGACGGGCGAGCCTTTGCGGCCGGCGACGACGAGGCTGAGAGAGGAAAGCTCCTGCTCCTCAACGGTCGGGTTGACGACGAACTTGTCCTCAATGCGGCCGATGCGGACGGACGCGATCGGACCGTTCCACGGGATGTCGGAAAGACCGACGGCACAGCTGGCGCCGATGATGGCGAGCATGTCCGGGTCATTTTCCTTGTCGATGGAGACGAGCCAGGCCGTAATCTGAACGTCGTTGAAGAAGCCTTCGGGGAAATGGGGACGGATAGAGCGGTCGATGAGACGCGAGGTCAGGATCTCTTTCTCGCGGGGACGCGCTTCACGCTTGAAGAAGCCGCCCGGGATCTTGCCGGCGGCGTAGGTCTTTTCTTTATAGTCGACGGTCAGCGGAAGAAAGTCGATGCCGGGCTTCGGGTCCATGCTGTTGCAGGCCGTCACGAGAACGACGGTGTCGCCGCAGCGAACGAGAACTGATCCCTTGGCCTGTTTGGCGACTTCGCCGGTTTCAATGTGAATCTCTTTACCATCTATCGTGATGGTGGACTTCTTCGCAAGGCTGTTGTCGTTGAACATGATGTTCTCCTTATTTTTGGGAGAACGACGCGCGCGAAAGGATCCATGCGCTTTTGGCATGGAAGCGGATGCATCCTTCCGCAGTTGAATCGTTGAGCGCGATCGTTCTCATGAGACAGATATTAGCGGTGCCCGGGCACAGAATGGCCACGGGACCAAGGCGGATTTCCGAGGTGGGTCTGGTTCGCAGCAACGGCTTATTTTCTGAGGTTAAGCTCGGCGAGAACTTTCTGATACTGCTTCTGGTCGGACTTGCTGAGATAGTTCAGCAGCCTGCGGCGCTGTCCGACGAGTTTGAGAAGACCAAGGCGGGACGCGAAGTCCTTCTTGTTGCCGGTCATGTGACCAGAAATGTCGTTGATTCGAGCGGTGATAACCGCGATCTGAACACTGGTGCTTCCGGTGTCCGTCGGGTGCGATTTAAATGGATCCGCGGCGGCCGTTTTTGCCTCTTTCGTCATCATTTCAGCACTCTCCAATTGGGGTTTGCGGAATTATAGACTTTTCGATGTGATGGTGTAAAGCAATCGATTTGAAGCGGTTTATCGGTCCGATTCCCGGCTCAGGGCGCGCTTCGCGGCCAAAACATCCTTCCTGATTTGCGCTTTCAGCGCTTCAACGCCCGGGAAACGTCGCTCGGCCCGGAGAAGCTTGATCAGCTGAACGGTCAAAACCTTTCCGCGCAGATTCCCCGGTTTTCCGAAGAGATGAACTTCGGCGACGCGCTGGGTTTCCCCGCCGCCGAAGGTCGGGCGCACGCCGATGTTCGCGACACCCGTATAATTTGTTCGCGCGGCGCGGCCGGTCCCGGCCACCCGAGCCCGGACCGCGAACACGCCGGCCGGAAGAATCTTGTCCGGCATGGTCTGAAGGTTGGCCGTGGGAAATCCCAGCTTCGACCCGACGCCCCGCCCACTCATGACTTTCCCCGCGATCAGGTAGGGATGCCCGAGATAGTCAACGCCCTGCCGAAACCGCCCGCCGTCCAGAAGTGAGCGGATCATGGTCGAGGAAACGACCTTGCGCCGGAACTTGACCGGCGAAATGACCCAGACCGGGATTCCGAACTCGAGCCCCCACCGGACCAGTTCAACGGCGCCCGCCGAGCGGCCCGCGCCGAAACGAAAGTCGGCGCCCACAACGATACCCTTCGCCCCGTAGCGGTTCAGGAGGACATCCCGAAAAAAACAGAACGGCTTCATCTCGGAGAGCTTGTGATCGAAGCGGACGATCTTCACTTCGTCGACGCCGCTGGAGGCGAGCAGGATTTGTTTTTCCCGTTCGTCACTCAGGATCTGGCGGCGCGCGGATTCATCCAGAACCATGCGCGGCGGAATCGCGAACGACAGCGCCAGGGATTTCACGTGACGCTTCCGGGCTTCCAGAATCGTTCGTTCCAGAAGGGCCTGGTGTCCTCGGTGAATACCGTCGAAGGATCCAACGGTGATGAGGCGCCCGCGTTTCAATGGAACTCCGTTGCCAGCGCCATCACGCGGGTGTCGATGCCGGCTTCATCCAGCTCTCTCAGTTCGTCTCCGGGAATCGCGTCTTCAATGCGAAGCGAGCCGATCGATTCCCGAACGAGACCCGTCATCGTGGCACCGCAGCCGGCGGCGACGCCGATGTCCTCGACGAGCGTGCGGATATAGGTTCCGGAGGAGCACTTTACCCGGAATTCAAAATCACTGCCGTTCATGGCGACGGGTTCGATCCACTGGAGGGTGATCGAACGGCTTTTGCGCTCAACCGTTTTCCCCGCGCGGGCCAGCTTGTAGAGCGGTACGCCGTCTTTCTTGAGCGCGGAATACATGGGTGGAATCTGGTTCATCTGGCCAAGGAAACGGCTGGTCGCCCGGAACGCCTGTTCTTCCGTGGGTAGGTTCGTGGAGGTCTCAAGAACCGCGCCCGTGATATCCCCGCTGTCGGTCTTCACGCCGAAGCGCAGACGGCAGCGGTAGGTCTTGTCGCGGCCCATGACGTCGCTCTGACGTTTGGTGGCTTTGCCGAGGAGAACAACGAGAAGGCCGGTGGCCAGGGGGTCGAGCGTGCCGGCGTGACCGATTTTCACGCCTTTTGACTTTCGCTTGATCCAGCGGATCATGTCGTAGGAAGTTGGGCCGGAAGGTTTGTTGATGAGAAGGAAACCGTCTTGAAGCGGCATCAGTTGAAAATCGTTTCGAGCTCGCGAAGCATCGCGGCCTTCGCCCCTTCCAGCGTGTCGTTGATGGCGCAGCCGGAGGCGTTCTTGTGTCCGCCGCCACCGAAGGTGCGAGCGACCTTGTTGATGTCCCAGTTGCCTTTGGAGCGGAGGCTCGCCTTCACGACGCCCGTGCTCTTGCGTTCCTTCAGCAGCGCGGCCGCGACGACGCTTTCAATCTGTAGGCCCTGATTGACGACCTCTTCCAGGTCGTCGGGCGTCGCGCCAAAGCTTTTGAAGATGTCTTCCGGAATGGTGAGCAACGCCACCCGCTTGTCGAAGTGGAGCGTCATGTTGGTCAGCACCCAGGCGACCAGGCGAAGCGCGGTTTCGGTCTTGCTCAGGTAAACCCGCTCGGACAAATCGGATACCGGCACGCCGGCGGCCAGCAGCTTCGAACAGATCTGGAGCGTCTGCGGCGTTGTGTTGCCGTAGCGGAACCAGCCCGTGTCCGTAACCGTGGCGGTATACATGCAGATGGCTTCGTTCACGGAGACCGGAAGGCCGGAGCGCTCGATGATCTTGAAGATCAGTTCGCCCGTGGAAGAGGTCGTCGGTTCGACGAAATTGATGTGGCCGAAATTCGGGTTGTGCAGATGGTGGTCGATGTTGATTACCTTC
>JAYTIE010000176.1:0-26348 GCA_043732015.1 Elusimicrobiota bacterium | reverse complement strand
TCTCGAGGCCGAGATTCTCGATCTCGATCAGGCGGGAAAGTCCGTCGGCGCGCTGCGCGGTGCTGGAGCCTCCCGTCGCCTGGGCGAACGTTCGCGCCAGATCCGGCAGGCGATCTGATTTTTCCAGACGGCGGTTCAAGGCGCCGTGAGCGCCGGCCATGATGGCGCCACCGGAGAGGACAGCGAGTATTCCAAGCGGGCCGCCCAGAGAAAATCCGAAAGCGAGAATGGGAATCGCGATCAGCGGCAACGACGCGGTCATCGTGGCGCCCAGAACCTTGAAGACTCTCCGGTCCGGCCGGGACCCGCCATTCTCGACGCCAAAGATCGCATGCATGGCGCCCAGAAGGCCCGCCGTCACGGTGCCGGCGGCCAGGATGGCGCCATAGATCGGGGCGATGCCCGACGGAAGAATCGCGTTCGACGCCGAAATTAGCGCGTCCCGCACCAGTCCCATAAATCCCGTGGAATCTCCAGACAACATGAGCGCGATGATGCCAAGGGCCACGCCGGCGGAAAGCAGACCTTCCAGACGGCCCATCCAGGTCAGGTCGCGAACACCGATTTTTCTCCAGAAACCCATCGCGCCGGGGACCAGCATCTCGTCCAGCCGGGTCAACGCGTAACGGGCTTTTCCATACTGACCCGCCCCGTGATAGCCCTGGGCTTCTTCAGCCAGCGCGCGCTGTTCGCGGGGAGCGCGGCGCAGATTGCCCATTCGCCCCATCGTTTCATTGAGGTGGCGACGAACACGGATGCCGTCGATCAGGATCGCCATCTGATTCAGCGATTGGTCCGCGTACTTATAGGCTTCCTGCTGGACGAGCGTCACGACCCTTGTCGTGAGCGCGTTCACCTGGTTGTCGAGCGAATGGTCGATTCCGCGAAGCGCGGTATGCGCGCGCGTCAGTTCGATGAAACGTTTGTTCACCCGGGCGCGGGCGTTCTCCCCCGCCCTCATGCCTTCGACGATGATGACCGTCAGGACAATGGTGACGATCAAAGCGAACACGCCGAAGCCGATGGGAGTGAAGATGAGCGGAATGCCCGGAACCAGGTCGAAGCGGATCATCGGGTGAACCGGGATGAAAACAAACCAGCCAAAGAGCAGGATCTGGGACCAGAAACCGCGGCGGGTTTCACTCATCAGACGCTCGATCACGCCGTTCTTCTCGCGCAGCGCCATTTTCTGCGAGCGCGTGGCCACCCGGTAGAGCACGACGGAAATGATGAGCAGCGCCGAATAGACCGGAGAGAGCCCGGTCCCCGCGGTCAGACCGGTCGCGATGCCCGACACCGCGAGCATCGCCAGGAAACCGAGGCCGAATCCTGAAATCTTGGCCAGGATGTCACCCGCGCCGCCCCAGACGGAAACGCCGATCTTTCGCGCTTTCATCATCGGACCGAACGTCACACCGACGGCGAACCACAGAGACAGGATCATCATCACCGCGTTCGTCGCGTCCAGGTACTGCATGGCGAACACATTGATCGATAGCAGGAAGAGACCGAACACGAACGTGTTCAGGAAGGTGTGCGGATCCTTCAGCCGGATCAGATCGCGGAAGACGATCTTCACGATCGTCCGCAGGTTCCGGAGAATGGAACGAACCGGCTTGTCGGGGTTGTAGCCTGGCAGGCCCAGGATCGCTTTCCAGGGATCATCCGTTCCTCCCGCGCCTGAGATCTTGAACTCGAATGACGGTCCCTTGTAGCCGGTGATCTGCGCCAGCGCGTCACGAACCGTGCGCGGGGCGAAGAGCAGGGAATCCGGAATACGGTCGCGGAGCCAGCGGGACAGGCCCAGCCGAAAGCCCATGTGACGAATGTTGACGATGAGGGAATTCAGCGTCGAAACCTGATTCAGGAAGATGCCGGGCAGCCAGAAGACGATGGACAGACCAACGAAGGGAGAAAGGTCGTATCCGACCGACAGCGGAATCATGACAAGCTGGAAAAGCACGAGCGGACCAAGCAGATAGTGGTCGGCATTCGTTTGGCGAATTTCTTTCTCGAACACGGAGTCGGGACCGAATTCGTTGACCTGCTGGTTCAGCATGTCCATCATCGTCGCGTCGAGACCGCTGGACCAGCGCGGGGGCGCGTTCTGCCACTCGGCGTAGTCCTTGGACTCGCGAACCTTGTGACCCTGGCTGTCCGTCATCGCGAGTTCGGGGGTCATTCCCAGTCCCACCATGTTGTGATACTGCTGTAGAACCGCCCAGTAGTCTTCACTGATCCCGACGGCGTTAGGCGCGAAGCCAACGATGCCGAACATCCGCATCATCTCGTCGTTGGACATCTCTCCGGAGAAGGAGACGAAGGGCGCGCCGGGTTCAGCGTACTCGGACATAACGTCCCAGAAGAGAACACGCATCATGTTTCCCCAGCCGGTGCCGATCTTGTCGGAGATGGCTTTCATGCTTTCGCCATGACCGCCTTCGATCGCGAAGGAGGTTTTGCCCATCGCGTCCACCGTGTAAGTCGTATTGCGCTGGTTGACCATGATCACGATGTTCTTGTTGCTCTTCATGCGCTGCACATCGCGAACGAACGCCGGCACGTCGAGTGTGCTGGTGTTGCGGTCGGTGATGATTATTCCTTCCAGAAGCGGCAGTTCTTCGGGGCGCATGCGGTCCGCGTTCATCGCGGAGGATTTCATTCCGAAAACCGTGTGGTTGTACATCACATAGGCTTTGACGCCTTTCTGGCCGGGTCTCTCGGACACATACTGCAGAAGGCCCGCCAGTTTCACGCGCTGTCCGATCTCGGACCGGTTGTGGGTGGCCACGGTGTCGGGAAGTTGATTGGGATCGTCGTGCTTCTCATACTGGTTGTGCACGAGATAGAAAACCATCTCGTCAGCGAGCCCCGCGTCCGCCAGTCCTTCAGCCCAGTCGACGAAATTGGTCGCGGTGTCGAGCGAGTTTCCGCCCATGCCCACGCGCCCGGTCTCTCCGTCGACTTTCCCGCCGGCCAGAAGCTCCACCATCGAACGGCGGATGTGGAAGGCGTGTTCGATCTTTTCCTGTTCATTCGCGCTGAGCGTCTGCCCGACCTTCAGCGGCTCCGGCATGTTCGCGTCCTTCATCTGGCGCAGGCTCCAGAGCGTCGTGCCGCCCTTGTCGCCCGGATCCGACTCGAGCTCCGCCTTGTTCAGGGCCAGCATCCAGGATTTCACCAGTTCGACTTTTTTCGCGTCGGTGTCCCACATCGAAGGGTCCATGGCTTCACCGGTGTCCTGCTTCACCTGCTCGATCGCCCGCAGGAAAAGAAGTTCCATCGCCGCGCGCCCTTGGGCCGATTCCCGGAGCAGCGCCTCGAAGGTGGCCGCGAATGCCGCGGCGGCGTCAGCGGGCTTTCCGCTCGTGACCGCCGGCGACGTCATCGGGTTTCCTCCGACGTGCATGACGCCGAATTTCTTTTCCTGCGCACCGGGACGCTTCACGGTCTTCGGGCCCGGTCCCGCGCCCAGCGTCGGGAAGAAAGCCGTGAAGAAGGTCCGGATCGCCAAGTTCACGCCGTGATGCAGCGACGGGAGACCGGAAACGAACAGGAAGAACGCGAGGACGGTCTTCGTCACGCTTCCGGCCGCAACCTTGTCCAGGAACCAGGGAAGAACCGCCGTGCCGATCATCGATCCGGCGATCACGAATCCCACGAACACGAGACTCGAAATGAGGATGGCGCGCGGGCGTCCGACCGAGAACGGGGGCCGGACGTGGTACCACCACGAGACGCCGATCAGAGACCGGTTCCCGCCGAAAATCTTCCTGGAAGGAAGCAGGATGCCCAGCGCCTCGACGAACATCAGGGCGGCGATCAGGGTGATACCGAAAAGAGCCCAGAGAGAAATTGAAGAGGCCGTCGACAGAATCATGATGGCGGCGAACACGGCGACCACCGGAGGAAGTCCCCGCGCCAGACCGATCGACGGGAGAACTTTTCCCTTGGCGATGGCGCGCGCCTCGGTCATCGCGTTGATCACGATGGTCAGGATCACGGCCAGGACAAAGAGCGCGACCATCCAGGGCGATCCCGTAATGGTGAATTCCAGTCCGCGGAAAATCATGGTGCCGATAACGACCGGGAGAATCTTCGGAATGTAGCGTCCCACCGTGATGTAAAGAGGGGCGACGGGCGAGAGACGTTCTCTCTTCATGTACTCCTGCATCGTCTCGTTGTCGAATTCCGCCGGCCCGCCGTTGGCGCGCGTGAGCGTCTGCATGAGCATGGAATCCGCCATCAGGTCGAACCGCCGCACGGTTCCCGGGTTCTCCGTGTCGGCGACATCGGTGATCAGCGCGGTTTTCAGGCGATCGCGGTAGGACGCCAGGAAGATTTCCAGTTTGCTCCACACCTGGATGTCGACTTTGCCCACGGCGGGACGCTTGACGGCTTTGGCATCCGATCCCCGACCGATTTCAGTCGTCATGAACCGGGCGACGGCACGGGCGAACTCGTCCATTCCCGCCATTTCGGGAGACTCGATGGCCCGGCCGGCCCGCTCGTTGGCCGCGAACGCCAGGAGATAGATCAAGAACAGGTTGTTCACGAAAGCGCCTTCGATATCGCCGTTGGCCGTCAACAGCACCGGCTGCCCCTTCGAGTCAAGCTCGCGGACCTTGGTTTCAAAGACTTTTTCATTGAAGCGCTGCAGCGCGCGCAGCATCATCTTCTGGTCCCACAAAGGACGCACGCCCGCGCGGCGGCGATCGCGCTTCTGCTGGTCCAGTTTGACGCGCCACGCCTGCCACTTGCGGGCGCCGCGGGCGCTCCAGAGATAAAGCCAGAACGGCGAGAGAAGCAGTCCCAGCCAGATGACGCCGAAAACCGATCCGAGATTGGTCAGTGACCAGCGGTTGACTTCCGCGGCGGAGACGGGGCGTTCCGCAACCGGAAGGGAGTCGTGCGACTCATCGAGACGCTTCATTACGGTCTGAAGAAGTTCGTTGTCCAGCGCGTCCGCGGCCTTGTCGATGTCCGCCGGCGTGACCTTGAAGGTCGGAACCCGCGTCCCCATGCGGTCTCCCCGGGCCCAGCGAACCAGAATCTGGTACGGGCTGTTGTGCAAACGGTTCTGGGCGGTGGCGCCGAGCCCTTCCTGCTGGCCCGGGAGAACGGACAGGTCTCCCACGCGCGTGACCTCGGGCTTGCCGGGCTCCAGCGCGTTCATGCGATACGGAATTTCGTAGTGATAATTGTTCGTCGGATCGATGCTGTAGACAATGACCTCATTTCCCTCTTCACGAACGGAGAACGGAATCACATCGCTGCGGTCCATGGTCCACTGGCCGTTGACTTCCACGAGCCGGACGCTGGCGATGGGATATTGCCCGGAATGGTCATAAAGGATGACGCGGCGCTGCTGGACCGGAATTCCGCCGCGCTCGGATTTGTAGCGGTATTCACGAACCACGCCGAGCGTCCGTTCATCCGCGGACTTGATGGTAACGCCGCTTCCTTCCTTGGAATCCGAGGTCGCGTCGTGATAGGCGAGTTGTCCGCTCGCGCCGCGGATTTCGTAGGTGGCGCCGCGGCCATTCGATTCCACAAATTGCTTTTCCTCGGCCACCTTTTCCTCCCCGGTGCGACCGGTGCGGTAGATGGCGCTGATCCGGAAATTCTCAGGTCGTTGCGACGAGTTGTTCACTTCGACGGCCATATCGGTCCGCAGGGTCCGGACATCCAGTCCCTGCTCCCGGAGCGCCGCGACCGGAACGGCTAGCAGAAAGCGCTTCTGAAGGAAGGGGCTGTCACCGATCACCTGGATTCCGGCAACGGGCGCGCCGTCCTTGCCGGCGACGCGCAGCGTGTTGTCCGACACCGGCAACCAGAAAGGAATCGTGCCGCCGTCACCCGCCCGCACCTCGCGGCCGGCCGCGTCCCGGAAGACCAGCGTGGTTTCCGGGGCGCCCTGTCCCGTGGTTCCGACGCTTTCAATCTGGATGTAGACGAAATCGCTCTCCTCGGCGTTGATCAGCGCGTTGGTGCCGCCGGCGAAATTGGTGCGAACGGTGGACTTTCCCGGCGCGAGCCGCCGGACGTTGTACGTCAGCTCGTCGTTGTCGCTGACATGGACCGCCACGAAGGAACGGATCGCCCCCTCGGTGGAAGTTTTGTTCGCGACCTCGACGCCCGTCCGACCGTACACGTCAACCCAGCGCGTGCCGCGGAAAACCACATCGCCGGCGCGGTTCTTCTTCACCACATCGAAAACCATCCAGAAACGGGCCGGCATATCAGGGAGATAGGGGTTGACCATGACGCCTTGACGCTGGCGAATGGCTTCTTCCGAAAGAACCTCGCCCGGAATCGTGGTGTCAAGCGACGGGTGAGACGCGCTGTCGGTCAGCTGTCCCCGGGTCACGAGCTTTTTGCGGTCGAAGTCGACGCGGGACAGGCCCATGCGATCGAAGTTGAGGCTCTGGCGCCAGTGCCCCTGATAGATCCGGTCACGAAAGCTCGAATGGACCACACGAACCAGGA
Source organism: Elusimicrobiota bacterium (assembly GCA_043732015.1). Lineage (GTDB taxonomy): Bacteria > Elusimicrobiota > Elusimicrobia > F11 > F11 > JBBRXR01. The sequence goes on along the minus strand of JAYTIE010000176.1, from coordinate 19,859 downwards.
CCCCATTCACCATGTTGTAGCGGTAAACGTACCGGCGGTAATCGAGGTGGCCGGCGGCATCGATGCCTTCGATGTCCGAACGCTCCTTCAGGGTCATGGTGAAAATCTGGTTCTGATCGGGCGCCAGGAAGCTGATGCGGAACACATTGTCCTGAAGCGGGATGTTCGCGAACACGGCGTGGCTAACGGGCTGGTTGTTCCGGACGTCCACCCAGTGGCGGCCGCCGGGCCCCTCAACGAGAGCAAGCGTCTGGATGATTCTCCCATTGCCGTCATAGGAGATGGAGCGCGAACCGGTCAGAATCTTCAGGTTGGTCAGATCGAACGACGGGTCATCGTAGCGACCGTTGAACGCGACGGAAAAAGATTTTGAACGGTGCGTGACGCCGTAGCGGCCGAAGCCGCGGGGCCCGTCGTCGTATCCGTTGAAGGTGATCTCTTCGGGCTCAAACCCCTGAACGCCGGAGCGGTGCCCCACATGGCGTTCCAGAAGTTCTCCGTCTCCGTTCTTCACTTCCTGGAACTGCTCGAAGTCGCGCTGCTCGCCGTTGCGGACGCTAACGCGGTAGGAAATGCGGCGCAGTGGACCTTGGCCGGAGACCTTCAGGATCTCGGTGTGTTCGAAATAGGGCCAGTCCGCGGGATTCGCGTTCGGGCCGGCGGGATCGAACCGGCCCTCGATCAGGCCCTTGTTGTCCGTCTCAAAGGTATAGGCGCGATCGGCCAGCGCCAGAACGCCGCTGCTTCCGGGGCCGTAGGTGTACACGAACATGGTCACGTTGTAAGGGACGTACACGACGCCGCCCTTGCCGTTGGGAACCGGCTCGAGTGCGTACTTCCGCAACAGGAGACCGTCCGCGCCGCGAACTTCCCAGACCAACTCTTTCGTGGCCTCGACCCAGCGTTCATAGAGGACTTCGCGATCCTTCGTGAACCGGGCATAACCGGTGAGCGGATAGGAAACGCCCAGCTTCTCGCCGGAATGAATGTCGATCGTCTCCGTGCGGGACGCAATGTTGTGCATCGCGAAGTCGGGATTTTCATAGTAATTGACCAGGCGCCGCATGGGGCGGAAGGTGACCCGTCCTTCGTTGTCCACGCCGGCGCGGCCTTCAATTTTCACCAGCACGCGTCCGCTCAGGTCGCGGATTTCACGCCAGACCGAACCCGAGGCGCTCTGTAATTCAATCTCCACCTGCCCCGTGCGGGCGATGTCAGCGGGAGTCGAAATAGCGCGGGAATAGTCCAGAAGGAGTTCCGGGTGTTTTGGGTAGTCGGCGAGCGCCATGTCCGCGACGTAACGGTAGGACTGTCCGCCGACCGGGCGGTCGACGCCATCGATGAACTGGTTGAAGGAAATCGAGCGGGGCTGAAACTCTCCTTCGTTGTTCACCGATCCCGAGACCTGTGCGGCGATCCGATCGGTGCCGTCGACGAAAATGCGGGAAACGGTCAGCAGTTTTCCCTTGTTGGCGAAGGTGGGCGCGACGTCGCTCGTGTAGGTCCGGATCTCGACTTCGGCGAGGCCGGTGTTCTCGGAAATGACGCGGCCTTCCGTAAAGATGAAATGCCGTCCATTGGTGACGACCTGTCCGATCGGGACGTCATTGGCGTCCAGCAGCGTGTAGCTCCGCGATCCCGCCGAAACCGAATTGATCGCTTTTCGGAGAACCTTCGCATGACGCTCTTTTGTTTCTTCGAGGCTGTAATTGATGACGTACCGGTGCCCGTCTTTTTCGAAGACGCCCCGCTCGGCGTCCTGGAGGCGTTTGGTCAGAACCGCAAGCTCAAGTTCTTCGGCCTTCATATCTCGTCCCGCTTTCCGGCCGTCGGCGATCAGCTTTTTCTTCTGATCCACTTCCAGCTTCAGCACCGCCTTGAGGCCTTCCAGTTCCCTCCGGAGATTCCGGACTTCCGCTTCATCGCCGATGATTCGGGTCACGCTGTCAGGTCCGACGTCCCAGATGTGCGTTCCCTTGGACGCCGCCAGAATGCGCGCCGCGTTCAGCCGCGCTTCTTTCAGCTCCAGGTCCTTGGTCGCGTCCGGAAGGCTGAACACATTGATCCATTGGTGACGAACACCGCCATCCACGTAGGTCAGCGTGTTGTTGGACTGGATTTCTTCCAGCTCACGCTGCGCGCGACCGCGCGCGACCGGGCCGGCGCCGCCGCGAATGATTTCCTGAAGCTGTTCCACGCGCGCCTGAAGGAAAGCGGTTCCGCGTTCCAGCGGTTCAAAATGGAGTTCTGTTTTCCCCTTCGCGTCCGTGGTCACATGGATCGATGCGCCGCTCGTCAGGATGGTCCATTCCGTCCGGGATCCGTCCGCGTTGATGTCCTGGAAGCTTTCGAAATCCGCTTCAACGCGGGCCAGACGCGCCAGCATCCGGTCGCGCGCCGCCGGAACGGCCCGAAGCGCTTCCGCATTTCTCCGCTCGCGCTCCAGGTACGCTTTTTTGGCCCTGAGCCGGTCTTCCGGTTTGGCGGGGACGAAGGTCACCGCGCCGTCCGCCGTGGTATCGCGACGCACAACCACCGGCTTCCCGGAAAGAACCTGTTCAAGGATGACGAGAGTATCTTTGGCCGACGCGGCCTGCCGCGCCATCAGAACAGCCTGCAATTCGGCTTCGGTCCAGGGCGCGATCAATGTGTAGCGAACGCCGTCCAGAACAAAGGAGTCCTCCCCGAGGGAGTTCTTGATGCGGATGTCCAGAATCCGGACCCGGCGCTCAAACACGGCAATGGCTTCGTCCAGTTGCGCCTGCACCTTCGGGTCGGCCTCGGTGGCGCGCGCCGTTTTCGCGTCGGCCAGCAGCCCTTCCACTTTTTTCAGATCCGCCTGGAGGCCTTTCACGTAATCCCGCTGCGCTTCCAGGCCTTTGCGATAGAGCGCCACGTTTCCGTCAAAGAGAATGATGTCCTGTTCGGCGATCTTGGCCTTCGCAATCGCCGCCAGCCGCTTCTTCCCGAGATCGCTTATTTCCTTGGTCAGCGCGGCGAGCTCGCGTTCGCGCTGGAGAATCAAGGCAGGCCAGTCTTTCAGGATCGCCTGTTCTTCGGCAGTCAGGGCGAGGCGCTTCTTCGCCTTCTCGCGGATATCGGCGAGTTTCGCTTTTGCCGTCTCAAGACGGAGAACAAGCCGTTCGCGCTCGGCGCTCAACGCGCGGATCTCTTCGTATTCCTCGCCGCCCTGGATCACGCGCATGCCGCCGCCGTGGCGGCGAACTTCCTCGCTGTTCTGCGCGCCGATCACGTCCCGCAGTTCGCGCTCGCTCTGCGCGATCGTCTGCGCGACGGTTCCCTTCAGAATAACGAAATCCGACGGCGCGGCGCCGTTCACCCCGGCGTTGCGGTAATTGGTGATGTACATGCGGCGTTGAAGCGCCTTCTGATACACCTCGAGCAGCTGGTTCTTGACCATTTGGTTCGGCGCGGCGTCGATGCGCTTGGACAGATCCGAGAGGAACAGGGTCCACTCCTGCTCCATGTAGGTAGCGTACGGAGCGCCGCCCATCATGCCGGTCCGGATGGTGGGAACGCCGTTTCTGTCGACCGTCACGGTTCCACGGCCGATGATGACCGGCGGAACGCCCTTCGTAGTCTGCTCTATGCGAATCCGGGTGCTTGCCATGAAGTTCAGGCGGGCCCAGGACGACCCCGTGACGATGGTCTCATTCGTGCGCGGATCAATAATTGAAGTCACGACAAGATTCTGTTCGCGCATGTTGGCCGGAAGCTTGTGAAAAGGAAGTTTCCGCCCGTCGCTGATCTCATAGATCAGGTCATCGCGCTGGAGGTCCCGTCTCAGACTGGCCGGCGTGGTGTATTGCCGCGTGATCTTTCCGTCCACATCCCGGCGGTAGCCCAGCACCGGGCGAACGAGGTTCAGGCCGCCCGGCAGGCGGAGGATCATGTCCGCTTCCCACTGGTTTTTCTGGGCCTGCGTCAGCACGATGGTGAAATTGACCGTCTCCCGTCTCATCCCCACCTGACGTTCGGCCGAGACGGGGACCAGGAACACGACCGCGCCTTTGTGATTGAACGGGCCGCCGGTGAGCACGCCCTTGTTGGCCCGGGAAATCTCCGCCACCTGATCCCTGTGGGCCTTCAACTGAGCCTCGGTGAGCAAACCGGCGCCATGCAGGTCCGCCCGTATAAGCGGCGCTCGGATATCCGCGGGATTCTGCTGGTGGTACCACTCGAGCAAAAGGTCGTAGAACTTCTCGGAATCGTTGTTGTGAAACTCGACATTGTTCCAGGTCAGCTCTCCGTTGCTCAAACCCGAAAACTGCCGGTCGTTGGTGAAGGCGGCGATCTGGGGGCCGGGAATTCCCGCCGCCTGTAACGCGGAGGACGCGCTGCGAACATCGGAGAAAAGCCTGAGGTTACCATTCGGAAATTTGACGAGCATGTAGGCGCCCGAAGGGCGGTCTCCGTTCAGGAGCGCGTTGTGAACGGCCTGCGGCTCCGTGGTTCCGACCGGCCAGGCGGACATGGACCATGCGCCAATCGTGTCGGTCTTGGCCTTGTTCGCGTCGCGGCGCGCTTCAACCACTTCACGGTCCGCCTTCACGGTGAACACGACTTCGTTGCCGGCTTCGTTGCGGATGATATCGGGGACGATGTCGCCTTCAACGCGCGGATCGAATTCCTGAGCCGGGCCGCCGCCAGGCAGATAGCGGTAGAACTTCAGCTTCGGCATGTCGGCGTAGGTGGCATAGACCTTGAGGATTTTGAAATCCTTGTCGATCTCGAGCGCGATGTTCTTCACATCGGTCAGACGCTGACGTGTCACCTCGAGCCGGTTTTTCACGAGGTCCCGGTTGCGCTGCGCCAACGCGACCGCGGCCTCGTTGGCCGGAACGCTGGCTTCCAGAATGATTTCATCGCCGGTTTCCGGGTTCACCGGCACGGCCACGCGATCCCGGACAAATCTCTGCGTGATGGTTCCTGTCCCATCCCGCCATGCCACGGTATTTCCGTTCATCGCGGCCGGATCGTGAACCCGGAATCCGCCGACCACAAAGACCCGGCCGGAGGTATCGCGGAGTGGCTGGCCTGTGTTGTCCCTGTAATCCTCTCTGTCGTCGACGTTCAAACGGAGATAGGCGAACGTCTTTCCGGGCGGCGGGGTGAAAGAGCGCGTCGCCGGGTCCCAGGGCGTTTCGGACATCGGGATGCGCGTCCCATCCGCCAGAAGGAACGCCATGCGCGCCGGAACAACATCCGCGTTGCCGAGAAGACCGCCTTCCCTGGCGACCACCTGGATCGGAATTCCGTTTCTATCCACAGGCAGGGTCGGGAGCTCAACCGGCCGGCCGTTGGCGGCGGACCATTCCATTCCCTTCTGCCGCATCGTGCGCTGAAGAACCGCCCATTTGGAAGCGCTGGCAAAAAGGTCGGACTCGATCCACCGGTAGTCCCGGGCGTCGGTCGGAATCCGGACCGGTCCGACGAGATCGTTGGGATCGTCAAACCGGAGGCCGTCGGGATAATTCACGTCGGGCCGGGCGCCCGGAAGGTTGTCCGGGAGAGCGGCCGGCGGAGGAAGAACACCAAAGCGTCCGAGAACCATGTGCTGAAGATCCGACATCAGAGACATGGCCGATCCATGCTCGCCTTCGAGAATGTTGGCGGCGTTGCGGCCGGTGAGTTCCCCTTTGAGCGCCAGGACATCGCGATGAACCTGATCGGCGCCGGTGACATAGCCCACGCCCTGACCGGCGCGGTGACCGATGTCGCCCGCGAGTTCCACCACCACCGCGATCTCGGCGCCCAGGGTCCACATCCCCCACATGGAACGGAATTGCGCCGCGATGAAACGTCCCGAGCGGATATCCTTCCACAACGCACGGCGGGTGGTGCCGGAGAAGAATCCCGGCGCGAGTGAGAACTGCGTCTGGAACCGTCCGACATTGTGTTCAACCAGCGCGTCAAATTCACGTCGGACATCCGGGTCCAGCGTGGAAACGGCGAAATGCCGCTCCTTGGCGGCCGCGATATTGCGGCGAATAACGGTGACTTCGTCGTCGGAGAAACGGCCAAGCGAGAAGCGTCGCAGGCTGAAACGTCCCAATGAGCGCTGGGTCCGGATCAACGCTTCGGTGCGGGCGAGGATTTCAAGAATGGGCTCGCTCTGCTGATCTGTGGCGACCGGCGCCGTTGCAAGGTTCCGCAAGGTCTGCTCAAGCGCGTCGAAATCGCTGCGGTTCCCGGCGCCCAACGGAGAAGAAACCGTTCGCATAACGGTCGCGTGAATGCGGCGAAGCTGGGAATCGATGTTCAGACCGAACGCGGTGAAGAAGGTGGTCAGCAGCGAGCGCGTCGAGAACGACAGATGATGCAGCGCGATCGCTCCATAACGGTAAAGGAATCCATCCGACGATTTGGCGAGCGGAATGCCGCGCCGGAAAATTCCGTCCAGCGTCGCGTTGGCAACACCCGGCAGTATGTACCCGATACCGGAAACGATCCATCCGCCGATCGCGCCGAAAATGGTGATCCGGATCCGGCGGTACGTGTAGCCGAGGAGGCCCGCCAGGGCCACGTTGTTCCGCAGATACCAGGCCACCGTCGCGCGGCCGGCCGACATGCCGCGGGGCATCGCCCGAACCGCTTCAACCGCGGCATCCACCAGCGCACGTCCCTGGGCTTCGGAATCAAAGTGGTTAACGAAACGCCCCTGCCGCGCGTATTTCACGCGCTGGAGGTCGGTCAGAAAAAAGAAATCCCGGAGGAACGTGAAAAGGTGGAGCGGAATGTTGATGGGCAGGAACAGAAGCCATTTCCACCAGGATCCCGAGGACGCTTCGGCGGCTTTCCGCTCGTCCGCAAGGCGCTGCTGCGTTTTCTCGAGGCGGGCATCCTGCGCGTCCAAGCGGAACCAGAGGGCCATGAGTTGTCCCCGGTTCAAGCCCGCCAGTTGCGCGGGGGTGGCTTCAAAACGGCTGGTCAGCGCCGCGCGGAGAATTTCCTGGGAGGCCAGGAAATCCACAACGACGCCGTCGGTCCGTTCGCGGCCTTCGCGATCGCTGAAGGAAGCGGTTCCGTTCATCCCCATCATCCGGCGGCCGATGGCGGTGGAAATCCTGTATCCGCCTTCGACGACGATCGCCATCACGCGAACCGTCATATAGGTCACGCGGGCGCCGACCAGGAACAGTCCGGTGAAGGTCACACCGCTGAAGGTGCTGGCGGACATCGCGCTCGGAAACTTGCCGGCATAGGTCAGGTCGGTGGCGCGGAGGAGCCGGTGGGAAAAGTCAGGCGCGTAGATGATGACAAGCGCGACGAGAGCGACGACAGCGATAAAAACGGAAATCTGGAACGAACGGTGAGCCCAGCCATTTGGCGACGGCGGAACCGCCGGAGTGGGCGGGGCGCGCGGAGCGGCTGCCGGGGTGACCGCGGGCGTGACCGGCGGCGTCACCGCGGGGGCCGGCATTTCTTCTTCCGCAGGCTCAGGGGCGCGGACGCCGATGCGTTCGACCGGTTCGTTTAAACCGGAAAGCGTGTCATCTAGGTAATTGAGCATCTCGAGAATCCCGTCGAGCTGCGCGGGGACGTTGCCCGCGCGGGCGCCCATGCGCCGCGTTTTCTCCGCGCCACGCGCCACGCGAACCGAAACAAGCCGAAGCTGCCCCAGATTCGCCATCGTGTCCGCGGTGACCCGAACCGTGTTCAGGACCGCCACGAGACCGCTGACATTCAGTCCCCGCCGGGTCGCCTCCGCCTCCATGTCGTCGCGGGCCCTGACCAGCGCCGCGATGATGCGGACAAGACGCGCGCGTTTGACTGCCGCCTGAATGCTGGTTCGTCCTTCGGCCGACGCGCCTTCGGACAGGTGCTCGAGGCCTTCATCACGAAGCGCATCGAGAGCGATCCAGATCTGGCGAACCACTTCGTCGAATTCCGCCATGGTTTCGGCATCCAGAGACGCCTGTTCAAGCTGTGGGACCACCAGCCGGATCTCTTCTTCCGCGCGCTCCACATAGGTGTCTGGAATCCCGAGAAAATCCGCGAGTCCGGCCGCCGTCATCCGATTGATCGCGCTGATCAAACGCGCGAAAGCCGCCACGCGGGCGCCCAACACAGTTCCCTGAATCGCGCGACTCAAGGTGTCGATCTCCCGCGCCGCGGCCCGCAACCGGTCCACAGGTGTGCCGGTGCCCGGAAGCAAAGCCGCTCGGGTGAGCGCGTCACGCCGAAGACGAGCGGCGTCGCGGTCGGCTTCAGGCAGGGAATCGATGACCTGATCGGTAATGGCAGCAGCGCCGTTCGCTTCGCGAACAACATGGGCGGCGACATCCAGAAGCTGTTCCTGCGCGACTTCGCGCTCTTCTTCGGGAAGACTGGGAATCGCCTGGACAATCATCCCGACGCTGTTCAGACGGATGCCGTCGGCCAGCCGCTCCTGGGCGGCCTGATGAGTCAGCATCCCCAGATGCGCTTCGGCCATCTGGCGGGCGGGGCTGGTGTCCGGGAGCGCCCGGACCGTGGCGATTAAGTCGGACCGAACGGAGTCCAGCCGGTGAAACGTCACGAGTTCAAAGGCGGCCATCACGGCGTCCGTGAGCGCCTGAGCAGAAGCACGGCGCGCGTGGTTTTCCGGGACATGGGAAAGATGGTCAAACGCTTCATCCACCGTTTCCGATGATCCGATCGCCGCGATCGCGACCTCGATCAGGCGATCGGAGACGAGGGCCTGAAGGGATACAGGCACAAGTTCAAAGATGTAAGAGAGAGGCGAAAGTTCGTCCATGCCCGGAAGCAGGGCGTCCAGCGCGGCCTCGAGCTCCGAAACCAATGTCTCCCGGAGGGCGGCCGGCGCCTCACCAAAAGCGCGGACCGTGCCGGCCAGGTCGCCACGCCGAACCGCATTCCTGAAATTCTTTCGCGCCATCTCGTCCGCCGTCACCGCCATGCGCACGTCTTCAACGACATCGGGGAACAGGCGAACCCGGACAGAGTCCAGTACAAATTCGTCACTCATCAGAAATCCATCGAGACCCGCCTGATTGCGCCGTGACATGCCGCGATAAAGGTCCATCAGGATTTCGAAACGGGCCTCGACATCTTCTTTGGCGGCCGCGATCGAATCCGGGTCGGACCCGTCGCCGGACATCGCCACCATTCGGAGCCCTTCATAAACACGAATGGCGGCCACGAGACGCGCGGTGAAATGGTACTCCGGCCATTCGATCGGTTGAACGCCATGAACGGCCATGAGATAGAGCCGGAGCGCCACATCTTCCTCAGCGGTGATGTAGAGATCCGCACTGTGACCATAGAGATCCGCAAAAGCCGGCGAGTGGGTTGCCGCCATGATCTCCCGATCAAGGTCCGGAAGGCGCGACTGATATCTCGGTGAAAGCGGAATCCGGACACGCTGCAGCGGCACCGCCGCTGCGGGCGCTTCCTCCGGTTGCTCGTCGACAACCGCGGGCTCGGGCTGAACCAGCGGCCGGTTTTGCACGATGAGAGCCTCGGCCGGTTCTTCAACGGGTCCGAACGCCGTGGCTGGAGCGGTGAAATTCAGGTAGTGCGCTTCCGCAAGAACCAGAAGCGGATGATCCGGCCGGCCCGGGCGCCGCAGACGGCGCATGGCGGCGAGATCGGCCCAGGAAATCGTGGAACGCGTCGACGCTTCCAGCACGCGAAGCGCGGCCTGCAGAAGTGAGAGAACCGATTCCGCCTGGACGCGGATCGCGATGTCTTTCACCGGCAGCACAGCAATTACCTCGGTGATTTCGCGAACCTGCGGCGCCGTCGCGTTTTCGATGCGGTCCTGAAGTTGCCGGTTGAACTCCGCGCTGCGCAGGTCCCGGCCCTCTCCGTCCGTCAGATCCTTCATCGCTTCGGCCATGCCCATAAGGTTTCCTTTCCGGGCGGCTTCGTCGAAAAGAATCCGGGCGCGCCCATCGCGCATCAGCAAGATGGGAAGAGAAACCGGGACGGACCGTCCATCGACGGTCAGCCTGAAAATTCTTTTAACGCGGACAAAACTGTCGGACTCCGTGTCCGAAATCCACATCTCAGCCCGCTCGTTCACGTGGGCCTGCTCCGACAGGATGAACACCTTGTTCAGCGCGGCCAGCTTACGGGTGGCATCGGCCAGGTGCTCGTCCAGCTCCGCCTGCTTCAGAGAACTCGAGACCGTGGCGGCCATGAATTCCGCCAGCTCATGCTGCTGAATCGCCAGAACCACGCGCGGCGTCATCTCAAACTGGTCAGGGATCGCGAGGACGACATTGAACGCCTCATGGAGATAGAAGAGAACCGCCGTTTTTTCCTCTTCCGTGAGCGCATTTCGGACAAAGAGCTTGAACGGGTTGGAAACCGCCATTTTCCGGCGCGCCTCTCTCATCAATTCAATTCGTTCCGCCCGGTCAGCGGACAGCGACAGCTCGAATCGTTTCGGCATGAGTCTGTTCCAGTTCTCATGCAGAATCCCTGCGATCAGTACCGCGAGACCCAGATCAACGAGGAAATGGAGGGACGAGGTGACAGGGCCCAGCAGCGCGACGGCGCTCCAGGTAAGCCCAAGAATTCCGAAAGCGCCCAGCGCGCGCACCGAAAATTCGAGCAAATCAAACCGCGCGCCATTTTTGTGAAGGGACGCGAAGAAAATCGCTGAGGCGGCAAGAGCGACCATTCCGATTTCATGAAGGCCGCCGCCAAATATCGCAAAGGACACGGGAACAAGCGCGAACCACCACTCACGAATCGACGGCCGTTCGGAAAGGTAATGAATTTCCCCCAGTCCGGGGATCGAGACGGATTCAATATCGTCGTAGCGGGACGGGATCACGGCGCCGCGAATGAGATTGATGGAAACGCCATCCGCGAACCGCACCTGAGCCACACCCGAATCCAGCATCTTCTTGAACACACCCGTGACGGACGGAATGAGTTTGTTCCCGACCGCCAGCACCGACAGGATCTTTCGGGTGGCGACCCGTGCCAACGGGCTGTCAACGCCGACGGCGACCGAGGTCGGCGCCAGATACAGGCGTTCACCGATCAAAAGCTTTTCGAGCGGCGTCTTGTCGCGAGAGAAGATGGAGAGGTACTCGCTCGCGCTGCCGGCGTCCGCTTTGCTCAAGCGGAGCTGAACCACCGCGTAGGAAACACCTCGTCCGCGTAAATACTGCTCGATGGCCGGCGTATGAAAGCCGCCGATCACCATGGCGGCGACCGGAGCGTTGTCGCGTTCCGCGGCGGCCAGCACATTGTCCACGAGGCGCGCGCTCCGGAAATCAGCCGCGCCATAAAAGAGTTCAAAGGGGGCGAGACGCGCGTGCATCGCCGCGAAATCCTTCCTGTCTCCTTCGGAAGCGCCGGTGTCCTTCAGGGTCTGGAAGCGCTGCTTGTACTCCTGCCATTCTGCCGGCGTCATGGCGAAATCAACCAGCTTGTCCGAGAGAACCAGCTCGCGGGAGTGATCCATCAACTGGCGTTCAGCGGGCGTCTGGCAGAATTTTGAAAGGATGGCGCGCTCCATCGAGCGAACCGCCGCGAAGAGACGGGCGGCGTTCACGCCATCGGCCAGCACGATGTATCGAAGATAACCGTCGAACGCGGGCATGCGGTCCAGCGGGACATTGTTCCGGACGAGCGTGTTGCGGAGCGCGCTGAAGAATTCGCTGTACGAGAGATTACCCGACCGGTAAGCGACGGCGATCGTTGCCAGATCCCGAAGCTCCGCCTCGCTGGCTTTCTCGGAAAAAATCCGGAGCGCTTCCGATTTCTCGCGCTCGATTCGCGGAAAGTCGAGTTTTGCTTCCAGGTCGCAAGCCGCCAGGAACTGGCCCACCACCAGTTCCTGCTCATCGGATGGGATCATGGCGACCATTCCGCGAAGGTAGGTCGCGAGGCCCATCCCGCCCCGCGAATAGGAACCGGCCAGCTGGTCAAAAGAGCGGAGCGACGGGTTCAGCGTCTTCTTTTCGGATTCAATTTTTTCGCGAAGGCGAAGAACGCCGGCTCGCACGCTCTCCCGCGTGGCCAGCGAGCGGCGGTAGGCTTCCACGTTCTCTTTATAATAGCGGGGATCATCGATGCCCACGAAATGCGGCGCGTTGTCAGATGAAAGTCCAACGAAACTCGGCGCCGCGATGACATTCTTTGAGAGGAAATAGTCCGCGACGCTCGCGGTCAGCACCTGATCGGGAAACGCACGAAAGGGTTTGAAGTCGAACGGGCCGGTCGCGCCTTCAACACCCACGAGCGCCGGAGCGCCGCGCTGACGGGACGCCTGATCAACGGACTGGATGATACCGGCAACGCGCTTCTGCGCTTCCGCGTTCAGATGGACATCCTGAATCAGAACAACCGGAGGCCGTCGCGATCCAGGCGCCATCCAGACTTCCTTCAGACTTCCGTCTTTCAATGACAGCGCGGACAGGCGCGGATCCAGGTTTATTCCGGCTTTGAAAACCGTCGTACGCAACAGGGATTGAAGGGAAGACGGAAGCGGCGCGGCAAGAACCGCCGGAAGGGAGGCATACTGGGACGCGTCGGCTTCTCGAACGCGTTTCAGGTCCTGGCGGCGCTGGTCCCAAAGATTGGTTTCCGCAGCATGAGACAACGCGACATTCCCCAGGAAATAAAGAACCGCCAGGGCGCCGGAAGCGACCTTTTTTGCTGCCTTCGCGCTGACGGAATGATCTCTTAACACAAGCTGAACCCTCTTAAGGACGGATTACTGCTCACCAAAGGATTGCGCCGCGATGAGGTACCCGCAATCGTCATGTTCACGGCGGTTTCCCGCGTCGAAAATGCGGCTTTTAGGCCGATTCCGAAATGCGCGTTATAAGGCTTCTGCGCGTGATTGATTCGATTCTGCATAGGTCCTCCGTTTTCGAGGGTAACGGAGGCGGGTTAAGGACGCCTTAACGGGGGGTCAATTACATGTAACAGATCCAGTAATATGTCGCATGTCGCTGCACTACTTCATCGACGCCTACAACGTCATCCGCTCCGTGGACTGGCTCAGCGCAGGGCGCCTCCAGGAGCAGAGAGAGCGGCTGATCCGTTTGATCGAGGAGAAGAAACTCTGCGGGCGGAACCGTTGCACGGTGGTTTTCGACGGAAAGCCCGGGCGCGACTGGAACGGCTGGAAGGGCGCGACGGGCGTCGTCTTCTCGGAAGACCGCGACGCCGACACGGAAATCAAGGAACGCGTCGACCAGCTTTCAAATCCCAGTCAGGCCGTGGTGGTGACGAATGACCGCGAGATTCAAATCTGGGTTCGCGGCGCGGGAGCCAAGGTCATCGGCTGCACGGATTTCCTTCGGGGCGGAATCAGCGCGCCCGGGGGACCACCCCCCAGCGAATTGCCCAGCCCCGCTGACCAGCGGACGATCACCGACGATCTGAAACGCATTTGGGGCATCAAGGACTGACGACAATTTTAGACCAACGAAGGAGAATGAACGTGTTCGATAAAATGAAGCAGCTCTATGACATGCAGAAGAAAGCCAAGGAAATGCAGAAATCCGTTGAGGCCCTGAAAGTGGAGAAAGTCACCGAGGGCGGAAAGCTCCGCATCGTGATGAACGGGTCCTTCAAGGTGGAAGCGCTGACGATCGACTCCAGCTACCTGGCGCCTGACAAGAAGTCCGCTCTGGAAAATGCGCTGGTGTCGTTGATCTCGGAAGCGTCGGAAGAGGCCGGAAAACTATCCGCTCAGCAGGCCATGGCGATGATGAAGGAATTGAATCTGAAACTGCCGGGCATGTAAGACTATTTCGAAGACGCGGTCTGGCGGGCCGGGATGGGTGTATTCGATCTGTTTTCGGTCTCCGGAAATACGAAGCGCACGTCGCGGCCCGCCTCACGGTCTCCTTCGTTATCGGGATAAATTTCAAAGCCGCACAGCTTCAACTCGCCATCCACCTTCGTGACGTATAGTTTCATCGACGCCGCGATCTTCCCTTCCATTTTGAAAGCCGTTCCGAGCATGTCGTAGTAATCGTAAGCGTCTTTTTTCACGCCCGGCTGCAGTGAAAAAAATGGAACGCCGAAGCTCACGATCTCGTATTCGCCGCTCATCCCGTAAGCCGTTCTTATCTTGAGCGTCGTTTTCTGACGGACCGCGGGGTTGGAGAGCGCTTCGGACAGGCGGGGCGCCATGACGGGAGCCAGCGCGTCCAGATTCCCGGCGGCGAGCGTCTTCACCCAGAAGGCTTCGACGGCGGACAGGTTCTTCACGTACCGCTCACCCACCATGCTGAAGGGGCGGTCGTTGGCTCCCAGGTTGCGGAAGCCGAGGTGGTGCCGGCTGACGGCGCATCCGTTCAGTAAAGCGCAGGCGAGAAGGATTCCCGGGATCCGCATCGGCGGATCATAACCGATTTCAGCTCATCGGGAAGACGTGGAAACCGGTAATTCCGGCGTATATCTCTTTCCCTTCGCGGAAGTCACTGGCCAGAGAGAGACCCTTCGGGACATGCGCCAGGATGTGCTTTTCCCCGCCCACGTCGATCGCATGTTCGATGATGGGACCGCGGAAGCGGTTCTTCATGATGCGGCCTTTCACCTGGAGGGTTTCCGATTGTGAGGTGAGGTACACGTCGTTGGGACGGAAATAGATCCGGACCCGCGTGCCAACCGGATAGTTCGGAACCGTGAACCGGAACGGGCCCCAAAGCACCAGTTCCGGCTGAACCACCGGCGCTTCCACGAAATTGGACTCCCCCACGAATTCGGCCACGAACTGCGTGGCCGGACGGTCGAACACGTCGAGCGGTGTTCCCTGCTGTTCAATCCGTCCCTTGTTCATGACCAGGACTTTGCTTGCGATTTCGAGCGCCTCGTGCTGATCGTGGGTAACGAACAGGGTGGTGACGTGCGCCTCTTCGTGAAGCCGAACGATCCACTCGCGCAGTTCCTCGCGGACCTTGGCGTCCAGCGCGCCGAACGGCTCATCCAGAAGAAGAACCTTCGGCTCAGGCGCCAGGGCGCGGGCCAGAGCGACGCGCTGCCGCTGACCGCCCGAGAGCTGAGACGGATACCGGCCGCCCAGACCATCCAGACCGACCAGTTTCAAAAGCTCATGAACGCGCGCCTCGATGCGGTCTTTCGGCGCTTTCCGCACCGAAAGCGCAAAGCCGATGTTCGCCGCCACGGTCATGTGGCGAAACAGCGCGTAGTGCTGGAACACGAAACCGATATTGCGCTCGCGCGCCGTCTGCTGCGTGGCGTCCTCGCCGGTGATGCGAACGCTGCCGGAATCGGGGGCTTGAAGGCCGGCGATCATCCGAAGCAGCGTGCTTTTGCCCGAGCCGCTGGGTCCGAGCAGCGCGAGGAGTTCCCCCTCCGGCGCTGTGAAACTCACATTATCGACAGCCGCAAGCGCTCCGAAGTTCTTTGAAAGATTCTCGACGCTGATGCTCATTTGTCCCTCGTGTTCATTTGTTCTTTCACGCGATGCTCGATGATCGCCTTCACCACCAGGGTGACGACCGACAGCAGCGCCAGCAGCGACGCGACCGCGAACGCGCCGGCGAAGTTGTACTCGTTGTAAAGAATTTCGACGTGCAGCGGAATCGTGTTCGTCTGACCGCGGATGTGCCCCGACACCACTGACACAGCGCCGAACTCGCCCATCGCGCGCGCGTTGCAGAGAATCACGCCGTAAAGAAGTCCCCATTTGATGTTGGGCAGCGTGACACGCCGGAAAATCTGCCAGCCATTCGCGCCCAGCACGTGCGCAGCGAGTTCTTCGTCGGTGCCCTGCGCCTGCATGAGCGGGATCAATTCGCGCGCGACGAACGGAAACGTCACGAACCACGTCGCCAGCACGATGCCCGGCGCTGCGAAAATCACCTTCAGATTGTGATCCATGAGCCAGGGCCCGAACCAGCCCTGCGCGCCGAACACGAGCACGTAAATGATGCCTGAGATGACCGGCGACACCGAGAACGGAAGATCGATCAGCGTGATCAACAGGGTCTTCCCCTTGAAGTCGAAGCGCGTGATGGCCCATGACGACGCGAGACCGAACACGATGTTGAGCGGCACCACGATGGCCGCGGTCAGAAGCGTGAGCCGCACCGCGGCGAACGTCATCGGATCGTTGATCGCAGAGAAATAGGCGCCGGCGCCTTTCCGGAAGGCTTCATAGAACACGGACACAAGCGGAAGGATCAGAAACGCCGCCAGAAATAGGAGCGAAATCGTGATCAGCGTGTTGCGAACCCATCGCGGCTCGGTCAGCAGCGACCGGTTGGCGACCGGAGACGCGCCCGTGTACACGCGCGAAGTGGCGCCGGACATCAGAGCTCTCCCTGGCGGCGACGGCTCCACCGCTGAAGGACGTTGATGATAAGGATCAAAACGAATGAGATCAGCAGCATCACGACGGCGATCGTCGTTGCGCCGGCGTAATCGTACTGCTCCAGCTTCACCATGATCAGCAGTGAGCTGATCTCCGTCTGCATCGGCATGTTGCCGGCGATGAACACGACCGATCCGTATTCTCCGAGAGCGCGCGCGAAAGCAAGCGTAAATCCGGTGAGAATGGCGGGGAACAGCACGGGCAGGACCACGTGCGTGACGGTTTGACGGCGGTTTGCGCCCAGCATTTGGGCGGCTTCCTCCATGTCGATGTCGAAATCCTCGAGGATCGGTTGAACTGTGCGGACCACGAACGGGAGGCCGATGAACGTCAGCGCGAGCGTGATCCCGAGCGGCGTGTAAGCGGCATGAATCCCGATTTTCTCCAGCCACTGCCCCATCCATCCGTTGGACGAATAAAGCGTGGTCAGCGTGATGCCCGCGACCGCGGTCGGCAACGCGAATGGAAGGTCCACGATGCCGTCGATGATCTTCTTGCCGGGGAACGAATAACGGACCAGCACCCAGGCCACGATCAGGCCGAAGAATGAATTCACGAGCGCGGCGATCAGCGAGGCTCCAAAAGTTAGCCGGAGGGAAGCCAGGACGCGCGGCGTGGTCGCTTCATGAACGAAGCCTGACCAGCCCAGCGTCGAGGTTTTGAAGAACAAGGTCGACAACGGAAGAAGCACCACGAGCCCAAGAAGGAGCAGTGTGATTCCCATCGAAAGCCCGAAACCGGGCAGGATGCGTGTAGTTCGTGTCGACACTTACGCCCTCAATTTACTTTTTACTTTCCGATCGTGTAGATCTGATCGAAGGTTCCGCCATCGGCGAAGTGCGCTTTCTGCGCTTTCTGCCAACCGCCGGACTGGTCGATCGTGATGAGGTTCAACGCGGGGAACTTGTCTGCGTACTTCGCGGCGACCGCCTTGTTGCGCGGACGATACCCGTTCTTCGCCGCGATTTCCTGTCCCTGGTCAGTGTAGAGGAACTCAAGATACGCCTTGGCGATCGCGGTGGTGCCATGACGGCTCGCGTTCCGCTGAACCAGGGCGACCGAAGGCTCCGCCAGAATGCTGAGGGAAGGAAGCACGATGTCGAACTTGTCCTTGCCCAGCTCTTCCTTGGCGAGGAACGCCTCGTTCTCCCAGGTGATCAGCACGTCGCCGATGCCGCGCTCGACAAATGTCACGGTCGATCCGCGGGCGCCGGAGTCGAGCACCGGCACGTTCTTGTACAGCTGACCGACGAATTCCTTCGTCTTCGCCTCATCGTTTCCGAACTTCTTGAGCGCATATCCCCAGGCCGCCAGATAATTCCACCGGGCGCCGCCCGACGTCTTCGGGTTCGGCGTGATCACCTTCACGCCTGGCTTGACCAGGTCGTCCCAGTCCTTGATTCCCTTCGGATTTCCCTTCCTGACGAGAAACACGATGGTCGAGGTATAGGGCGCGCTGTTGTTGGGGAGCAGCGTCTGCCAGTTTTTCGGCAGCAGCTGTCCCTTCTCGGCGATCGCGTCAACGTCGTAGGCCAGCGCCAGCGTGACCACGTCGGCTTCGAGACCGTCGATCACGGCGCGGGCCTGTTTGCCCGAACCGCCGTGCGACTGGCTGATGGTGACGGTCTGCGAGGTCTTGGTCTTCCACGCGTCCGCAAAGGCGGCGTTGACGTCCTGATACAGTTCGCGGGTCGGATCGTACGAGACGTTCAGCAACGTAACGTCTTTGGCGAACACAGCTCCAGGAAGGAGCGCGGCAGTCAGTACGACTGCGAGTTTATTTTTGAGATTCATTTCATGTCTCCTTATATATGGATCGGTTTAGAACTGCAGCTGAAGCCGGCTGATGACCAGCTTTTCCGTTGGACGGTTCTTGCCGCCGGCGGCGCCGCCCGCAAACGAGGTCACGTCGTAATCCGACGTCAACCGAAGGGCATTGTTGAAGTACCAGTTCAGGCCCGCGGTCCAGGAGCGTGCCTTCCTGGCGGAGGACGTGGTGCTGGAGAAGAAGCCCGCGTTGGCGAAGGCCTGGTCGTCGGCCCGGAAGATGCCGTAACGGCCGGCAACTTCCAGGGCGCCCCAGCCGCCGTTCTTGGGATCGAATACCTTGCGCGGCTTTACTCCATTATAGGAGGCCCGCTCTCCGGTGAGAACGTAGGAGCCGGCGATCTGCCAGGACCGGTTCGTGATGGTCGCCGTCCGCGTGGAAACGTTCACGCGACGCAGTTCCTGCGAGGACGCGACATATTCCCAGAAAACCCCGAGGCTTCCGTTGTACCAGGCCGCCTGCGGAGCAATGCGTTTGCGCTGACCGTTGGAGAAGGTGCCGGACTGATAGGTGAAGAACGTCTGCTGGCCGTCGGTGCGATATCCGCCCGTCAGGTTGGACGTGGCCGCGCTGCCGAACTGGTTGCCGATCGATCCAGCGACGCCGGCGCTGAGACCATTGATCCAATCCGAGCTGAGCGCTTTGAAGGGCGTCAACCACAGGCGCCCAATGTATTCTTTGTCGTCGCTCGTGTCCGTTTCGCCGCTCGCGCCGTCCGCGACACCGTTAAGGATGGCCGCCTGATAGCTGATGGCGCCGCTCGCGACATCCCCGCTCAGCTGAACGCCTGTGTCGCGGTTTGGGACGAGGTTGGCCGGAAGCCCCCGCTCGACGAACAACGTCGCCGGGTCCGACTGCAGAACTTCCAGGCCGACGGGCGACTTGGATTTACCGAACCGGATCTTCGCCCAGGGTCGGGCGCGGTATTCAATGTAAGCGTCCGGCAGCAGCGAGGAAGTCGGGCCAGCCGTCGTTCCTCCGCCGTTGGCGAAATCCGACACGAGCCGGAAGTCCAGGAACTTGTAGAGCGTTCCGGCGAGGTTGAGACGAATGCGACGCAGCAAGAACGTGTCCGTGATCTGGGGCGCCGTGTTGTGATCGCCCAGGTAATCGCGATAGTCTCCCTGAAGGATTCCGCCGATTCTCAGTGCGAAGTCTCCATCGTTGGACTTGATCTGGAATCCATCCTTGACGTTGGCCGTGACGCCGAAACCATCTTTGGCTTTTGTCGCGGCCGCTTCCTGGTCGTTCTCGTACTTGCGTTCGAGAATCGCTAGACGCTCTTCAACCGTGCTGGACGGGACGGCTGCGGGGGCGGTCGTCGGGGCCGGCGTCGTCGCCGGATCTTCCGCGCGCACCGTTCTGGCGGCCGAGAGGCCGCCCACAACCAATCCGACGTTTAAACAACACTTCAGGTACCGTTTCATTTTCTCTGTCTCCTTGAATCACAAGGGAGAACACCATCCATAAAAAAACCCGCGCCACGCAGGACGCGGCACGGGTTCTCACGAACGTCGCTCCGCTTTAGCACCCTGTTTCGCCTGCGTCCCGAAACGGGACTTAGGGCGACGGCCGGGGCAAGTTGGTGTTTAACGCCTCGCCGGTACTTCTAAAAAGAAAAAACCCACGCCAACTTGAAAAGATAGCGTGGGTCTAACCCATCACCGCTTTAGCTCCCAGTTCCCCTTG
>JAYTIE010000175.1:0-3797 GCA_043732015.1 Elusimicrobiota bacterium | reverse complement strand
CACCGCCGCGCCGACGTTCCGCCACGAAAGCTACGCCGAGTATAAAGGCACGCGGGACGAAACTGACGCGTCGCTCGTGTCGCAGTTTCCGCTCGTGGACGAACTGGTCGAAACGTGGGGCCTCCCCTGCGTGCGATTGGACGGATACGAGGCCGACGATGTCATCGCGACGCTCGCCCATGAGGGCGACAAGGCCGGTATGGACGTGATCGTATTCAGCGGCGACAAGGACGTTCTTCAACTCGTGGGCGACCGGATCAGCGTTCGCGACGAGATGCGCAAGGTTCATTTTGACGCTCATCAGGTCCGCGCCCGTTTTGGGTTGAACCCGGTTCAGCTGGTTGACTACTTCAGCCTCATCGGAGACAAGGTCGACAACGTGCCGGGCGTCCCCGGCGTCGGTGACAAGACGGCGGCGAAACTCCTCCTGGCCAGCGGCACGCTGGAGGGTATTTTCGCTTCGCTCGATGAAACGCCCCTCTCCAAAAAGCTGCTCGCGAACAAGGAGCGGATTTTCACGAACCGAGAGCTTGTCCGTCTTCGTGTCGACGCTCCCATCGGCATTGGTCCCAATGATCTCATCGTTCGCAAACCCGATCCGGAACGTTTCCCGGAACTGCTGAAGAAACTAGAGTTCAAGGGCGAGCTCTATGGCGTTCAGATGGAACAGTCCCGCCCGGACGTGCAGCCCAACCTCACCCGCCGGGTCAACGTCGTGCAGAGCGAATCGGATCTGGCGCGGCTGGCGGCCACGCTGTCCGCCTCTCCGCGGTTCGCCTTCGACCTGGAAACGGACGGACTCAATCAGCACAAGTGCGGGCTGGTCGGTTTGTCTTTCTCGACAAAGGTGGGGGAAGCCTGGTACGTGCCCGTCGGTCATCGCACGATCTCCTCCTCAGGCCAACAGCTGGCGTGGGAAACAGTGAAGAAGACGCTTCAACCCATTTTTGAGAACGCCGCCATCGGCAAGTGCGGGCAGAACATCAAGTTTGACAACACGGTTCTGGGCTGCGCGGGCATCGCTGTTCAGGGGGAATTCTTCGACACGATGGTCGCCGCTTATTGCTTCGATCCCTCCCGGCCGTCCTTTGGCCTCAAGGATCTCGCCGCCGACTTTTTGCAGGAGCGCATGGTTCGTATCGATGAACTCATCGGCAAGGGTAAGGCCGACAATTTTTCAGAAGTGGAAATAGAGACAGCGTCCGGCTACGCGGGCGCCGACGCCGAGATCACCTGGCGGTTGACGCTTTTGTTCGAGGAACGCCTCAAGGCGTCCGGCATGGAGAATCTGTTTGAAACGCTCGAGATGCCGCTCGTCGAGATCATCCGCGGCATGGAGGCGGCAGGCATCGCGATCGACCGCGCCTATCTCGAGGGCATCGGCAAACGCTTTGCGGGAGAGCGCGCGGTCATCGAGCGCGAGATCTACCAGCTGGCGGGCGAGGAATTCACACTGAATTCTCCGAAACAGCTCCAGCGCATTCTTTTCGACAAACTGAAGCTGCCACCTTCCAAGAAGACGAAGACCGGTTTCTCCACCGACGAGGACGTTCTCCGCAAGCTCGCCGCTGAGCATCCGATCTGTGAAAAGATCATCGCGTTCCGTGAGCTCTCAAAGCTGTCCTCGACTTACGTGGACGCGCTGCTGACGCTGGCCGACGAGAAGGACCGCGTCCACACCTCGTTCCATCAGACCGGAACCATCACCGGCCGTCTCAGCTCGAACAACCCCAATTTGCAGAACATCCCGATTCGCAGCGAGAACGGCCGGCTGATCCGTCGCGCGTTCGTGGCAGAGCCGGGGAATCTCCTTCTCTCGGCGGACTACAGCCAGATCGATCTTCGCGCGCTCGCCCACATCTCGGGCGATCCGGTGCTGATCCAGACTTTCCTGGATGGCGGAGACGTACACGCCCGAACCGCCGCGGAGATCTTCCACGTCCCCGTCGAACAGGTCACGACGGACATGCGCCGCGGCGCCAAGGCCATTAATTTCGGAATCGTTTACGGACAGCAGGCGTTCGCGCTGTCACAGCAGATCGGGGTTCCCCTGGAAACTGCCAAGGAATTCATTCAGAAATATTTCGAGCGTTATGCGGGCGTTCGGTCGTGGATCGACTCCACGCTCGATGAAGCGCGCCGCGCCGGTTTCGTGACGACCCTGAGCGGGCGGCGGAGAAACATGGACGACATCAACGCGCCGAACGCGTTTACGCGCGGCTTCGCGGAGCGCGCCGCCGTCAACACGCCGATTCAGGGCACCTCCGCCGACATCATCAAGGCGGCGATGATCGTGATCGCCAGAGAGCTCGGGAAATCGGGACTCAAGTGCAAGATGCTCCTGCAGGTTCACGACGAACTCGTTTTTGAAATGCCGACGTCGGAGCTGTCCGCCGCGGCCGACCTCATCCGGAACGGCATGGAATCGGCTTACGAGCTGAAGGTCCCGCTGCTCGCGGATCTTAAAACCGGGCTCAACTGGAATGAAATGGAAAAGATGAAGCTGCAAGGGGTGGCATGAGCGTTTTCAGAGGCGCCAATCCGTTCGACCAGCTGACACCGGTCGTCAAACGCCTGCTGGTGGTCAACGTGGCGGTGTTCCTGGCCCAGATGGTTTTCCCGACCCAGTTCGTGGACTGGTTTGGTCTCCGTCCCATCGATGTGTTCACGAATTACCGGGTGTGGACCGTGGTCACTTACGCTTTCCTGCACGGAAGCGGCTGGCACCTGTTCTTCAACATGTTCGCGCTCTGGATGTTCGGTCCTCACATCGAGGGAATCTGGGGAAGCCGGAAGTTTACGCAGTACTTCTTTATCTGCATTGTCGGCGCGGCGCTGGCGCAGTTCCTCATTGCGCCCGAGAACATGGTGGTGGGCGCGTCCGGCGCGGTCTACGGCGTGTTGCTGGCGTTCGGATTCCTGCTTCCTGACGCCGTGATGTATCTGTTTTTCTTCTTCCCGGTGCGGGCGATACAGGCGGTTTTCTTTATTGCTGCGCTTACGTTTGTGTCGGCCCTCAGCGCGGGCGGTTCCCGCGTGGCGCATTTCGCTCACCTGGGCGGCATGCTGACCGGGTTCCTGTACTTCCGGATTCCGGTCTGGCTCGAGAAGGTACGCTTCTGGCAGATCGAGCGCCGATTCCGGAATCCGCTGGGCGGCCGGAAGGCCGGGAAGGGCGCGGCCGACGGACGGCGTCCGGTTCTGGATTTGTCAAATGAAGTGGACCGGATACTTGAAAAAATTTCTTCATCGGGCGTTAACAGCCTGACCCCAGAAGAGCACGAGACCATGCAGCGGTACTCGAAACGGCAGAGCTGATTGAAGGTTGCGTTGACCGGCGGATTTGGAAGTGGCAAGTCAACGGTGACGGACGTTCTCCGGAAGAAGGGCGCGCGAATCATCGACGCTGATGTGATCGTTCATCAGCTTTTTCAGGGCAGCCGGCCTCTGCGGGCGGCGCTTCGCAGGAAATTCGGCGCCGGTATTTTTGATCCGAAGGGACAGGTGGATCGCCGAAAGCTGGCAGTCCTCGTTTTCACGAATCCGTCAGCGCGTCTGGCGCTGGAACGGATTGTTCATCCGGCCGTCCGCTGGGTCATGCGGCGGCAGATGAAGGCGTCCCGCGCGAAAGTGACGGTCGCCGACATTCCGTTGCTCATCGAGTCCGGATGGAAAGAAAAATTTGACGCCGTGGTCGTCGTGACCGCGAGCGTGGCCCGGAGAATCCAGCGCCTCCAGAACCGCGGATTCTCGATGGCGGAGGCGCGCCGGCGTATGCGTGCACAACTGCCCATGGC
>JAYTIE010000174.1:0-3833 GCA_043732015.1 Elusimicrobiota bacterium | reverse complement strand
TCAGCGTCGTGATCTTCTCGTCGTCGTTCAGCTCATGCAAGGCGTGCTTTGACAGAAACTCCGCCACCGTGTCTTCCGACCGGTCCAGCAGGACTTCGATGTAATCGTTGCGGGACATCCACGGGTCTTTCAGATATTTTGTCGCGTGCGCTTCGTAAAGCGGGCTCACACTGTCGCGGAGCCAGTCAAGCGCCTCGCGAAGCGGCGCCCTCCACGCCTGAGTCCAGTTGGCGCGGGATCCCGAGTTGCACCCGCAGTTGCTGCGCCAGCGTTCGATGCCGTGCGCACAGCTCCAGGAGGAATTCTGGACGATCTCCACTTCATGGGTCGGCGGAAACCTTTCCAGGAACTCTCCGTAATTGGTGAGACGCGCCTGGTTGTCGGACGCGATCTGCCCTGTCGCGTAGGCGAGCGCCATATCGCCGTAGCGATGGTGATGCCCGTAAGTTTCTCCATCGGTCGCGATATGGACGAGCTGCGCCTGATTGCGGTTTTCCGAGAACGCGCCCATCAGGCGGTTCACGAGGTTCTCGCCCTTCTCCAGCAGGCGCTCGAAGGCGATGGCGCGTGAGATGGGCCCGTCGTAGAAAAAGGCCGCGATGCTTTTTCCCGACGGCAGCGGGATCTGGTAGGCGCGGGTTGGATCAATGGCGGCGTGCGTCAGTTCCGTCCAGGAACGCCCGCCCATCCGGCGGACTTTCCCCGCCTGGTGCGGCGCCAGCACGGTGAACTTGACCCCGGCGGCGGCGAGAACTTCCAGCGACTCGGTGTCCACCGCGGTCTCGGCCAGCCACATTCCCTCCGGCATACGCCCGAAGCGGTATTCAAAATCCTTGATTCCCCAGGAGACCTGCGTGAACTTGTCGCGGGAATTCGCGAGCGGCATGATCATGTGGTTGTAAACCTGGGCCATAGCGGAACCGTGCCCGGAGAAACGCTCTTTCGAGATCCGGTCCGCTTCGAAGATGGCGCGATAGGCGTCCGGCGCCTTTTCTTCCATCCAGCTCAGAAGCGTCGGGCCGAAGTTGAAACTGATGTGGGCGTAATTGTTGACGATGCGGCTGATCTTTCCGGCCGGATCGAGTATGCGAGAGGTTCCGTTGGGACCGTAGCACTCCGCGGTTATGCGCTCGTTCCAGTCATGGTAGGGATACGCGGAGTCCTGAAGCTCGATGGCTTCCAGCCAGGGGTTTTCGCGCGGCGGCTGATAGAAGTGGCCGTGGATGCAGATGTATTTTTCCAAAGGGGTCAGATCTCCTGTGAGCGAGAAAATAGCACATACGAAAGACGGGGCAACGGCGTGGCGCTGACGCCATCTGAAACGAGATCTCCCGACGCCGTACTGGATCCGCCCCAGCGCGCGTCCTGGGTATCGAGAAGACGCAACCACGTTCCGGCCGGAACGACGACCGACGCCGCCTCATTCGAAAAATTGAAAGCCATGAAGCAGCCGGTGCGCGCAAACCGGCGGTGAATCCAGATCACCAAGGACGATTCGTCCGCGCCAGCTTCCGTGAACTTCTTGCCGAGATTCCTGAGGGACGGCGTTTCTTTCCGCAGACGAATCAACTCCCGGTAAAGATCGAACAACGGTTTCCCTGCGGCGGCCGCCTGCGATGGATCCAGTTTGCACGCGTCGAAAGTCTGCTCTCCCTGTGGATCCGGCGCCTCGCCGGCCCAGGAGAATGCCTTGAACTCTTCCCGGCGGCCCTTGCGAACGGCTTCAACGAGCGCCGCGTCTTCGTGTGAGATGAAATACTGGAACGGCGCCTTCTCCGCGTATTCCTCGCCCATGAACAGCATCGGCACGAAAGGAGACGTCAGGAGCGCGGCGGCGGCGAGTTTCAGCCGGTCGAAATCCACGAGGTGGCTCAACCGCTCACCGCGCATCCGGTTGCCGACCTGATCGTGATTCTGAGCCGCAACCACGAATCGCTCCGAGTCGAGACCCTCCGGAGAATTTCCGTGACGGCGCCGGCGGTGACGGGAATATTCACCGGCGTAAGCCCATCCGTCCGCCAACACCCGGCGAAAGATTCCCACGCCGCCAAAATCCTCGTAGTAGCCCTCGCGCTCGCTGGTCAACAACGTGTGCAGCGCGTGATGAAAGTCGTCGCTCCACTGGGCGTCGTACGCGTAGCCGCCCGATGCGCCGGAACGGAGAACGCGGTTGTCGTTCAGATCGCTTTCGGCAATCGTGTGGATCTGACGGTTCGACGCGCGCGCAAGATTCCGGACCGCCGCGCAGAGCTCTTCCAGAAACGGATTGGCGGAAAAATCAATGATCGCGTGAACCGCGTCGCAGCGCAGTCCGTCAAGGTGGCACTCGTCCACCCAGTAGAGGGCGTTCTCGATGAAAAACCGCCGGACGCCGCCGTTGTCGGCGTCGTCGAAGTTGAGCGACTCGCCCCAGGGCGTCGAATATTTCTTGGTGAAATAAGGGCCGAAGTCGGAAAGATAGTTCCCCTCCGGTCCCATGTGGTTGTAGACGACATCAAGGATGACCGCGATGCCGTTCTGATGGCAGGCGTTCACGAGCCGCTTTAGCCCCGCCGGTCCGCCGTAGGTGTTCTGAGCCGCGAACGGAAACACGCCGTCGTAGCCCCAGTTGCGGCCGCCCGGGAACTGCGCCACCGGCATAAGCTCTATCGCGGTGATGCCAAGGGACTTCAGATACCCGAGACGCGAAATCGCGGAGTCGAAAGTCCCGTCGGACGTGAACGTGCCGACATGCAACTCATAGATGATCAGATCCTGAAGAGGCAGGCCCTTCCACCCTTCATCGCTCCACGAAAAATCATCCCCGACCACCTGCGACGGGCCATGAACGCCTTGCGGTTGAAGACGAGAGGCCGGATCGGGCCGCTCCCTGTCTCCCAGACGGTACAGGTAGGTTTCTCCCGCTCCCACGCCGGGAATCGAAACAAAATGCGTGCCGTCTTCTACCTTCTGCATCGCGACCGTTCGCCCCTGGCGGAGGAGTTTTACCTCGACTGTCGCCGTCGAGGGCGCCCAGACGACGAACTCCGTTTCCGTCCCGGCGACGGTCGCGCCAAGACGGCGCGTGCGCTGAGATTCGGGCGCCAGAATCATCTTTTCGGTTCCCATTTGAGGAAAACGGCGCCAAGCGGCGGGAGAGTAAGATTCAGAGAATACGGACGGCCATGCGCGAAAACGTCGTCCGCGTTGAAGCCACCGCAATTGCCGGTTCCACTTCCGCCGTACGCTCCCGAATCACTGTTCAGTATTTCCGTCCAGAAACCCGCGAAAGGGACGCCGATCCGGTAGCCCTCACGAACGACGGGCGTGAAATTACAGACGACGAGAACTGTCTCGCCGCCCCCGTGGCGGAGAAAACTGATGCAGCTGCTGCCGGCATCGGTGCAGTCCACCCATTCGAAGCCGGCCGAGTCGCAATCCAATGCGTACAGCGCCTTCTCGCGGCGGTACGTGTTGTTCAGATCGCGCACCCAGGTCAGGATCCCGCCGTGCTGCGGATCGCCGGCCTGATGCCAGTGGAGGCTGCTTTCATGGCTCCACTCCGGGCCCTGGCCGAACTCCGCGCCCATGAACAAAAGCTTTTTGCCGCTCATGCCGTACATGACGCCATAAAGAAGCCGGAGGTTCGCGAACTTCTGCCAAGCGTCGCCGGGCATCCGCGACAGGAGCGAACCCTTTCCGTGGACGACCTCGTCGTGGGAAAGCGAGAGAACGAAGTTTTCGGTAAACGCATAGAGCAGACGAAACGTGAGTTGCCACTGGTGATGGGACCGATGAATCGGCTCCTTGCCCATGTAGTCGAGGATGTCGTGCATCCATCCCATATCCCACTT
>JAYTIE010000173.1:0-3838 GCA_043732015.1 Elusimicrobiota bacterium | reverse complement strand
AAGGATTCGCGGTTCAATCCGGAGATCGACAAGCAAACCGGCTATCGCACGAAAGCTGTTCTGGCCGCGCCCATGTTCAACGCCAAAGACCACGTCATCGGCGTGTTCCAGGTGCTGAATCCGAAACACGGACGCGCTTTCGACCAGCAGGACGAGGAAGTCCTCACGCTTCTGGCCGACCAGGCTTCCGGCCACGTTGAGAACGCCCAGCTTTATCAGGAAATCAGAAAAGCCACACAGGCCACCGTTATCCGGCTGGCGGGCGCCGTCGAGTTCAAGGATCACGACACCCGCGCTCATCTCTGGCGCATGAGTCAGTATTCCGCGCTGATCGCGAAGGAAATGGCCTTTGACGTTGAGTGGTGCGAGAACATCCGGCTGGCGGCCCCGATGCACGACATCGGCAAGATCGGCGTTCCCGACTCGATCCTGAACAAACCGGGCAAGCTTACGCCGGAAGAATGGGAAGAAATGAAGAAGCACCCGCAGTACGGGGCTGAAATTCTGAAAGACGCAGAAAACGAACTGATGCAGATGTCGGCCACCATCGCGCTCTGCCACCACGAGAAGTGGGATGGCTCGGGGTACCCGCGCGGACTTCGTTCTGAAGAGATACCGATCGAAGCCCGCATCGCAACGCTCGCCGACGTGTTCGATGCGCTGACCAGCAAGCGCATCTACAAACCCTCCTTCTCTCTGACTGAAACACTCGCCATTATCGATCAGGATTCCGGAAAGCATTTCGACCCGAAGGTCGTGGAGGCGTTCCATCGCGCGCTTCCAAAAATGACTGAAATTCTTGAGTCTTACTCGCCACGCGACGGCGCTCCCGCCCCCCTCCCGCTCCCCAACTGGTGACCAAATATAACTTGAAAAACAGCGCTGATCCGGTACCTTTGAGAGACCGCTAAAGCGTCTCGTTTTAACAGCGGATCCTGACCTTTTCTGGCGGACTCCATGGACTACAAACGGCTGATCGAACTGATGCTCCGCGACGGGATCTCGGACATCCTCTTCAAACCCGGCTCCGCCCCCCTCATTCGCGTGAATGGCCAGCTTCTCCAGACCAACATGGCCGCGCTGACCGCCGCCCAGACCGAGGAAATGGCGAAGGCCCTTCTCACTCCCCAGCAGCAAAAGGATTTTTCAGAAAAAATGGAGATGGACGCCGCCTGTACGCTGGACGGCGTCAGCCGCTTCCGCGTGAACCTCTATCGCCAGAAAGGATCCGTCGCGGTGGCGCTGCGCGCGGTTCCGCTGACGCTCAAAAATTTCGAAGACCTTCACCTTCCGACGGAAACCCTGAAGAAGCTTGTGAACCAGGGACGCGGGCTTATCCTGTTCGCCGGCGTCACGGGCGCGGGCAAGACCACGTCGATGAACGCGATCATCGATTACCTGAACCAGAGTTTCACCTACAACATTATCACGATCGAAGACCCGATCGAATACATCCACAAGGATGTGAAGTCTTCCATTTCCCAGCGCGAGATCGGCTTCGACACGCCGTCGTTCAAGGCTGCGCTTAAAAACGTTTTGAGACAGAGCCCGGACGTCATTGCGATCGGAGAAATGCGCGATGCCGAGACGATGTCAGCAGCGCTGCAGGCGGCGGAATCCGGACATCTGGTTCTCTCTACCATTCACACGATCGACACGGCCCATGCGGTAGGACGGATCGTCGACTCTTTCCCGCCTCACGAACAGAACACGGTCCGTCAGCAGGTCGCCGGGGTGTTGTCCGGTGTCATCGGGCTGAGGCTGGTTCGCTCGCTGGAGGGAACACACCGCTATCCGGCCACGGAAGTTCTGATTGGAACGACCTTCGTGAAGAAACTCCTGATGGAGGGAAAAGCCGACGAGGTCACCCGCCTCATCGCGCAGGACACATACTATGGGATGCACACGTTCGATCAGGATCTGGAACGCCTGCATTCGGAAAATCTGATCACGACGAAGGAAGCGTTGAACCACGCCTCCAGCCTCGAGGATCTGGCGCTGAAGCTGCGGGGAGTGGACCGGGGAATTTCGGCGCCGGCGCAGCCGCAGTCCTATCTTTCTGGCAATGACAACGTCATCAAGCTGCCGCGCTCCGGCAACGCCTGACCGGACGTCAGGACCGGGTCTTTACTTCCATCTTCCTGATTTCGAACAACCGGTCCCGCAGAATCGCCGCCGTCTCGAAATCCAGCGAATCGGCCGCCGCTTCCATCTGTTTCTCAAGTTCCTTCAGCGTCTCCGCGACTTCCTTCCTGTTGTTCACCTTGAACGCGCTGTCAGGGTAGACGTTCTTCAATCCCGACTCCCGCGCCTTCACCTGAAACTCCTCCAAGTCCTGAACCGACTTCACAATCGTCTTCGGTGAAATGGAGTGTTCCTTGTTGTAGGCCAGCTGCTTGACGCGCCGGCGGCTCATTTCCCCCAGCGCGCGTTCCATCGAACCGGTCATCTTGTCGGCATAGAGGACAACTTCACCCTCGACGTTGCGGGCGGCGCGGCCACATACCTGGATCAGCGTCGTCTCGGACCGGAGAAAACCTTCCTTGTCGGCGTCGAGAACCGCCACCAGCGCGATCTCCGGGATGTCGAGACCTTCGCGGAGGAGGTTGATGCCGACCAGCACATCGAACTCGCCCTTCCGCAGTCCCTGGACAATCTTGATGCGTTCCAGCGCGTCAATGTCCGAGTGCATGTATTTCACACGGAAACCCTGATCTGCCAGGTAGGTCGTCAGGTCTTCGGCCATCTTCTTGGTAAGCGTCGTGATGAGGACGCGGAACTTCTTGGCGACCGCGGCGCGCGCGCGCGCCATGAGATCGGGGATCTGCCCGCGCGTCGGACGAATCGTCACTTCCGGATCCACGAGACCCGTCGGACGAATCACCTGCTCCACGACGACGCCGTTGGATTTCGTCAGCTCCAGCGGACTTGGCGTCGCAGAAACATAGACGGCCTGAGGCACCATCGCCTCGAATTCATTGAATTTGAGCGGACGGTTGTCGAGAGCGCACGGAAGTCGGAAACCGTAGTCCACGAGCGTCTGCTTGCGGACGCGGTCTCCCTCGTACATGCCGCGGATCTGCGGCAGCGTGACGTGGGACTCGTCGATGACGACGAGGAAATCCTTCGGGAAATAGTCGATAAGACACGCCGGGCGGTCGCCGGGCTGGCGGCCCGAGAGCGGCCGCGAATAATTTTCAATGCCGTGACAGAAGCCCGTCTCCCGAAGCATCTCGATGTCATAGCGCGTGCGCTGTTCCAGGCGTTGCGCTTCCAGAAGCTTTCCCTTCGAATTGAACAGCGCCAGCTGACTGCGCAACTCTCCCTCGATGTCGACCAGCGCGCGTTCCAGCGACGGGCGGGTTGTGACGAAATGCCGGGCGGGGTAGATATAGACCTGTTTCTTTTCGGAAATCACCTCGCCGGTGAGCGGATTGAATTCGCGGATCTTTTCGACGTCATCACCGAAGAACTCGACCCGAAGCGCGCTGTCGAGATAGGCCGGAAAAATTTCAACGGTATCGCCCCGAACGCGGAATTTCCCGGGCCCGAACTCGACCTCGTTCCTCTGGTAATGAATGGCGATCAGGTCGTCCAGCAGAACCTTCCGGGGGCGCGGCGCGCCCTCCGCAATGTGAACGCAGAGATTTTTGTAGTCGGTGGGAGATCCCAAACCATAAATGCAGGAGACGCTGGCCACGATGATGACATCATCGCGCTCCATCAGGCTGGACGTGGCCTTCAGACGGAGGCGGTCGATGTGATCGTTGATACTCGCGTCTTTCTCAATGTAGGTGTCGGAGGTCGGGACATAGGCTTCCGGCTGGTAATAGTCGTA
>JAYTIE010000172.1:0-10002 GCA_043732015.1 Elusimicrobiota bacterium | reverse complement strand
GAAGCTCCCACTGGCCGGACTGGAAAAGAACCTTGTCCCCCAGCGTGATCGTTACGTTGCCGTCCGCCTGACTGAGCCCCACGTCGCCCTGTTTCACGTCGGCCTTCAGTTTGTCCACGAGTTCGTCGTAGGTGGCTCGGGTGTCGGAGATCTCGGACTGGAGCTTTTCACTTTCCGCGGATTTGTTCGCGAGGCGCTTTTCGAGCGTGTCGTTCTGCTTCTCGAGATCGGTGACGCGGGCCTGAAGCGCATCGGCATTCATTGCAGCGGCCCGGCAGCGGCGGAGCTGTTCTTCATGCGTGGCGATGGAAACACAGCCGTTCAGAACGACGGCGCTGCAAATGGTCAAGACGACGGCTCTCATGAGACGACTCCCTTGGATTTCAACCGTCGGAAAATTTCACGGGTCGCGTCCGACCGGTTCAGCGTATAAAAATGGACACCCGGGGCGCCTTTGCGGAGCAGGTCCTCGCATTGGACGGCGGCGTGATCGATACCGATCTTTGCGACCGCGGCCTTGTCGGCGCCCGCCGCTTCCAGCCGGGACAACAGGCTGGACGGAAGCTTCGCGCCGCACAGCTGCGTGAAGCGCTTCACCTGATCGGTGTCCGAGACCGGCATGATGCCGGGAATGATGGGAACGGTGACGCCCGCGGCCCGCGCGCGCTTTACAAATCCGAAATAGTCCTCATTCGAGAAAAAAAGCTGCGTGACCACGAAGTCAGCGCCCGCCGCGACTTTCCTGGCGAGCCGCTCAACGTCGACGTCCAGGGAAGACGCTTCCGGATGCTTCTCCGGATATCCGGCGACACCCAGTGAGAAATCAAACCGGCTCCGGATGAACGTCACCAATTCATCGGCGTTGGCGAAGCCGCCTTCGACGGCGACAAACTTGTCCTGCCCTTTGGGCGGGTCTCCGCGGAGCGCCAGAACGTTCTCGATCCCTTCTTTCTTCAGTTCATCGAGAATCGCCGCGATCTCTTCCTGCCGGTGGCCCACGCACGTGAGGTGAGCGACCGCTTCGATGCCGATCTGGTTCTTGATCTTGGAAACGAGCTGAACCGTTTTCGCGCGCGTGCTTCCGCCGGCGCCGTAGGTCATGGAGACGAAGGACGGGGACAGTTCTTTCAGGCTCTCCACCGTCTGCATCAGGGCAACGAGGCCCTCATCGGTTTTGGGAGGAAAGAATTCGAATGAGATGCACGGCTGACCGCGCTCGAGGATTTCTTTAACTTTCACGGAGTGAATTGTATCGGTTTGCCGCCTTCCTTCCAATGTTTAGAATGCGGGGATGAAACTGACCGAAAAATTCATTCGAACGAAGACGAAAATTCAGGGCAACGCCGTCGGATTCCGGATCGACGAGGTTCGCCTTCCGATCGGAAAGAAAGCGACCCGGGAGTACCTGGATCACCCCGGCGCCGTCGCCGTGGTCGCCGTCACCGGCGGGAAGGTCCTGATGGTTCAACAGTACCGGCATCCCGTGGGCGTGGTGACGCTGGAGATCCCGGCCGGGAAACTGGCGCGCGGCGAAAACCCGCTCGACTGCGTGAAACGCGAACTTCAGGAAGAAACGGGCTACACGGCGGGAAAAATCCGGCGGCTGCTGTCGTTCTGGCCCACGGCGGCCTTCGCGAACGAATTGATTCACATCTATGTGGCGGAAGGGCTTAAACCCGGCAAAGCGAACCCGGATGACGACGAATTCCTCTCGTGCAAGGCGTGGCCACTGAAGAAGATTTACGCGGAGATCGAGAAGGGACGGATTCGCGATTCGAAAACCATCATCGCAATGCTGGCCTACCGGCAGTTCGGCACGGGACGGTAATTAGGAAGGAAGGCGGCCCGGCATCGACACCGAGGTGCGCGTGCTGCCGATTTTAGAAAGCGATTCCCGCGCGGCGGCCTGCGCGGCTTCCATGGTAGGCCAGCGGACTTCCCGGTAGCCCCGGACTTCTTCTGGAACCCGCAGTGCGGCCACGTAGAAATCGTAGTCCTGCGCGGACTGGAAGAAAGTGAAATTGTCGACGACCGAGATGTACCAGTCCCGAAACGCGCGCTCGCGCGAATGCCAGCCCGGCAGAATGCGGCGAAGGAATCCCGCCCGAGCCATGAGCTTCAGCATCCAGTCCCGAGTCTGAATATCGAATTCGATCGATTTCCCCAGCACGGTGAACTGCGGACGGTTGAAATGCAGATAAGAAACCTTGTCGCCGCGGGACGGATCAATGTTGTAGCGCTGGCGGTCGCGCTCATATTTGTCGGGCGCCGTCAGGAGTTTCGCTACCCAGACTTCATCCTTGATCGCCATCGACTTGAACAGCGCTGGTATGACCGCCGCCGTGGCGCGAAAGCCAAAACTGGCCTGATCACGGCGATAGGTTTTCCAGACGAGCTCCACATAGGTTTCCGCGAAGCGGACGCCGTCATAGCGGACAAGGTCGTAGATAGTGTTGGCCAGCAGGTTGGCGGAGGCCGGCGGAAGGTCCATCCAGCGCGACACCTGCTCCATGAGACGGAGATATCCCTTCGCGTTTTTCTCGCCCGAAATCCAGGATGACCGCCGGAGCCACGCGGCTTTCTCCGCAATGATGTCAGCCTGCGGCACCGCCAGCGGATCGAGTCGGCGCTCCTCTGGGAATGCGGCGTAGTAGCGGCCGAGGCGGAAGGCTTCGTAATTCAATTCGATGTCGGACTTGCGAACGCTCTCGGCGATCGCGGCGAGAATGGATTCTTCGGGCAGCGGCACCCAGCCGCTCTGGTAGGCCGCGCCCAGGATCATCATGTTTGCGTAGAGCTTGCTGCCCAGGTGGCGTTCGGAAAGAACCGAGAAATCGGCGGACAGGAAGCCCTCGGGTTTGGTCTTCTCCGCGATAACCTTCTCAAGCTGGGCGGGATCAAAATCGGATTTCCCCATGAGCGTGAGCACGGTTTCATGGCGGTGGTTGTTGATGACGGCGCGCGTGCGGGACGGATGCGCCACGCGCAGGTTCATGCGCGCGTCCAGAGCGCGCGCCGCTTCGAGAAGATCGAGACCGATGATGAGATCGGCCTTCCCGTAGGCGATGACCGGCGAGCTGACCGGCCCGTTTTTCGAGAACACGATGTGGCCGTAAACGCCACCGTTGCGGATGGCGAGACCCTTCTTGTCGAGGAAATTGACATCGAAACCTTCGCGCATGCCTGCGCGAACGAGCACGGCGTTCACGACGCCGGCCCCCATGCCGCCCACGCCGGCGGTGTAAGCGCACCAGCGGTCATCGAACGGAATCGCCACCGGCGGAGGCAGATCCTTGATCGCGGCGAGCGGCGAACGCCGGGGGGCCGGCGCCGCTTTCCGCGTGATGACCACTTTTTCGAAAGAGGGACACGCTTTCGTGCGGGCGCAGGCGCCGTCATCGACGCAGGTCGAAAGGTCGGTGGTGATTTTCCGCCCATAAGGGGTCTCGGTGATGGTCAGGCCCGGGCATCCGGTCTGGCGCGTGCATTCGAGGCAGTACTCGCAGACATCGGGCGTGATATTGATCTTCTCTTCCCGCGGAATAAAACCGGTCGCCTTGATGACCGCCTTCTTCTCCACATTCAGGCGGCGATGCAACGTGATGGCGCATTCCTTGTCGGCGATGATGATTTTCACGCCGGGCTTCAGAACGGTTTCCTGGACAAGCTTCTCGTACGGCACGCGGTCCGCGGGGTTCGCGCGCTGGATGAACACCGACGGTGGAACCATGCCGCGAAGCAGGCGCTCGATGTCCTGCGCCGTCGTCGGCAATCCCATGACGTCCAGAGTGTTGCCCGGCGTCGGCTGGTGTCCGGTCATCGCGGTCGTTCCGTTTTCCAGAATGATGTATGTGATCTCCTGATTGTTCTTCACCGAATCGCTGATGGCGATCATGCCCGAATGGAAAAATGTCGAGTCGCCGAGAAAGACGACCTGTTTGTTGGTGATGAACGGCGACATGCCGGCGCCCGTTCCGCCGCCCAGGCCCATGCCGGAATAATTCTGCATGAGGCCTTCGTTCGGCGCGAACTGCAGCATCGAGTGGCAGCCCGATTCCCCGTGGAAGATGATGTCCATCTTCTTCGTTTCCTTGAAATCCTTCTTCATCTTCTTGCTGACGGCCGCGGAATCGCGGTGCGGGCATCCGGGACAGAACGTGGGAAGACGCGCGGGAACGTCGAAGGAAGCGGTCTCTGTGTGGTGCACGTCGGCCAGTTCGCGTTCGATGTTATCCACTTTCAGCGTCGGGAAATATTGTTTCCAACGACGGAAGGCGGGGCCAAGCACTTCAAGAATCACCGATACGTTCAAACCCCGCGTCGACGGGAAACCGGGTTCTCCGTCGGGAAAATTCTTGCCCCAGAGCGCAGGCGCTTTCGGCAGGCGCCCCGCCTGAACGAGGGCCATCAGGATTTCCGCGACCTGGGACTCCAGGAATCCGCGTTTTTCCTCGACGATCACCAGATGCTCCACGTGCCGGGAAAGCTCCCAGACCGCTTCGCTGTCCAGGGGATAGGTCATGCCGAGCTTGAGAACGGGCGTCCGCTCCCAGAGTCCGAGGAGGCGGAGAACTTCCTCTAAGTACGCGTACGAAAGGCCGGACGTGATGAAGCCAACGGGCATCCGCACGCGGCGCGGCCCGTGCCAGCGGTTCAGGTTCAGTTCGCGCGCGCGGTCCAGCGCACGCTTGAAGCGGGCGCTCAACGTGGCCTCACGCATCGATGTGTGTGGCGGAATCATGACGCTGTCGCTGAGGCGAAGGTTGTCACTGGAAAGGGTGGCCGGAGCCCGGTGGTTGATCGGAAGATCACGGTGAGGATGAACAGTGACGGTACCGCCACCATCCGCCTGGTTCGTCGTGAGGATGTAACTGAGATACAGGTCGGAATGACCGGAGATGTCGAAGGCGTGAGCCAGCCAGTCCTTGATCTCCTGGAATGTGGACGGCTCGAGGATCGGCATGTGGAGATGCTGAGAGAGAAACCGCGAATCCGAGTTGATCTGCGTGGTTTCGTTCCACGGATCGTCTCCGACGATGACGACGGCGCCGCCGTCCGGTTGACGCGACTCTGCCAGGTTTCCGACGGCCAGCGCGTCGGCCGCGACGTGCAGTCCCACGGATTTCATCACAGCCAGCGCGCGAAGACCAGCCTGGCGCGCGCCGTTCAGGCGGGCGGTGGACAGCGCCTCGTTGTTGGCGATCTGCGCGACGATGCCGCGCTCGGCCAGGTACGGCGCCACACTGTCGATGGCATCGAAGACTTCGGAAACAGGGGATCCGGGATATCCGGTGATGAGACCGACGCCGGCTTCGAGGGCGCCTTTCACCAGCAATTCATTGCCGGTGAAAGCCTCGATGCCATCCGTTTTCAGGAAGCGGGGATCCGAGGGACGGTGCGAGAGGGCCTCGGTTTCGGCCTCCCGCAGATTCCCCAGACGGATGACGTCATCGTTGAGCAATTAGCTTCTCGGCCGGATCGCGGGGATGTAGTAGCGGAGCCCGATTCCGAAATCCAGGTCTCCCCCGGAGTTCGGCGTCATGCGCAGAACGGGCGCCACTTCGCCGAAAATCTCCCAGGGCGTTGCGCGCGGGAAGAATGAAATTCCGGCCACGAAACGCAGGCCGACTTCGGTGTCATCGGCGAAAAGCGCGCGCGGACCGAGACCGAAGTAAAGAGCGGCGTCGCCGTCAAGATCCCTGAAGGCCGGAGTCTGCTTCAGGATGTCGAAGTCGTGGATGAGTAGCGTGAGGTGCGCATCCGGTTCGCCCTGGTCGATACCGAAAGCGCCGTCGAGAGAAATCTTGCTGTCGATGAAGTAGTTATAGCTGAGACCGCTCGGGTTGCCGATCATGATACCGATGCCCTGGTCGCCCTGCCGATCCGCGGCTTGTGCGATTCCTCCGCTGACAGTCACCAATGCGAGCGACAACAATGCCGCGCGTCGAATCAAAGAGTTTGCGTTCATTACCTGTTCCTCCGGAGTTGTCCGCGGCTTCTGATCACCGGCCGCCCCACGAAAGCTTTTCGCGAAGGACGCCGAAATACGGCGAGCGCGGATCTTGCAGCAATTTTAGTTTAAACGGCGCGCGTGATATACGAACGCGATCGCCATATCGCAATTTAAAAACGTGCTGGCCATCCACGCAGAGCTGCGTTTCTCCGCGGTCGCGCGTGTCGTCGAGCGTCAGCTGAACGCTGCGGCCCGCCGGAATGACGACGGGACGCTGACGAAAACTGTGCGCGCAGATCGGCGTCATCACGATGGCTTCCATCTCCGGATGAACGATAGGGCCCTGCGCCGCAAGGGAATACGCGGTGGAACCCGTGGGCGTCGCGATAATGACGCCGTCGCCAGTAAAATCTCCCAGGTTCTCCCCCGAGACGGCGGCCGAAATCGTGGTCAGGCGCGCGGTGGACCCGATCCGGATCACGGCATCGTTCAGCGCAAAACAGCGCGCTTTCGTTCGCGGCGGAGCGACTTCCAACATGAGGCGTTCGCTGACGGTCCATTCTCCGGCCAGCCACCGTTTCAGTGCCGGATACAGGCGGCGGACGTCCACGGCGGTCATGAAACCAAGACGGCCCAGGTTAACGCCGAGAACGGGAACGCCCGCCGCGGCCGCGGCCGCGGCAACCGAAAGAATGGTTCCATCTCCGCCCAGGGTAATGACGGCGTCGGAACGGGAGATCGAGGACGGACCCGCCACGCTGATTCCGCGGCTTTGAAGCCACTTTTTCAGCCGGGGAAGTTCTTGTTTCGCCCTCAGCTTCTCGGGGTTGGGCACGATGGAAACGGTCCTGATGGAAACAGGGGACCGCGGGGTGGCGCGATTCACCGGGCGAGTATACCTTTTAGATCCAAAAATACGCGGTTTTCCGTGCAGGAATCACCTGAAAAAACGGGGGCCCAGTCATGTCCCCTCCGACATGCTGGGCCCCTCGTCTGGCCCTTTTGGGGCCTGCGGGAACACAGTACGATCCGAGGCGGGAGGCTGGCGTCAGGACGGCGTCAGACTTCCGTAAAGCTTTGGGGCCTAACCTTTCGGTTTGTAGTACTGCATGGCCTCCGGCAGCCACGCCTTGATCTGGGCGATGCGGGTCTTGTCGCTGGGGTGAGTGGAAAGAAATTCCGGCGGCTTCTGCCCGCCGGCGTGGGACTCCATCCGCTCCCAGAATGCGACGGCGGCGCGCGGATCGTAACCCGCTTTCGCCATGAGGATCAGGCCGATGTGGTCCGCTTCCGATTCCTGCTTGCGGCCGAACGGCAGGATGACACCCACTTGCGCGCCAACGCCGAAAAGCTGCATCACATTCTTCTGCGTGGCCGGGTCTGATTTAGAAAGACCGACGCTCAACACGCTGCCGATGATATTGGCGCCCAGTCCCTGGCTCATTCGCTCGGCGGAGTGACTCGCCAGCGCGTGGGCCACTTCATGTCCCATGACCACAGCGACGCCGGTCTCATTCTCACAGATCGGCATGATCGCATCGTAGAAGGCGACCTTTCCGCCCGGCAGACAGAACGCATTGACCTGATCGGACGCCAGGACCTTGAACTCCCACTTGAAGTCTTTCTGGTCAGCGGCCTCGGAAATCCGCGACCCGACCGCGCCGACCATCGCAATATTCGCCGCGTTGGTGGAAGGCTTTTCCTGTTTCAGCACTTCAGCGTAGGCCTGCTCGCCCAGTTGAATCTCTTCCCCCCGGGAGACCAGGTTCAACTGGTGCCGCTTCGTGTAGGGAACGGTAGCGCAGGCGGCTACCAGAAAACTCAAAACGATCAAGGCTTTTTTCATTGAAGATTCCTCTCTTGAAAGGATGGCTGAATGCGCGAATTGTACTCGTTTTCCCTCGCTTTAGAGGTCAGACTTCCCGATGGAGACGCCTGTTCGGGCGGCTCT
The DNA here is from genome assembly GCA_043732015.1 of Elusimicrobiota bacterium. Taxonomy (GTDB): domain Bacteria; phylum Elusimicrobiota; class Elusimicrobia; order F11; family F11; genus JBBRXR01. The sequence continues at coordinate 2,098 of JAYTIE010000172.1, read as the reverse complement.
TTTTCATCCCGTACGAACTGTGACGGTTGTCACTTTCCGCACGACAATTCGCAGTCCTTTTTACAGGCCCGTTACAACACCTTAAGGGAGATTTAAGGACCGCAAGTTTAAAATGGAAACGTCAGAACCGATCTGACCCCTAACCTTCGGCGATTCAGACCGAGACACGAGGACGGTTTTTTGAACAGGACGACGAAAGCCATCAAGACCGGCGCCGCTGCGCTTGCCTTACAGGTGTTCCTCACGAACTGCCTGCTGGCGAACACGGCCGAACGGTCCTTCTATGAGGAGCGTTCGCAGAAAATCGCCAAGACGGCGATGCTGGCGTCCCTCCCGGCGTCTCTTCCTGTCATCCAGGCCTCCCTCCCCGCGTCATCCCCTTCCGTTCATTTTCAGCCGAGCGCGGGTTTCACAGCGCTCGATGCCTCTTTCGGCAACGTCCGCTCCATAGAGTCAAACCCGTCGTCGAAGCAGTCGGTGGTCTACATCCAGGACGTCCATGGCAACGAAGAAGCGCAGCGTCACATCGCCGGCGCCGTGGCCGCGCTGATCGATCAGAACAATGCCGACGTCGTTGTTCTGGAAGGCGCGGCCGGCGACATCGACCTTAAAGCCTTCCGCTCGTGCCCGTGGCCGGACAGCGCCCGCCGCGCCGCCGACGGACTTCTCGCGGACGGAAAAATTTCAGGCGCCATTTTCGGCGCGGTTCTCGCCAGGCGCGAGGTCCCCGTGGTGGGTGCCGAGCAGCCTTCTCTTTACGACCAGAACGTGGATGCCGTTCGACGCGCGCAGGCCGCGCTCCCCAGCGCTCGCAAAGCGCTCTCGGCACGGCGCGCCGCGATTGAAGACGCGAAGGCGCAAACCTATTCTCCGGCGCTCCTGGCGTTTGACCGCACCGTTGTGGGGCACCGCGGCGGAACCGTCTCGATCGGGCATTACGCGGAAGCCATCACCGCGGAACAGAAGGTTCTCTCTCCGGATCTCTCCGCGTTCCGCGAAGCGGTCCGCATTGAAGAAGGGATGGATTCGAAGGCGACCGAGCGTGAGCGAAGCGCGCTGCTCACCCTGCTGGCGCCGAAACTCACTGAGTCCGACACACGCGGCCTGATCGAAGCCGGCATCAATTTCCGGGCCGGGAAAACACGCGCGGCCGACTTCTACAAACACCTTTCCGACATCTGCTCTCGCTCCGGCGTTCCGCTGACGAAATATCCCGCGATGAGCCAGTACGTTCGTTACGTGCTGCTCGCGGATTCTATCAACATGGACCGCGTGACGGTGGAGCTCGACGGTCTGGAGCGCGCACGGTTTGAAAAACTGGCCGTATCCGACGCGGAACGAAAACTCGTTGCCGACGATGCCGCGCTCCAGCTTCAGAACAACCTCGTGGAATTCTCCCTCAACTCCGATGAGTGGTCCCGCTACCGGGCGTTAAGCGGCCGCGACCCGGTTCTCGAACCCTTTGAAGCTTTCTACAAATCCGCCGAACTGCGGAACGCCGCGATCGCGGGGCACCTGCTGGCGGCGATGAAGGTTCACGGACCGAAAGCCATTCTTGTGACCGGCGGCTTCCACTCCAAAAACGTGTCACGCGAAATCCTGGCCCGCGCCACCGTCTCCACTTTTGTTCCCCGGATCACCAACGCCAACACGGAATCCACCGCTCAGGCGCTGAGCGTCTTCACGCAGGAAAAAACGCCGCTGGACCGGCTCTTCGCCGGCGAGCGGCTGTTCCTGGCGCAGAATCCCGCGCCCCATGAATCGCTCGTCACCGCGTCGCTGAACGGACCCGTCGCCGCTTTCCGGAGCAACGAAGCGACGGCCGCAGAAGCCATCGCGGCTTTGGAGCGTGCCGGCCGTGACGTGACGTCGCTGGAGAACCTGGACACCCATGTCGCGGTCGGCATGGCGTCTGAGGACACGGCCGAAGATCTTCTTGTGCCTTTCGATCAATCCAATCGCCCGCGCAGTCCGGTGTTGTCCCGCATCGCCAAGAAGGTGAAATCGTTCGCGCTGAACAGCACGTGGTCGCTGGGCGTCATCGTGGCCGTCACCACGATCGTCATCTTCTCCCACTTCATCGATATTTCGCAGTCGC
>JAYTIE010000171.1:0-27003 GCA_043732015.1 Elusimicrobiota bacterium | reverse complement strand
GGCCACGATGGCGGGCGTGACCAGTGATCAGGGCCTTTTCGATTTTCTTTTCCTGCTTCAGCTTCGCCGCGCCTATAAAGACGGCCTCTATGTGATCGTGCCCGGCAACGTGCGGACGGACGGCTGGCACCTATTGCCGGAGCCCGCGCAGGCGGCGTTCAACCGCGGCCAGGCCTGCGTCTACCGGCTGGAAGCGACGGCCGGCAAGAAGACCACCGTGAACTGGGTTCCGTTTTTTCAGCCGCAATGCGTCGTGAAAGAGCCGTCCGCCGATGTGATGGGACGATTCTTCAATGCCGCGAAGTCGGAAGATCCGACGACGAGCCTCAGTTTCTTTTCCTTGAGCGACGTGCGCCGCATGCCCGAAGTGGTCAGTCTCTTGATCAAGAAAGACGACACCCGCTCGGAGAAGCTGTCCCGGCTCGTGAACATGTTCGGCGTGTATTCTTCGCCGCGCGATGAGCGGAACGGCACGTGCGCGCTGGTCTATGCCGCGGATCAGGCGGCGCTGGCGCCGCTGAAAGCCGCCGAGCGTGGTTTCACCGGCGCCGTGGAGCAGGTGCGTTCGATGCTTCTGGCGGACACAACACCCGGTTGCGCAATGAAGGTTCTCTCCCGCCTCGTCACTCTTTGATTTTCTCCGCTCTGCGGCGGACCCCTTCGAAACCTATAATCGCCTGATGCGCTCCCGCACCTGTCTATTCGCCCTGTCTCTTTTACTGGCTGGCGTCGTCGCCGCCAAAACGCCGGTGGAATCGTCGGCACCCACCACCATTGGTCACATCACTTTTGTCCGGCAGGACGTCTTTGATGACAAGGAACGTCAGTTTCCTTACTCGACCGCGAACGCGGTCCACATCGTGACGCAGGAGAGTTACCTTCGCCGCGCGCTTCTGTTCCGCGAGGGGGATGTGTACGACTCGGCGCTTATTGATGAGTCAGAGCGGCTGCTGCGTGCTCAGTCCATTTTCCGGCTCGTTCACGTGAGTACGTCGGAAGCGGCGGACGGGAGCGTCGACGTCACGGTGGAAACCGCGGATTCGTGGACGACGCTCGTTCGTCCGAGTTACGGCGTCGCCGGCAGCCAGCGGTATTATGGGCTCGGATTCCTCGAAGAGAACCTGCTGGGGCAGGGGAAACAGATCGGCGCGTTCCTGTTCCAGGACATTGACCGCCGGACGAGCGGAGCGTCTTACAGCGATCCGCAGCTGCTGGGCACCCGGTGGACAGGCGGGGGCGGCTACGGAAGAGATGAGAAAGGGCGGGAGTACGAGATCGACCTCGACCGGCCCTACTATTCGGCGAGGGTTCGCTTCGCGGGCGGGACGGGGATTCATGTGCGCGACGACGAAGACCGGCTTTTTCAGCACAACGATGAAATCGTCACGTTCCAGCACGCGACGCGCGACAGCCGCGTCTACGTTTCTCACGCGCTGGAGGCGGATCCCGCGCGCGTTCGGCGGGTGACCCTCGCTTACGAACGGCAGGAAGACCGTTTTGCCGCCTTGAGGATTCAGGAAACACCGGTGTTTCCGCTTCCGGCGGAAAACAGGACGATCAGCGCCGCGCTGGTGGGATTCGAGTACCAGAACATCCGGTTCCAGAAGTTCGCTCATGTGTTTACGTTTGACCGGGTCGAGGACGAGAACCTCGGGTTCACCTGTTCCGCCGAAGTGGGGCCGTCGCTGGAATCCCTCGGCGCGACGAGAGACGGCGCGTTGGGCCGGCTTCAGGCCCAGAAGATTTTTAACGCGGGAGATCACTTCGTCTGGTTCAACAATGTCTCGCTGAGCGGCCGGGCCGAGGCCAACACGCTTCGAAATGGCGAGATGCAGATCCGGTCCGAGGCGTTTCTGGTGGACTGGCGGGAGGAGAACACGGCGAGTCTCCGCGGGGCCTGGACTGCCTCCCACAACCTCGATCCGGAGAATCAGTATTTGCTGGGAGGGTTCAATGGGCTCCGGGCTTATCAAGTACGGGAGTTGTCCGGGGCCAACACCGCCATTGCCACACTTGAGAACCGGACCGTGATCACTTACGACTGGTTGAAACTGGTGAACGTGGGCTGGGCCTTGTTCGCGGACGCGGGGTCGGCCTGGCAGCGCGGGGGCCAGCTTCGGATGGCCGGCGTGAAAAGCGACCTGGGGGCCGGATTGCGGTTCGCGTTCACCCGTTCAACGGATCCCAGCCTGATCCGCCTCGATTTGGCCTATGCCCTGCAGGACAACGAAAGTAGTTCTCGTCTTGCGCTGAATATTGGAGCCGATATACATTTCGGGGAGAGGCAAGTGAGGAAATTTGAGCAATGAATCATGCCCGGCTCGGCATCATCATGCTGGTCAGCGCCCTGTTGTCCATGCCCCTGCGGGCGGCGGACGAGCTGATTTTACGCAGCGGAAAAGTCGTCCATGGAACCATAACGGCTGAGGATAAGGACTCTTACACGGTCCGGGTCCGGGCGAACATGTCTCTCAACGTGTCCAAGAGCGACGTGGCCCGGGTCATGCGGGAGCCGCCCCCGGAAGCCCCCAAACCCCATCATCCCGTCCGAACCAAGGTAGAAACTCCCCGCACCGCTTCCGCGCCGTCGCCCGCTCCTGGGGCCCCCGCCACTTCCGTCTCCGCCGTTGTCCCCGTCGCCCCGGTCGCTCCGCCTGCTGTTCAGACGGCCGTTCCTTCGCCAGTGTCAAAGAAGAAGGTCCCGTTTGTCCGGTCCCATCGCGCCAAACCGGCGCACGCGGTCGCTCCCGCCAAGGAGCCCGCGGTGGAAGCGCCGGCGACACCCGCAACGGAGGAAGGATCGACACCAACAGAGGATAAAACGCCGGTCACCGTCTCGCCGGAACTTCCCGGGACGAGCAAGACCGTGGGCGTCGTCACGCTGAACCAGTCCATGATGAAAGCTTTCTACACCGTTTCCGGACAGACCTTCGAGACCGCCATGCGCGCGATTACCGATTCGGTTCGAGGGAAAGGATTTCTGGTGCGCGGGCTGCGGCGTCCGTCGAGGACGCAGTGGCGTCTGTCGTGGTACGGAACGCCGGTCGCGGGCGGAACCTCGTGGGCCTCTCTAACGTTGAACGCCGTCATCACGACGACGCTGCCGGCCTGGGAGCCGCGCAAGGATCCGGACGGATTGGCCGCCCGCCGCTGGGACGCGGTGCTGAAAGAGTGCAACGATGTTGAGCGCACGCACACGCGCCTCATCGAAGAAGGCATGAGTGATTTCGCCACGGAAGCGTCCAATCTCACCGCGGCCAACGAAGAAGAGCTCCGCATAGAAACCGGAAAACTGTTGTCGGACGCCCGTGCGCGGTCGGACAAACGGCGCAAAGGCTACGACCGCCGCCGCACCGAGATGAAGCGCGTCATCCGCAAAAAACCTCTCCACAAATAGAGCCCGGTTTTTCGACGGAAACGGCTCTGTTTTTCAATCCGAATCACCTTTCCGGCTGACCCGCCCCCCGGCAACAAAAGGACCGCGTTTTTAGGCCATTCGGTCTACATTATCTGAGACGGAACCTCTGCCGTTCCCTTATGCGCACTGTCCCTGTTTTCAGACGTGTTTTGTCGCTCGCGCTTTGCGCGAGCCTCATTCTCGACGTCTCCACCGTGTCCGCGTGGGCGGATTTCTGGCAGGGGCGCCGGGCCGCGCGCACGCCTGCCACCGGTCCGCAGCTGGCGTCTCTCGGCACACTCCCGCCGCTCTCGTCGTCGCTGACTTCCGTCATTCGCCGGTCGCTTCCCTCTCCTGCGGCCCTCCCGTCGTCCAGCGCGGTGAGGGCGCTGGCCGCGCGCGTCCCGGCGGCGCGCGCGAGTGTCGTGGAAATTTCCGAAGGAAATGCGGCTGTTCCGCCGGTCGTCATCCTTCAGGACATTCATCTGAATGCCGAAGCCCAGGAGAATTCCGCCGCCGCGCTTCAGGCGCTCGTGGCCGACGGCGGCGTTCGCGTCGTGGGACTCGAAGGCGCGTTCGGCGCCGTGGACCTCTCACGGTTCCGTTCGTTTCCGGACCGCAAGGCGCTGGCCTTCGTCACGGACGCGTTCCTGAAAGCGGGCGCGCTGGGCGCATCTTCCTACCTCGCCGTCAATCAGCCTGACGCCTTCAAACTTGTGGGCGTGGACGACCGCGCGCATTACGAGGCGAATGCGCGCGCCGTGGTGGAGGGCGCCCGCGCCCGGTCCCAGTCTGAGCGCGCGCTGGCCGATGCTCGTCGCACGCTGGAAAAAACGAAAGCGCGTCTCTTCAAGCCCGCGCTCCGGCGATTCGACACGAACCGGTCTGCCTGGTCGCGCGGCGACCTTGGCATCGGCGAGTACCTGGCGTCGCTGGCCACGATGGGCGCCGCGAGCCCGAAGGCTGTTGATGATTTCCTTCAGGCGTACACGATCGAGAAGCGTCTTGATTTCAAGCGGGTCGAGGCGCAGCGCCGTTCGATCCTGGAAGCGCTCACGCGGAAGCTGGACGCCGACGGATTGACCTCGCTTCTGACCTCCGCCCTCGCCTACAAGTCCGGCGAGATGGGAATGGGGGACTATCACCGGGGCTTGATCAATGTGTCTCGCAAGGCGGGCGTGGATCTGGAGGCGTATCCGGACTTCGAATCCTATGTCCGCTACGTCGGGCTGGCCGAGCGAATCAACGCCGAGCGCCTGTTCGCCGCCGTGAGCGTGATGGAAGAGAACACGGAAGGCGTTCTCGCGGTCACGCCCGAGGAACGCGCGACGCTTCATGCAAGCGCCCAGCTCGACCGCGCCGCGAAGCTGGTTAAATTTTCGCTCACGCCAACGGAATGGGCCGCGTACGGGAAGGAGCGCGATTCGCTGGCTTCTCTCAGCTCCGCTCTCGCGCCGTTCGAAGCGTTCTATGCCGAGGCCGAAATCCGGAGCCGCGGTATGGTGGAGGCGCTGCTGGCGGAGAAGTCTTCGGGCGCCCGCGTGCTAGTGACGGGCGGCTATCACGCGCCGGAGATGCGAGCTCTTCTGCAGGCGCGCGGTTGCCCGGTGCTCGTGCTATCGCCGCGCCTGACGCGCGTCGACGGAGACCCGACCGCGTACCTCGGCGTGTTCTCACGCGAGAAGACGCCGCTCGATCGGTTGTTCGCCGGCGAAAAGCTTTTCCTGAATCCGGTCGAGTCGACCGTGGCCTATCCGCCCACCGCGCGGCGTCTTCAGACGGAGGCCCTTCTGAAATCCGGCGAAGCGTTGCCCGTGGGACAGTCTCAATCTTCGGGCGGCGTCACGTACGGGCATCCAGAGGCCGGTCTCACGCACGCGAAGACGGCCGAGCTGGAGGTATGGGGAAGTCCGTCGTCCGCGGGAACGTTCACGCTGCGGTCCATCGGCACCCGGTTGTCGGGCGGATTCCTGCTCGTTCCGCGCTGGACGTTCAAGGCCGTTTCCGGAAACCTGAATTTCACGCGCGTGGCCCGGGCCCTCGCCGGCTTTGAATCCGTTCTGAAGGCGGTGGCGCTGACGTCGCTGCTCGCGATGGTTGCGCCGGCCATCGGCGGGCCCGCCGCGCTGCTGACGCCGCTTGGAATATTGGCGCTGTCGGTGGCGTCGTTCGCGCTCACGCTGGCGTGGATGGGATCTCACGCGCTCATGGATACGGTTCGCACGCTCTTCACCGGGAACCGTTACGAAAGAAACTGGCGAGTGATGTGGCACGGCGCGGTGTTGCTGAACGTGGTGGCCGTCATCGCCATGATCGGCGTCGCGGCGGCGGGCCTTACGATCGGCGCGGACGTCTCACCGTCCTGGGCGTACGGGGCGGTGCATGGCATCGGCCATGTGATCATGAATGGCTTCGTCGGCGCGGCGGGGGCGCTGTCGGTGGTGGCGGAGAAAGACACGCGCAAGAGCCCGACCGCGACTGACTGGGTCGAGGGCGACTTCAGGGGCGTGGACCTTGAACATTTCGTGCACGCGCAGAACCGCCTGGCCGCCGGCCAGCTGGACGACACGAATCCCGCGGACTTCGGGCCCGGCACGCTGTCGGGCGTTCTCAAAATCCTTGGACTGACGCGGTTGGACGGCAAAGAAGACAACTATGCGCAGATCTTCGAGGCGCTGGCGAACGGGCGTTGCGAAGCAGTCGTGATCGACATGATCAACGGAAATACCTACAGCGACCCGCGGCTCGACAAGACGATTTCGAAACAGAGTTCGAATCCCCTGACGCAATCCGTCTTCGAGGCCGTCTCCAACGGCCTTGACGCGCTGCTCCCGGTCCAGCGCGGCCAGTTCGGAAAAGGCGTCAAGCAGGTGATCGACTGGCTGGAGCCGAGCGGCCGCGACAGCGTCGAAGTGGTGACACGTCGGAAGGCCGGCACTGCAGGAAAGCCCGTGCCGCGCCTTCGGCTATTGATTCGCCAGGACGCCGGCAAGCGCAACTTCATACAGATGACGCAGCTGTCGGGTGCGGAAATCAGAATGGGTTTCCGGTCGGAGAACGGAACCTCGGTCCGTATCACCACCGCCCGTTCCATTCCGCGAACCGTTGAAGAAGAGGGTTCGGGAATTGTTTCCCAGGAACGGATCATCGACGGCATCAAGCGACGTTTCCCCTTCATACGGGACGCCAACATTGTTCTGCGACAGGCCGGGAAGACGGCAGAGGAGATCAACGGATTTTCCCGCAAGCGAATCCTGGTGCCGGCCGGCGAAGAGTCGGCTCACAAATCCGAGACGAACAACGTGATCATAGAGGTGGATGATCACTCCATTCTGATTGAAGACAATGGAAAAGGAATGAGCGCGAAAACCCTGGGCGGGATGTTCGTCCCGGACCTGACCTCGAAGACACAGGAGAAGAAGACGGCCGAAAACATCGAGGAAGAAATCCTGCGTTCGCAGTTCGTTCATGACACCGGCCCGAACGTGCCGAACCGGATTTCATTCGCCCGTTTCGGCGAAGTCGTTTTCTCCGTAGACATTCCAAATACCATTGTTGGTGAAGCGGTGGTTCCGGGCGGACTCATGATCGATCTGGCGGTGAAAGTTCCTCCGGACCGGAAGAATCTCATCCTCCCGACGAGCGCCAAGTTCGGCGAACCGACGAACTTCACCCGCGGCATCATGCACGTGGTCAACGAGGTCCTGAAACATCCGGAAGCCAGCCTCTCCGCGGAGCAGAAGCTGAAGTTGATCAACACCCTGGTCGTCGGACTGGAAGAACTTATCCAGGGAAACTCTTTCAACAAGGAAGCCGTCGCCATTGTCCGTGCGGAAATCCAGGCCGCGATCAAGCCGGTCATTCGGGAATTACGAGACAAGGGTGTCATCATTCTTCCGCACGACGCCAGTTTCGGAAAGTTGCGCAACGCGGCCTCAAAGCCCGTGCTTTATCTCAATGAAAATCTTTTCGACTGGAGCGGCGCTTCCGCCCTGAAGGCGATGGGCGGCGAGGTTGTTCCCGACATCACGCTGGGGGGAGATGAGGCCTTGCCGCTCGTGGTGGTTCCGTTTCAGCAATTCATGATCGACCGTGTGTCGACGCTTCATGAGGACTGGCATGATTGGCACGAGAACGAGCGGCTGCCGGTTCTCCGGACCAAGCAGTTCATCGCGATTCCACCCGAACTGGGCGGCCGTTTCCTGGCGCTGGCGAAGAAGCGGGCTGACGGTTTAACCGATGCGGAACAGGATGAATTCGAGGTTCTCCTGAGGCTGATCAACATCCTGACGTCCTCGAAAGTGAAGACCGGCTACTCCACATCGACCTCGCCTTTGGAAAAGAACGCCGTCGTGGCGGCAGCGCGGGCGCTCCTTTCAAGAAGCGTCGGCCAGCCGGACTCCCTGGCCGCGAACAACGTGCTTGCGCGCGCGCCGGTGATCCTGAAATCAGGTGAAAATCCCACCAATCTCCCGGCGGACTCTCCCACGCGATTTATCGGATTCCCCAAAACCGGAGAAACAATGGATTTGAAATTCGGGAAACTCCATAACTTGCCGGGGGTCAAGCGAATCGAGCCGATGAAAGGGAATTACTACTTCGCTCAAGGAAACACTTCGGCGCACACCGCTGTGTATGAGATGAACGCGGCAGGTGAACTGAGATTCGTCTCCGCGAGGTATGACTCCCGCTCTCCGGGGGGACGATTCGCTTACGGTTTCAATGGAACGAACGTGAATATTTTCGATACGGAAACCGACCAGACCGTCACGGGGGAGAATATGCCGATCTCCGTGGGGTTTTCCGAAGGTGACCGGTATCAGATTTCCATTCGAAAGAGCCCCGATGGAACGATGGTGATAGAACGGAAGGATTTTTCCGGTGTCGATCCCACCCTGACCCTGCCGGCCGGAAAATACGAATCGATCGAGGTCGCCTCGGATGGTTTTTGCCGGGTGAGGTCTCCAGACAATGGCACGGCCATTGTCGACTTCTCGAAGAGTGAGGTCATCCCGTCGAACGGTTACGTGGAGGGAAAAGGCCGCTTCTGCGCCTTCAAAGGGCCGGACGGAATGGAAATTCGTTTCTGGGATGGGCGTGTGATCACCGAGAAGAAGCTGGGATTTTCATTTGACTCGATGCAATGGTTGGCCGATGGAGGCGTCAGAGTCAGGGGAAAGGAACCCAACGAAATAAAGTTCTTTGCCCCTGTCTCCCGGTATTTCATGGCGCTAACCCCGGCCAGCACGGAAAGGCCCAAAGTAGATTCCCAGTCCGGGACGCTGCGGGAATTTCGTTTCCGCGGGGAAATCGTGGGTGAAAATCATTCCGTCAACGTCGACCTTGAAAAGCCCTTCAACCTGTATGGAACGGCCCCGAACGGCGTTCAGCTTCTCGTTCAGGGAACCTACGTCCTTCGTGAAAAATCCGGCGCAGAAATTCCTCTGGCGTGGACCGAAAGTTCCCATTCGGCATCCTTCGATGGTCGCTATTTCGTCTTCAGTCCGAATGCTCCCGGGCCTGTCTACCTGATCGATCCCGATCACCCGAAAGTTCGCATCAAGATTGAACCCCGGAAACCGGAGTCAGAGTTCAGTGACATTCCGCCGGCCGAGCTGGACGGCAGCTATCAGATCGTTCATGAGCCCGGCGAATTCATTCAGGATGCCGCCGGAAATAAAATCCGGGCGCCCAACGAGGGGCTGTTCGTAAAGAGATGGGGACAGAGCACGTTCGAAATTCAGATGCCGGACGGTTCAATCGCCATCGCCCATGTCCGCGACGGGAAAATCCAACCTGAGAACATGGTCGAACTGAAGGGGGAAGAGTCCCTCATCGGCGAGGTTAAGCATTTTCTTGTCTACCGCCTTGCCAATGGATGGTTTCAGACTTTCAACACCAAAACGGGAGTTGCCGCAAGAATGTACCAGGAGGTGGCGATCAGTCCCTCTGGGAAATTCATGGTGGGCCGGATGATGAACAAGCTTGTCCTGCTGGCCGTCGTCAATGGACAGCTTCAGGCGATCAAGGAGTTCTCCGCTGTTGAGAGATTCCGGATGTCTCCTTCCGCCGATGTTCTGGAAGTAACCATCAGCGGAATACAGGAGACCTATTTCTTGACGCCCAACGGTACGCTACCGGCTGGTTGGACTCTGGACACCGTGGAAATCGATGACAGCGGCCTTTTTGGTCTGTCTCTCAAGTCCAAAAAAATAGTCTTTCTCCAGACGGGGGAAATCTTCACTTGGGCCAAGGACGCTACTTACCGCCTCGGGATCGGCACCACGCAGGAGCATGTTTTCCTCAGGCTACCGGGCGGGAACCGGTACACATTTGATCGAAAAACGGGAAAACCGGTCGCAACGAATCCGGAGTGGCCTCCTTTCTTTCGGGTTTACGATCTGGGTTTCTCGGAGATCGGGGTTTCTCCGGGCTACCCGCACACCGCAACCAGTATCAAGCCGATCGATACCGCAAACAGCAGCCGCTTTGAAGGAAGTCGTGAGCAGTTGATCGGAGATTTCCTTGTGCGCCGGACCCTTGTCACGTCGATCGAGAATCCGGACGCCATATACACGTTCATGTCCGATCCGGACGAGAATGTTTTTGCGGACCGCAACCTGCGGTATCTCGAGAAAAACAGAATCATCGAGATGAAAAACGAAATCATTCATTTCCCGCTGAATGGCCCCCCGGTGACGTACAAAAAATTCGGCCCCGGTTTCAGCACGGACGCCGGCGCGAAGGTCCTCTTCCATACAAACGGAGGCTACATGCTCGTCGTCAACGGTGAGACGCGTCTCCTCGGCTTTAATGAGATCCCCGCGCACTTCACTCCCACGGATGCGATTGGTGACTCGTTCGTGTTTTCGGACACCTCTGGAAATGTCGTTTACGCGAGGTTTTCTGGAAAATCCAAAGAACAGGACACCAGCGACGCGACGATCGAGAAATGGAATGAAGAAGTTCTTTCCCAGCGGGACCGTGTCATCGCCGATCTTCGCTCCGCTTGGCAACCGCTTTGGGACGCGATTCCCGAAATCATGCGGGAAGGACTGCTCCCGGACCTGAAGACGGAAATCGCCGAGCTGTATCAGCAGGACGATGCCGAAATCCACCGGCGGTTTGCCGATGCCGTGAAGAAGGGAACAAGGACGGATCTTTCCGCGCCGCTGCCTTCCGAACAATTCCGTCGCCGGATGCAGGCGATGGCCCCGGCCCTGCGCCGGGCGCTCGGTCAGAACGAACAGGTGGCGGCGGACGAAGAACGAGACCGAAGACGCGCCTTCAAACTGATACTCGGTCAGGACGACGCGGTCAGAATAAGGCAGGCCTACCGGACCGCGCTGACCAGGCTGTTCGGGATCGCCCGGAATGAAGACATCCCGATCGGAAATTTCACCGAAGATACCTACCGGATGATCGCCCTGGGATTCAATCCTGCGAAACCCGCCGATATCGAAACCGCCCGCATCATCGCCGGCCTGATCGCAGCCATGGTGAGCCTGGGCGGCGCTCGTCTTGGGGTTTTGGCGCCGCTCGTCCGTTTCCTGGCCACCGCTTCCGCCCGCGGCACGAGCGGAGAAGTCATTCGCGAGCAGGTTGAGCGGGTGGCCTCGGCGAACCCCGAGTTTGTCCGCCTGCTCATCGCCGCGCTGGAGAACTCCAGGAGCGACGAGCTTCTGTCCGATTACGCCAACCGGAAACCCGGAGCCTATGAGGCGCTGGGAGATCTCAGCCCGTTCGCCGTCTTTCTGATCAACCGCGTCAACCGGATGAGGAACCGGAAATACGAACTTCCCGATGGCGTCGACCGGGAAAACGATCCGCAGGGTGTGTCGCTGGCAGTGTTGCAGCTCCTTGAAAACGCGCGGCCGAAAAGTGGAAAGCCGGGAGAGGTGATGACGGTCGCGTATCTGCTTGAGCGTCTATCCGCCGCAAAGGCGAATCTGGAGAAACTACCGGTTCCCGAGCTCGCACAGGAAGCGTCTCTCCGCAACAAAGCGGAGGTTCAGCGGGAGCCCGGCGCCTATGCGTCCGAGGTTCCCCAGAACTCGATTGACGCAGGAAGCACCGAATTGGCGCTCGACTTTTACACGAGAACTCGGGACGGCGTTGAAGAATCGGTTGAGGAAATGAAAGACAACGGATCCGGAGCGCTACAGGAAATCGCGCTCGATATCCTCGCGTCCACCAAGGAGGCCGAAGGGCAGAAAACGAAGGGCGGTTTTTTTGGAAGCGGGAAATTCACCATCTTTCGCGGCGTCGACCGGGTCGAAATCATCTCGAGGAACAAGGACCGCAGTTATCTTTTCGAATATGAAGTGGACCGGGACTCCCTGACCGGGGAGGTGACCGGAATCCGCAAGACACGCATTCGCGAACTCACCAATCCTTCGGGTGAGACCGGCGTCACCATCCGGCGCATCAAGCTGAAGGCGAACACGATTCCCGAACTAGACCAGATGGTGTCTCTTCGCAACTGGAAAACGTTTGCGGGACTTAGCCAGAAAGGCAACTTCAGGATCACGGTCCCTGTGGGCGACCCCGAACAGGGGAAACGGGAACAGATGAAGGTTGAATCCGAAGTCGTCGCATCGATGCCGTATGTGGACGAAAAAGGCATCAACTGGGGCGATATCCGTCTGATTTCAACGAAAGACATGCCGCTGCAGGTCGTCACCGGGCAGGGCCTGAGATCGAAGACACTGGGAGAAGACTTCCTCGCGCTCATCCCGGGGCCGCTGCGAAAGCACGTGGAAGAAATGGGACTGAACATAGAGGTTCCTCTGCCGCTGAATGAGTCCAGAAGCGGCTTCGACCATGAAAACATCCGGCGCATCCAGCAACATGTAGCGATCCTTTTCTTCCAGGTCATCGCCAAACGGTCGTTGTCGGTCACCAGTCCACTCATCTTTGACGGATTGTCCGATGACTGGGAGACCAATCCCGCCTATACCCAGGAATTCACGAAATACAGTGACCGCGAAATCATCAACCTCGCGAACGCGATCAACGAAGGAAAATTTTCGGATGTTGATGCGGCGCTTCTGACGGCGCTCCGGGTTCCCGAGGGGCAGCTCGACAAAGCGAAACGCTTCGTGAAGCTGATCCTGCTCCTGAAGGTGCCGGTGGCGACGCCGGCGGGCGTCAAGGTCATGAGCGCATTCGAGCGCCGAAAAAAATTGTGGGAGAAGATTGATGCCGAGCGGGCCGATCGAGAAGCACGGATGGTGGGGCAAACCGATTCCGGTGATGTGTATGTCCCGAACGAGGAAGCCAAGCTGAGGCAGGCGGCCCGCCTGGAGCAGGCTCGTCACATCAACCCGGATGATTTTCTCTTCCAGGCCGACAACGCCGACCAGCAGGCCCGGCACGACTGGGTTCTGGCGGAAGCGCTGAAGAGAGTAGCGCCGCTGGGGATCCGCAATGTTGTCTTCGTTCAGGACCGGGACGGCGTCAGGCTTCCTTTCGACGGCCTGTTCCGTTTTGGCGACGACACGCTTTTCCTGCATGAGCGCATTACGAAAATCCGGAATGGGACGGCGGACGTGAGCAGCTGGATAGAAATCCTGGTCCATGAGTTGTCGCATGGTCTCGAGGCGCGGATGCACGGGCAGAGATTCGGTTGGGTGATCGATGTTTCAGGTCTCACCCACGACCAGACGGGCACGTTTGCGGAGGGGCAGAAATACGCGGCGGCGATCCTGCTGAAAAACCATTCGTACACCGCGTTCCAGGCCGCGAACATGGAGTGGCTGCGACGCGGTCTGGTCGCGATCTTCGGCGAACGTTTCATGACCCGCGGGTGGTACAACGGCCTGTGGTCCTGGATTGCGGAGGGCGGGTTTCTTTTGATTGTGGGCGCGGCCATTTTCGTCTTCGTCCCCGGCCTCGATTTCCGGACGGTCTACGACCTGGTGTGGATCGGTTTCCCCGCTCTCCATCTGATCGACTTCGCTTTTTCAGGAAATCGCAAGAACGCGGGACAGCGCTTCGGCGCCTCTCTCCTGCTTTCCGTCGTCATGCTCGCCATGCCCGCCGGAATGGATCCGGGCATGCTTCTGGCGCTCAGCTTCGCCGTGCACGGAATTTTCAACAACGTGCTCGCAGTGTCCGTAAAAGTAATCAGTCTCGTTCGGAAGAATGGGATCCGCGCCATCCTGCCGAAGCCGAAAGCGCCACCGCGCGTGGGCGGCGAGACGCGAGAGCAGACCCTTCGCCGGCTCACGTCGGCGGTGAAAGCCTTCGTCACCAGTCAGGCCGCGACGGGCGGGTTGTCGCCCGGAATGACCCGCGTGATGGACCGCGTCGTGGCATCGCTGCCGGACGGACAGGTTCGCGTGAGCGATCTGGACGGTAGGGGCGGGCGGCTCCGCCTCCATGACCTTCTGACGGAAGACAAATTTGAGCAGGGCGATTTCGTCGCGGCCCTCCGTATCGCGCTGAAAGACGAGGTCCGGGGGGGCAATGTGTCCGCAAAGGATTACCTGCCGCTTCTGCGGGAACTGGCAGCGTGGGGCGTTCCCGCCGAGTCCACGCGTGACCTCGTTGAAGACGCGCTGGTCAGCAACAGGAAGATGACGATCGTCGTGACCGGTGCGACCGACGAGAAACGGGTTCTGGAACTGCTGGATGAAATCAGGACTCAATTGCTGACGGGCGAGCAGAACGGCCGCACGGCGACCGTCGAGCTCGTGGTCCCTCCCGCGGAGCGCGCTCGCTTCGCCCTCATTGCCACCCGTTGGAAGGAAGGCCTGAAAGCCGCCGGGCGTACCGGGAACGATTTGATCACCGTCGAAGACCAGCCGGTGAACCTTATCGAGGGAGCCATCCTCAACCTCCAGAATCTTCCCAACCTGGAATCCATGAAGAACGGAATGCTCATGGTTCCCAACACGCTGACCGTCAACACAGCTGGCGTGCGCGCGGACATCCTCGCGCAATTGTTGATCGCGACGCTCGAGATCACGATGTCAGCCCGCGTGATGTCCGGCCAGACGCTGTCCAACCTCGCCACGCTCGCCGCCGTCGTTGCCCGTCAGGCATAAGGTTTACCGAAAACTGATTCCTGTCTGACCCGCCTTCGCGGGTCCCCATGCGACGATCCGTCGCCCTCCCATACAACAGGAGTTCAACCATGCTTCGAACCGCGCGCGGCCATGCCGTGGTCGAGTTCGCGCTGTGCATCCCCGTCGTGCTGGCGCTTTTCTTCGCTCCCATTCAGGTCCTTCGTCTGTGGTACCGCCAGTTTTCGCTGGAGCGCCTGGCTTTTGACGTCGCGCGGGCCTTGGGCGCCGAAGGGGGAGACGCGCCGCATCTGCTCGCCGTGGCCACGGCGTTGGCGGGCGGCGGAACGGCGGTCACGGTCGGCCTGCGCACGCTGCAACCGCCGCTGCCGGTGCCCGGGCGCCGCGCGCGAACCTGGGAGGCCGTGGACGTGACGCTGTCGCAACCCGCGACGCTCGGGTTTCCGTTCCCGTCGTCCCTCACTTGTCGCGCGGATGCCACCGAACTCCGCCTTCGGAGCCTGCCATGACGGAACGCGGTTCCGTTCTTCCGCTGGCGCTTTTTCTGACCATCGGCTGCGCGATGGTCGCGATCCTTTTCGCGGATCTCGCGGCGGTGAACCTGGAACGCCAGCGCGCGGTGACCGCATGCGACTTCTCGCTCCTCAGCGCGATGCGCGTTCGCCGTGACGGAATCGAATCGATCGCGCACCGGTGGGCGCTGTTCGGGGGCGATATCACGGCGCCGGGCGGCACGTTGAGCGTTGATCCCGCGCGATGGCCTGCTGTCGCGTCCGCCGCCGGCTCGCTTCGGAGAGCCGCGCCGGGTTTTCAGGGACGTGTGACGTCCGCTCTCACCGTGGCGCTGGATGCGAACCTCGTTCCCCGTTCCGCGGCGCGGATGACGTCGGGAACGGGTCTCCGGCTCGGGTTGTCGGCGCAGACCGCGCCGGTTCTGGTGGGACCGGCGGTGGCGACGCTGCCGGGCGCCTGGTTCGTGCGGAGGTGGTCCGCGTCCGTTGCGGCGCCTCCTCTCACCGATGACGCGCATTTGTCCATTGATTGGCCGCTGACCTGGCGCGGGAGCGCGGCGACAACCCGGGTGGAGTCCGCCGCGGTGCTTGAGTGGGACGTCGACGCGTCGGCCCCCGTTGTTCTTTCCCGCGGGCGCGGCGGATTTGCGCGGTCGTATGGAGAAACGCTGGACGGCGCCCTGTTCGATCCGCACCGGTATCCCGTTTTCCGGGCGGCGCGGGAGCGCGAATCATGAACCGTCGCGGCGGCGCGCTGGTGGAAACGGCGATCGCTTCCGGACTGGCCGCCGTTCTTCTGTCGGCGTCGCTGGGAATCGGGCGGCTCGCGCTGGAACGGCGGCGGGCCCACGCGGTGTCGCGCTACGCGGCGGAACTCGCGACGTCCGGCCTGGCGGTCGATGTGGTGAACGCGGAGGCCGCCGCTTTCGCAACCCGCCTCGCCCTCACGGCGGCGTCGGTGACGACGGCGCGTTTCACGGGCCTGCCCTCGGCCAGTTTTTACCGGTTCATGACCGCCGAAACGCGGGCGTCGTCGACGCGTCCGCCGTTTCTGGGGGGCGGACAATGGAATTGGACCGATCGCTCGGTTCTCGAGGAGGAATGACATGAAAATTGAAATGACGGCGCGCCGGCGGCTCATGATCTCGAGCCTGGTTTCTGTGCTCGTGGCGGCGGGCCTCTGGTTTTACCTCGCCGCGGAGCGACGGCGAATCGCCAACGGCGTCGAAATGGCGCCGGTGCTGATGACGCGCAAATACATCGCCGCCGGAAAAGCGGTGACGGCCGACGCCGTCTCGTCGAAAGTGATTCCCCGCGCGTGCATCGAACCGGGCGCGGTCCTCGACGCAAAAGACCTGGGCCTCGCAGGCGGTCGCGCGCGCGTGTCGCTCCTGAAAGGCCAGCAGGTGACGCGCTCGACTGTGGAGCTGGCCGGGGGGCGGCCGGGACTGGCCTGGGTGGTTCCGCCGGGCCTCCGGGCGATCGGCCTCCGATTGCCGCCAGAACACCTGGCCGCGGGACATCTGAATCCCGGAGACCGGGCGGACGTGCTGGCGGTGCCACGGCGGGAGCGAACCGCCCTCGCGCGCACGCTGGTGAAACGCGCGCGGGTTCTTTCCGTCGGGGAACGGGTGTGGGATCCGGCGGAAGTGTCGATCGATGTGTCCGCGGCGGGCCCCGCCGCCGACACGGTGCTCATTTCGCTTCTTCTTTCTCCGGCTGACGCCGCCCGGGTGGCGGCCGCAGCCGAACAGGAAACGCTTTTGCTGGCTCTGGCCTCGCCCCTGGGCGAAAGCGGCGCAGAACCGGAGGCGCCATGAACACCGGCAAGATTCCGGTGCGGGTGTGGGTGTCGCGCGGCGTTTTCGGGGGCGCCGTCCTGAGACACTCGATTTCGGCGGCGCTGTCGGGCGCACCCGCGGACGTGGCGACGTGGGACGGCGCGTCACCGCCGCCGGACCATGCCATCGCGATTCTCGTGACCGGCGCTCTTCCCTCGGATATCTCGGACAGCCTGGAGGCGCGGCGGCACCTGGCCGGTCTCGTGCCCGCGTCGCGCCGCGTGAATGTTTTCATCCCCACGGAGCCGGGATTGACCCTGGAGGAGGCGCGCGCGTCCCTGGGCGCCGCGCTGCTCCTCTGGACCGGGGATCCGAAAGCCATCCTTGCGGCGGACAGGGCGGGAGGAACCGTGCAATCCGTGGCGCCCCGTTCACGGCTGGCGCTCGCCATCGTTCAGGTGGGGGAAACGGTCACGGAGCTTCTTCGCGCGTCGGCGCCGCGGATGAATCCGGGGGACGCCGCGCGGGCGGTGTCAGAGCGCGTGTGGGCGGCGGTGGAACGCGGGCGCTCGTCCAATGTGGAGTCGTTGATCGACGAGGAACTGGCCTCGTTCCTCGGCGCGAGCGCCTCCGTTTCCACCAACGATGAGCGGGACGCGTTGCGGCGACAGCTGAGACAGGAGCTCGTGGGCCTGGGGCCCATCGAACCGTATTTCGACGATCCCATGGTCAGCGAAATCATGGTGAACGGCGCGGGACAAATCTATGTAGAGCGCGGGGGGCGCATCGAACGGTCGGCAGCGGTCTATGCGTCGGAAGACCGTCTTCGACTCGCGATCTCCAGGATCGTCGGGCCGGCCGGGCGGCGCGTCGACGCCTCGTCGCCGCTCTGCGACGTTCGGTTGCCGGACGGGTCGCGCGCGAATGTGGTGCTGCCGCCCGTGTCGGTCGGCGGACCGGTTCTCACCGTGCGCCGGTTCCGTCCCGCTTTTCAGAAACTTGAGGATCTCGTGTCGGTGGGCGCGCTCACGCCGGATCAGCGGGAGCAGCTGACGGCCGCCGTGCACGAACGCCGGAATATTCTGATCGCGGGCAACTCCGGCGCGGGGAAGACGACGCTCCTGAACGCCCTGGCCGCGCTGATTCCCGATGACGAACGGATCATCACGATGGAAGACGCGGCGGAGCTGCGCATCCAGAAGCCGCACGTGATCCGGCTTGAGACGCGTCCGCCGAACGCAGAAGGAAGCGGGGAGATCACGATGCGCGATCTCGTGATCAACGCGCTCCGCATGCGCCCCGACCGGCTGGTCGTCGGTGAATGCCGGGGACCGGAGGCGGTCCCGATGCTGCAGGCGATGAACACAGGGCACGACGGCTCGATGACGACCCTTCATGCGAACTCCGCTACGGAAGCGCTGGCGCGGCTGGAATCCATGACGCTGATCGGCGCGCCGCACTGGCCGGCGGACGTGGTGCGGCGGCAGATCGCCGCGGCCATTCACCTGATTGTCTACGTGCGTCGAACGGGCGCCATCCGCCGGGTGGAATCGATTGTTCATCTGGACGAGGCGCGCGCATGAGGGCGACGCTCGTTGTCGCCGCCGCGGTGGCGGTGTTCCTCGGGTTCTGGCCGGCGTGGGAGGCTTCCCGCGTTCAGGTGTCCCGCGCCCGCGCGGTCATTGCGAAAATTCGTCATCACCGCGCCCGTCCGACTTCCGTGCAATGGGCGCAGACGCTGCTGTTCCTTTCCGGCGCGATGAAAGCGGGTGCGACACTCGACGCGGCCCTGCGACTCCTGTCGGAGCAGGCCCCGCCGGCCCTTCGCGCGCGCCTCTCAAGAAGCGGATGGGAAACGGCCCTGTCGCCGCAGTCGCGGGTGGAACGCGTTCTGGCGGGGGATGACACGGCGTTCGCGCGCGCCGCGCTGCTCATGTTTCTGGACGCGGGCGGGCGAATCGGCCGGGTGCTGGAAACCGCGGCGTCCACGCTGCAGGCGAAGGGCGAAGCGGAAGAGCGGGTCGGGGCGCTGACCGCGCAGGCGCGGGCCTCGGCCTGGGTGGTGGGGATGTCTCCGTTCGCGCTGGCCGCCCTCATGTCGGTCCTGTCTCCAGACCTCGTGGGGCCCATGATGGCCTCGGGTGTCGGGCGACTCCTTCTTCTGGCCGCGTTCGCGATGTCACTTCTGGGACTCTGGTGCGCGTGCCGCCTGGCGCGGGTGGACGTTTGAGAAACCGGTTCGCTGATCTGCCGGATTTTCTGGAGCTCCTGGCGCTTGCGCTCTCATGCGGCCATCCGCTCACCGCGGCCTGGCCGGTGGCCGTCCGGTACATGCCCATCGGGCCGCTGCGAAAGGATCTCGAGGCGGCGTCGGCCGCGCTCCGCTATGGCCGGCCGGCGGAGAAATGTCTGTCGGACCTTTCCGGCCGCATCAAAGATCCGCGCGCGGCCATGGCACTGGCGCTGATTGGACAGGCGCTCGTGATGGGAAACGCGATTGAGGAAGCGTTGCTGGGGCAGGCGCGGTCGCTCCGGAAGCTGCGGCTGGCCGATGTGGAACGCCGCGCTCAGATGGCGCCGCTCCGCATGATGCTCCCGGTTCTGGGGCTGATTTTGCCCGCTGTGATGATCGTTCTTCTGGGGCCGATCGTGCTCCGGATCATGTCCGGCGGTCTTTTTTCTTGATTTTTCTTCGCTTTGCCAGTATTTGTGTAATCCATGGCAACAATGAAAAAACCCTTCGACGTTCTGCGCGGAAAACGAGTTTTGGTGACCGGAGGCGCAGGCTTCCTTGGCAGCCACTTTTGCGAAAAGCTTCTGAGCCTTGGCGCCGAGGTCATTTGCGTCGACAACTTCATCACCGGCAACCCGCAAAACATCGCGCACCTGAGCAGCAACCCGAAGTTCGATTTCATTCGCCACGACGTCACCCACGATCTCTACATCGGCCCGTCCATCTGGGCCGTGATGCATTTCGCCAGCCCGGCCAGCCCCCGCGATTACCTGGAATTTCCGATTCAGACCCTCAAAGTGGGGGCGATCGGCACCCACAAGATGCTGGGCCTGGCCAAGGAAAAGAAGGCGCGCTTTCTGCTCGCCTCCACCTCGGAGGTCTACGGCGACCCGCTCATTCACCCCCAGCCGGAGTCTTACTGGGGCAATGTGAACCCGATCGGTCCGCGGGGCGTGTACGACGAAGCCAAGCGCTTCGCCGAGGCCATGACGATGGCCTATCACCGCGTCCACGAGCTCCCGGTACGCATCGTCCGCATTTTCAACACCTACGGCCCGCGCATGCGGCTGAACGACGGCCGCGCCGTGCCCGCCTTCATATCCCAGGCGCTGGCCGGCAAACCGGTCACCGTGTTCGGAAACGGCCGACAGACGCGCTCCTTCACCTACATCGACGACCTTGTGGACGGCATTCTCCGCCTGCTCGTGTCGAACCTGACGGGTCCCGTGAACATCGGCAATCCGGGTGAAATGACGGTCGAACAGTGCGCGAAACTGATCGTGAAACTCTGCGGCAGTCGCAGCCGGCTGGTTCGACGTCCCTTGCCGGTCGATGATCCCAAAATCCGGCAGCCCGACATCACGCTTGCGAAGCGAGAACTCAAGTGGATTCCCCAGGTCCTGCCCCAGGAAGGTTTTCAGAAAACGATTGAATCGTTCCGGCATTCGATGCATAAAAAACCGTAACGAATGCTGAAAAATCACTCTGCACGCGGCTTCCTGATCTGTCTCGGCATCACCTTCGGCGCGATGTTTCTGCACGCCGTGGGGGCGCTCGATTCCTTTGAATGGAAGTCCATCGATGTCCGCTTCCAATGGCGGGGTGACCGCGAGGTCAACCCGAACATCGCCGTGGTCGCGATTGATGAACCCTCCATTGATAAGCTGGGCCGCTGGCCCTGGCCCCGCGAATACCAGGGACGGGTCATCGATCAGCTTTCCAGGGCGGGCGCCAAAGCGGTGGCCTTCGACATCCTGTTCACCGAGCCCGATGCCCAGAATCCAGCCTCAGACGCGAAGCTGGCCGAAGCGGCGGGCCATGCGAACAACGTTGTTTCCGCGTTCTTCTACCGCGGCGGCATGGATTTCCACCTCATTGGCCGCGACCCGCTGTTCCCGCTGCCCGCGCTGGCCAAGAACAGCTATCTCGGATTTGTGAATTTCAACCCGGACCCGGATGGCGTGTGCCGCCGCGGTCATCTGTATTCCATCAACAATGATTCCGTCTACCCGTCGCTGCCGGTCGCGGCGCTCGCGATGAGCGAAGGGAAAACCTTCAAGGATCTCCTGCCGACCCTGCCCGTGATCGTGGACAAGGATCCGATCGTGGCGCACAACGAATTGTTGATCAATTATGCGCCCCAGACCGAAGGCCACGGTTACCCGATGTATTCGTTCGCGGACGTTCTCGCGGGCAAGGTTCCGGATGCCGCTTTCAAGAACAAGATCATTCTCGTCGGTGGGACCGCCGCTGCGCTGTTCGATGTGAAGGCCGTTCCGTTCAGTCCCATCTATTACGGCGTGCTGATCCACGCGAACATCATCGACAACCTTTTGACCGGCAACTACCTGAAGCTGGCGCCCGGATTCTTCGCGGTGCTGATCATCCTTTTCCTCGGTCTCGTGATGGGCGTGGTGCTCCCGCCGCTCGGGTCGTGGCACAAACTTCTCGTTTTGATTGGTACGACCGCTGTGATCCTCGGCGTTTCGTTCTGGATGTTTTCTGCGCGGTGCGTGGTGCTTCCCGTTGTGGCGCCCCTCCTCACCGCGTTCGCTTGCTATGGCGGAACCATGTTCTACCGTCTTCTCATCGAGGAGCGGGAGAAGCGCAAGATCAAGGGCAGCTTCCGTCAGTACCTTTCTCCGAAGATTATCGAGATCATTACGAAAGACCCGTCCAAACTGAAGCTGGGCGGCGAGGAGCGCGAAGTGACCGTGTTCTTCCTCGACATCGCCGGGTTCACGACGATGTCCGAGGCGCTGAAGCCGACGCAGCTCGTCGAGGTGATGAACCTGTGTCTGACCGAATTCAGCCGCATCATCCTGAAGCACGACGGGCTCATCAACAAATACATCGGTGACTGTATCATGGCTTTCTGGAACGCCCCGGCGGATCAGGCGGGGCACGCGGCGATGGCCACTCGGGCCGCGCTGGAGTGCGTAGAAATCCTGCCGGACATCAACCGGCGCCTCACCGAGCGCGGCCTTCCCCGCATCGATTGCCGGGTCGGCGTGAACACGGGCACCGTCGTCGTCGGGAACATGGGATCTCTGGAACGCTTTGACTACACCGTGATGGGCGACCCGGTGAACCTGGCCTCGCGCCTGGAAGGCGCGAACAAGCAGTATCACACGCGCGTCATGATTTCCGACGTCACCTACGCTCAGGCCGCGGGGGACATCGAAGTCCGGGATCTGGACCTGATACGGGTGAAGGGAAAGAAAGAACCGCGAAAGGTCTACGAGGTTCTGGGGCTGAAGGGAAAGCTCAGTGAGGAAATCCTGGAGGGGCGCGCCAAGTATGACGAAGCCCTCGCGCTCTACCGCCAGAAGAAATTTTCGGAGGCGGTCACCGCCTTCGAGTCGGTTTACGATTACATCCCCAATGATCACGTCACCGGCGTGTACCTGGAGCGGGCCCGGCTTTTCCTCGCGGAGCCGCCGCCGGCGAACTGGGATGGCGTCTACGAAATGGCGACGAAGTAGATTCTAGTAGTGGCCGAGAGAACCGTCGGACTGCGCGCGGCGCAGGGCGAGGTGGAAGACTAAGACGCCGAGCGGCCAGACCGCCAGCGTAAAGACCGCGAGGTAGATGAGATCGGGCGAGATATCAGCGTAGGTCGCTCCCACGAGAAGTGATTTTCGGAGAGCCGAGAGAGAATGCGTCATCGGAATCCATTCGGACACCGCACGCATGCGCTCAGGCAGGATCCCCACCGGAAAGTAGACGCCGCCGAAGAGTTCTCCCGCTGAAGCAATGATCCACGCCACGGGATTCCCGCGTTTGAACCGCAGAATGAACGCGGCGGACAGAACGCCCAGCCCCATGAAAGCCGTCAGCGTCAGGAGCGCGGCCACCAGAGCCGGGCCGATGGCGGCATGCTCGAAGGTCAATCCGAATCCGAGCATGGCGACCACGAAATACAGGCTCACTTCGAACGTGGCGTAAAAGAAGTCCCACAGCGCGGAGCCGGCCAGGAACATGGGAATCCGGAGCGGCGAGCAGAGGATTGATTCCAGCGTGCCCATGAACTGCTCCTGGCGGAGCGACTGCGCGAAGGAGTTCAGGCCCACCGTCTGGTAACTGGAGAAGGCGATGCCAACCAGCACAAAGGGGAAGTACGCGCCGCCATAGGCTTCCAGGTGAGGCGCCGCGGCCGTTCCGACAAGCTCCGCCACAAAATAGAAAGTGGCTGCCTTGAAAACGATGCTGCCGATGTCGAGCAGGAATGAAAAACGGTAGCTGACCGTCTTCCGGAAATCGCGGATGAAAAAAGCGGCGAGAGACCGGATCATGCGGGGATGGGCTCCTCGATTTCTCCGTTTTCGACGGTCTTCAGGTAGAAGTCTTCCGGCGTTCCGCCCGCGAAGGCCTGCTCGATCTCGCGCGTTCCCTGAAGGAAACGGACGAGCTTGCCTTTGCTGATGATGAGAATAAGGTCGGCGATGCGCTTGGCTTCTTCAAGCTGGTGTGTGGACAGGAGAACGGTCTTCTTCTGCTGGCGTGTCAGGTGATCTCGCAGCAGGCGGCGGAACCGGATCACGGTGTGCGGATCCAGGTTCCGTGTCGGCTCATCCAGAAGCAAAACGGGAGGGTTGTGAAGGAGCGTCCTTGCCAGCGCGATTTTCTGCTTGGCTCCGGTGGAGGTGCGAAGAATGGGGCGGTCGATTTCATCGCCGATGCCGATCTGAAGCGCCAGGTTACCGACGACGCGGTCCAGTTCAGCGCCATTCAGGCCCTGGAGCGCCCCGAAGAAAGCCAGGTTCTCGCGGCCGGTCAGGCGCCCATAGAATCCGCTGCGCTCTTCCGCCGGCATCCAGCCGATCTTTTGCCGCGCGAGGCGGGGTTCCTTCGCGGTGTCAACGCCAGCGATGGTGACGGTCCCGCTTGAGGGGCGAAGAAGTCCGGCGAGAATTTTAAGGAGGGTGGTCTTTCCCGATCCATTGGGACCCAGAAGGACGCAGACCTTACCAAGAGGAATCTCGAACGAAAGATTTTTAAGGGATTCAACCGCTGAGGAGCCGGAGCCGTATTGCTTGGATAGGTCGTGGACCGCTACGGCCACTGGATGTTCTTCCATGGGGGCGATTGTCTTACTTTTCGGTGTGGTTTACAAACAGGAGGGAGCCGCGGCGCCCGTTCGGGCCGCGACTGTCGATAAACTTCAGGGCTCTAGAACTCGCTTACAACGAGCGCAACGGCCGCGATGACAGCGGCGATTGCGGCCGCGATTGCGGCGCGGGGGAAGCGATGTCGAGCCAATGGTGTGTCTGCCATGTCTCCCATAACACTCCGAGCCTAAGTCCGCGGCGTGACAATGTCGAGATGATCCTGTGTCACCGGAAAGACATTCAGAAATTTTATTTGGAAGTGCCGGTGAAGCGCGTCGCGAACACCGGGACGCCGGTCTTTGACAGCGACAGGGTGTCGCCAGTCCCGCGCGGACTCGCAGCGCCGGCTCCCGTAGCAACCTGGTCGCGCGGCCGGGGTGAGCCGGCCATTTCCCGGAATTTCCGCATAAAAACTTAAAAAACACCGCGAAAAATCAAGGTACCGCCCAAAAAAAGGCCATTGATTTTCAACCGTTTGGGCCCTATTCTTCATCCGTGGTTCTTCGGAGTCGGCTTTTAGGCCCCATGGGCATGGGGAGAGGCAGGTCGACTTCAGAAAAAACCATATTAAAGCGCTTTAATTTTTCTGAATGCACGTTCTCCGCTTCTTAACCGGGGTTTAAAGCCGGCTTAAGACCGCGACGTTTACAGTTTGTTTACAGCGTTTATTGGCGGCAGGTTTACGGGAATCTCGCGCGCACGGGTCGCGCGCGAACATGGGATCGAAACGAGAATGAATCCAAACACAAAGCGCATACTGCGTAAGTTCGTCGCGACGCTCGTCGTCGTTGTCGACTTACAGCAGCAGGTCGCGATGGCGGGCGCTCCCGTTTGGATGGGGTTGCCTCCGGGCATCGCTCCGCTCGCGTCCCAGACACTCCACTTTGCGAAAAATCTCAAACAGATTCTCCCGGCCAGCGCCCTCTGGTTCAACGCTTTCCCGTACGCCAACCTCCTCGATCCCCGTGGACAAACCGACCTCCCGCAGCAAGGGCAATCTACGCCCGAAAGTGTTGTGAAGAATGAAGAACGGCAGATGTCCGTTCTCCGCCAGATGGAAGAACTACAGATCTTTCAGGAACAGACGTTTGCGAATCGGCCCAAGCTGCCCGGCTCTCAGGCCAACATCCTTGACACCGTCACGACGTTCAAGCTGAACATCAACGTTGCCAAGGAGCTTCGCAGAGTCCAGGAAGACCTCAAGAAGTCCGTCGATGAAACCGACAAGGAAATGCAGTCCATGCGCAAGGCGATCTCCGGCGCGGGCGGTTCCACCAAGGTTCAGGACGACGGCTCGCGCATGTACTCGCTCCACGGCCTGGTCGTCGCGATCCGCGGCCAGCGTTTCCTGGACGGGAACGGTCAGATCACGACCGTCGACACGCGCCGCATCAAGTACGACCCGAAGACCCGCCTGCAGACCGCCAGCACCCGCATCTCCAAGGACAGCCGTGGCAATGTCACGGTCACCGTCCGCGAAAACCTGAAGTATTCGGCCGACTCCAGCGAGCACGGCAAGCAGATCACCGAGGAGTACAAAGAGACGATCCTCGACCCGAACGGAAATCTGTCGACCGTTCACCGCAGCAACATCAAGTACCTCGAGGGCCCGGACATCAAGAAGATCAAGGGCGAGGAGAAGCGCGGACAGTACGTGATTTCTTACGACGAAGAGCGCGTCGACCAGTTCGGCAACCGCACGACCAGCGCGATGCGGGACGGCCAGTACCAGCGCTTCGGCGACAACTGGTACCAGACGGCCTACAAGCAGATCGAAACCGACGCCGATGGAAACGTCACCACGATCGAGCGCAAGCAGACCAGCTACGCGTTCAACACCAACTACCGGAAGCTCACCTCCATCCGCACGTCCCGCCAGGAGTACATGTCAAACGGGTACCTGCAGGTGACGACCGATCCCAAGGGCCAGGTCAAAACGGAAATCCGCTCGGGCGTCGTTTATGACAACCGCGACAACCTGACCGCCTACAACGAAATTCTCCAGGGCGCCGACGCGACCCTGAACACGGAAGTCCAGTTCCGAAACGGAAAATTCGACGTCTACGGACAGCAGACCGGCTTCGACAAGATCGAGCGATACGCCGATGGTAGCGCGATTCACACGAGGCGCCTCAACGCGACCTTCTACAAGAACGGTGATGTCTCCGGATACGACGAAGTCGTCGATGCGGCGGGCGGCTACCTCGTCCACACGATCCGCTCCGGGATTGTTTACAACCGGAAGAAGCAGCAGGTCGAATACCACGATCTCAAGGTTGACCAGACGGGACGCTTCATCAATGTCACCTGGAAAGCCTGGCAGAACGGATTCAACCAGGATGCCGCGGTTGACCCCTCGACCGCCGGATGGGACGGCACGCAGCTAAACCTGGGCTAAGAACGCCGCGGACGGCTGAAGGGATTCCAGGAAACCACCGTGGTCGGCAGCGAAACGGTCGTGAAGTATACGACCGACATCGGCTTCGACAAGCGCGGCGGACAGGCCGGCAAGTTCGAGACAACAATTTCCTACGACGACAACGGCAAGCAGGTCATTCACTACGTGAAGACCGATCGCCTTTCCACGACCTATGACCCGGCCGTTCCTGACGACAAGGGACAGGTGACCGCGTACTCCGAAAAAGTGACGGACTGGGCCGTCGAAACCGACAATGGGCTTGTTCTCCGTGACTTGCTCACGCTGATCGACAAGTCGAACATCACGCTGGACGGGTTCCACGAAACGAAGGCGACCACGGGCGGAGAAATGCGGCAGCTCGCCGGTCAGGACACGTCGGAGACGATCGATACCGTCGTCACCACCGTCCAGAGCGGGACGGTCTTCGACGGAAGTGGTCGCGTGAACCACTATGACCAGGAAACCACCGACGATACTTTCGCGGGAACGGGTCTCGGCCGCACGCTTCAGACCCGCACCG